>JACZQN010000141.1 GCA_022545705.1 Nitrospirota bacterium | reverse complement strand
TGAAGTCGCCAACTTTTAAGCCGGAAAGCGATGGGCATACCGGAGATGCATCGTTGCTTCACCCTCGCGTCTCGGTCCGGCGTGGCGGGATGGCCGTGCGTTGGCGCTCGCGCGACTCCTGTATCGTGTCGGGCGGGGGTTGGCGGAGGGCCAAGGGTTCAACCCTGGCACACGTTCGGGGGCGTGGCAACACTCCCGGCGGTGGCAGCCGGAGCGGGGGGCGTCAGCAGAGACGCTCAGGAGTAAGGTGGTAAGGACGAGGCCGACGAACAGGCAGCCTTCTCTCAAGCTGTGAATGCCAATGCCTCGTGTCCTGGCTCCTGGGATCGGGGTGAAGGTGGCACGGCGCTAGGCGGTTCCCCCGCGTGGTGTATCCAGGACCTCGTACACAGCGCGCGTAAGTTGGTCGTGTGCCAGAGGCTTCTGAAGAAGCGTGGCCCTTTCATCCTGAGACCCCTGGCGAATGATGGCATGTTTCGGGTAGCCGGACATGAACAGCACCTGCGTTTCAGGCCGTACCGCAGCCACCAGCTCGGCGAGCCGCCAGCCATTGATCCCCGGCATTACCACATCCGTCAGCAGCAGATGGATCGCTCCTGTATGGGACGAACACAACCGCAGCGCCTCTTGCCCATGGGCCGCCTCCAGGACCTGGTAGCCAGATACGGTGAGCACCTCGCGCACCTATGCGCGCACAGTCAGGTCGTCCTCGACCACCAGGATCATCTCCGTTCCGGTCGAACGCCCGGCGTGGACTAGGGTGCTGACAAAGCGGCGCAGTCGCTCCCGCTCCTCCGGCAGCAGGTGGAGGAGTTCCAGTCCGAACTCCCTGCCCCGTGCCCATCGAACCACGGCCTTGATGACCTCCAGCGGGGGATGACCATCAGACAGAAAAATGCGCAGCGTCACAGACGCCCCTATGGGGAGACTCTTGTTGCAGGCGATCTTCCACCCGCTCATCGAGACGTTGATCAACGTCCCTGTTCAAATGAAGCGGCCTCGTGAGAACACCACGGGGCAGTGAACTGGATAGCGCGGGTGTTTGCGTCGTTCCATTGGGACCTCACGCTTAGTGCATAAAGGAAGTATACCACTCGTAAAGGATCGCCCTGGCCGAGCGATCCCCTAGCAATGACGAGGCTGCTTTACTCTGAGGTTGTGATGGATGTGCGCAGGCCTTGCAGGAATCCGTCAGTGACCTGGCTGTGTTTCGAGCGCGCTGACAAAGCGGTGGAGTCGCTCCTGTTCCCGCAGCTGCATGGCGAGAAATTCCACCCCGAACGCCAGGCCGCGTGACCATTGCACCACGGCCTGGTCCACTACGAGTGGTGCATCCTGATCAGGCAGATAGAGGCGCAGCTTGAGAGACCACCCTGCGAGGACAACCAAATCGCTTCCAACCATACACCCTGTCGTCGAGAGGTTGCTCACGCTTCCGGCTCCAACCGAGTACTGGCCTAAGAAATCAAGGATGAATTGAACCGGAAAGCGCGGGGCCTTGCGTTTTTCCATGAGAATCTCCCTGTTGGATCAGCAGGAACCCATTTCGTCGCGCCTTCGACAACGGGGACCATGACATATAGGTGATTTCTAGCGCATAAAGGAAGTGTACCACTGCGGGAGAGCCGCCCAGGCTGAGCGACCCTGGCAATAAGAGGGCTGCTGCTAGTGACTCTGCCCCGCTCTGAGGCTGCCGACAACGTCGCGCAGTCGCTCTTCCTCCTCGGGCCGCATGCTGATGAATTCAAGGCCGAACTCTTCTTTCCTGGCCCACCGCACCGCTGCCTGGTCGACCTTCAGCGTGGCCTCCTGACCAGGCAGACAGATCTGCAGCGCCAGATACATGCCGATGTAGACACTCGCCTTGCTCTCAACCTTACAACCTCCCACCGAGAGGTTGCTCACTGTGCCTGCCACGGACTCTTCTTTCCCTGGGAACCAAATCTCACATTGAAACTGATAGCGTGGGTGTTTGCGGTGTTCCATGGGTACCTTACGCTGGCAACAGTGGCCTCTGCGTGGGCCACGGAGGGGCCTTCACCCTTCCTTTCACCCGCACCCTCACATCTCGAATCTGCGTGGCGGGATGGCAGTGTGTTTGCGCTGACGCAGCTCCGCGAACAGGTCGAGGCCTTGCTGCTCGCTCAGGATGCCTGCGTGATACATCTAGTGAGTCGCTCCTGCGTCAAGGGCGTCGATGAATCGGAGGA
This sequence comes from Nitrospirota bacterium, assembly GCA_022545705.1. Classification (GTDB taxonomy): domain Bacteria; phylum Nitrospirota; class Nitrospiria; order Nitrospirales; family Nitrospiraceae; genus JACZQN01. Next base: position 801 of record JACZQN010000141.1, on the reverse strand, counting down.
GTCGCTCCCGCTCTTCTGGCTGCAAGTGGAGGAAGTGAAGCCCGAACTTGTCTCCACGTACCCATCGCACTCTGGCCAGGGCAATCTCCATCGGTGGATTGCCATCAGGGAGATGGACGACCACGGTCAGGAGTTCTCCACCCTGAAAGCTCTCGTTGCCCTCCACCCCACATCCTGACATTGACAGGTTGACCAGGGTCCCCTGCTCGTCGTGATTGTTGACCTTCAACGAGATGGCGCAGTGAATGAGATAGCGCAGATGTTGGCGTAAGTCCAAGGGATCCTCACGGGAGGACTGGGCTGCTGGCACAAGGTACAACCTTGTTTGCACCCTCACGCATCAAGCCGCCGTTGCCGGATCGCCAGGGGCTCCCCCCACCGCACTCCCCAGATCATGTCCGGCACACCTGCTTGGTCAGATGGAATGCATGTGAGCTTTAGTGACTCGGCCCCGTTTCGAGGGCGGTGACAAAGCGGCGGAGGCGTGCCTGCTGGTCAGGCTCCATGGTCAGAAATTTCAGTCCGAACTGCTGTCCGCGTGACCACCGCACTAGCGCCACCTTTATCTCCAGCGGTGGTTTACCATCAGGAATGTGGAGGAGCACCGACAACTCTTGCCCTTGTCGTAGACTCTTGTTGCTCTCGACCTCACAGCCTGACATTGAGAGATCGACGATTTTGCCTTCTTCCTTGCGGCCGTTTGCCCAGAGCGCAATGGGGCATTGAAGCGGAAGGCGCTGGAAACGACGTAACTCCATAGGAACCCCCGTCTTGAGTCAGGAGGTACACGCTCCCTCGTGG
>JACZQN010000078.1 GCA_022545705.1 Nitrospirota bacterium | reverse complement strand
GGCCCGCTCCGAGCGCCGGGTAAGAAAACGGTTGAACGCCTCCAGCGGAGTACGCGAACCAGGGTGCCACCAGAATCCGTGAACCGGTTTCAGGCCGAAGAGGAGCGGTGTCTTAAACGGTACCCACGTATACTTGACCTGGACCGCATCGTCAGGAGGCTCAAGCACAACGGTCGGCAGGGCAAGCTCGGCTGGATCCACGGGACTCGGTTCCCGTGTCCTTTGCGGTTCCTCCGACGCCGTGCGGCTCACCGCCGGACTCTCCATGGTCATCGCACGATCGGAACGGTCAGAGTCTCCAACGGAATCCTCGACTCGCGACGGAGCCGCGGCCTCGTCGAGGAAACGATGCACGCGAACCGCGCTCCGCTCTTCTAAAAGGGGCACACGGGTTGGATCGTCTGTCATGACCACCGTGCCGGAGGAATCGATCCAACTATAAAAGACAGCAGCCTCGGTCACCGGTGACAGCCAGACAACCCAGGCCCACATGACAAGGCCTGAGATACCCCCGACCAATGCCGTACGACGGACTTGCATCATCGACAGCATATCGTCGGCGAAAAAGAAAAGTCAATCGCACGACTCCGGCTTAGCTGGTCCTCCTGTCACGGGCGATCGTGCACGCAGTGTACTTGACAACACCGCAATCCCGTGTGCTACAACTAGCCCGCCTTGCCGAGCAGGGGTACGTGACACACTGGCAACGATGAAATTTTTCCTGTACGCCGATAACCTCAATCCGACGCAGCTCAAAAAACGAGCCCCGGAGCACCAACTGGTCTGCAAGGCCTACCTCCCCGACCATACCATTCAGTTTTGCCGGTGGTCCTCCCAGTGGCGATGTGGGTTGGGCAGCGTGAGACCCTCACCGGGGGAACGGGTGTGGGGAATCGTGCTCGAGATCACGGAGGAGGACCTCAAGCTGCTCGATGAGTTTGAAGGGGATGTGCCCGCCGGCACGTTCCACCATCTGCCCGTGACGGTGGTCACCGAGGAGGAGGAGAAAGTACTTGTGACGACCCATGCCGCTACCCCGATCGGCAAGTTTAAGCCGAAAGAGCATTATCTCGACTGGGTGATCAAGGGCGTCAAACACTGGCAGCTTCCAGACGAATGCCTCCAAATGTGGCAGTCTTTCATGCCACGATAAGCGCACGCGCGGTCAGTGCATCGGGACGAACGCTGATGAGCCGATCGTTCGCCCTGATCAATCAAGATTCACTGGCAAGAGCACGGAAGGAGTTCATATGCCGAAGCCAAGGTACCATATCATCGTCTGCACCAATTCCCGCCCACCTGGGCATCCGAAGCCGTCTTGCGGAGCGGCTGGAGCCGCCGGTATTCTGATGGCCTTCAATATCGGACTGGTCGAACGGGGATTTCAGCCAGGGGACGTGCTGGTGACCAGTTCAAGCTGCCTGGGACCGTGTGAGCAGGGACCGACCCTGGTGGTCTATCCGGACGGGATCTGGTACGCACAGGTGAAGGAAGCGGATGTCCCGAGGATTTTGGATGAACACATCGGCAAAGGCAACCCTGTCGAAGCACTCAAGCCAGACTCAGTTTGGGGTTGATAATCCAGAGCCCTCAGCCGTGAGCGGCAGTGCCCACCACACCCATAAGGAACACGCGCCAAGGCGAGTCGAGTGTGTCGTCATGACCTGCAGCGATACCCGCACGCCCGAGACTGACACCAGCGGCCAACTGATCATGCGGCTGCTGAAGGAGCACGGTCACGACGTCGTCGCCTATCATCTGGTCAAGGATGAGCCGAGCGAGATCAAGTCACGGCTCGAGGCCGCCACGCACCACGACGCGGTGCAGGCGATTATCATCAACGGCGGGACCGGGATCTCCCGGCGGGATTCGACCTTCGAAGCAGTAGATGGTCTCCTGGAGAAACGTCTGGACGGCTTTGGCGAGATCTTTCGCTACCTGACCTACCTAGACATCGGCTCACCTGCCATCATGAGCCGGGCGACGGCCGGCATGTATCGGGGACGAATCGTCATCTCGATGCCCGGATCGGAGAACGCCGTCCGGCTCGCCATGGAAAAACTTATTTTGCCAGAGCTTGGGCATATGGTCCGGGAAATCAGCAAGACGTGATCAGGCCCGGACTAATCCTGTGTGATTTTCGGCTCCGACACGCGCTTGAAATAGACCAGGAGATCCCGGACAGATACGACTCCGACCAGCTTGCCCTGTTCTGTCACGCCGAGGTGACGGACTCCCAGATCCCCCATCATATCGTGCGCGTCCTGAACGGTCCGGATGGACTCGATGGTCACGATTGGAACGGTCATGATGCTCTGGGCTCTTAGCGAACCGAGATCGAGGTCCTCCGCCACCGCCCGTCGAACCACGTCGGTCTCGGTCACGATACCGACCAGCTCCCCGTTCTGTTCTACGAAGAGTGCCCCCACCCGCTCATCCCGCATCCGCTTTGCCACTTCTCTGATCGGCACATGATGAGCAATGGTTTTGAGTTCCCTCCGCATCACTTGAACTAAAGTCGCCATGCGCAGCCCTCTCTCCTCACGTTAGAGTCCACAATTACCCGACCGCAAGAACCACTTTCCCGAACTGTTTTCGACTCAATAGATACTCCTGTGCTAACCGCGCTTCAGAGAGCGGGAAGACTCGGTCCACAACCGGCTTGAGCTTCCCGCGCCCGAACAATTCCGCAGCCTTCAAGAGTTCGGCCCTGGTCCCCATGTACGAACCCTTGAGGGTCAACTGGCGCGAGAACAATGCCCGGAGATCCAGCTTGGCCTCCCCGCCCGTCGTCGCACCGCAGGTGACCAGCCGACCGCCTTTGGCCAACGACACGAGGCACTGATCCCAGACCTGGGGCCCGATGTGTTCAATCACCACATCAACCCCACGCCCTCCGGTGAGCGTCCTCACCCGTTTCCCGACATCCTCAGATGTGTGATTGATGACCTCATCCGCACCAATCGCCTGAGCTTTTGCGCTCTTCTCATCAGATCCGACAGTGGTGATCACCCGCGCACCGACCAATTTCGCCATCTGCACGGCCATGCTGCCCACACCGCTCCCAGCCCCCATGATGAGGACCTCCTCGCCGGGACGGAGCTCCGCCAAGCTGAACAGCATGTGCCAGGCGGTGACTGAGACCAGAGGGAACGCCGCCGCCTGCTCGAAGGTGAGCGTTCCAGGGATCGGGGTGACGTTCCGTCCGGGCACGGCGACGAACTCCGCGAAGCCGCCGTTCACCTGCGCGCCTAAAATCTTATACGAGGGGCACTGATTATCGCGGCCGGCCAAACAGAGGTTACAGTGCCAGCAGCTCAACCCGGGGGAAACGAAGATCTGGTCTCCCACCCTCACGTGGGACACCTCCCCGCCCACCTGCTCGATGACGCCGGCCACGTCACACCCGGAGATGTGGGGCAAGGGAATGGTATAGGTGGGAATGCCTTGCCGAATCCAAATATCGAGGTGGTTGAGTGCGCAGGCTTTGACACGCACGACCACTTCGTTGGAAGCCGCGCGAGGGGGTTCCACCTCCTCGTATCGGAGCCGATCCGGTCCCCCATGCTCGTGAAACACCACCGCCTTCATCGCAGGCTCTTGGCTGTCAGCACACAGCCCTCAGTGTTCAGTGTAAGGCTCGGGGCGCAGGGGGTCGAGTTCGCGCTTCACGCCTTCCACGCCGGTTCCTGCTCGCTTCTTTTTTAAAAGGTGAGGGTCCCCTCCAAGATCATCACGACCTGTCCACCAACCTTCACTTCTTGGATCGCATCGTCATCCGACTCGACCTGAATCTCAATCCGGGATGGCCGATCCATTTCGTATCCCTGTTCAGCGACAATCTCCGTCGTGGGTCCGACTTCCACGACACCGTTTTGGACCAGATAAGCGCCTAAGGCCCCGCTCGCGCTGCCCGTCGCAGGGTCTTCCACGATTCCTATCGGCGACGCGAACATGCGCGTATGGACGGTCGCGTACTCCTCGACGGTCATCGTTGTAAACACCATGATCCCATTCACGCCGTAGCGAGCGCAGACCGCATTGATCGCCGTCACATTGGGAACGATCGACCGCACAGCGGTGAGCGTACGCACGGGGACGATTAAGACGGGGAGACCGGAGGAGACGACTTCCACCGGGAGCTTCGTGCCGCTGATCACCTGCTTGGAAAGTCCCAGGGCATCGGCGACCTCATAGAGATCCTCGACCGATTCGACCGCTCCCAGAAACTCCGGCTTGGGTTGGCTCATGCCCACTCGCAATATCTGGCCCTCCCGGACACGCAATTCGACCGGGAACACCCCGATATTGCACTCCTGCAGGAGTCGCGTGACAGGCTCCTTCAGCGGGATCAAGTTCAGCTTGCCGAGCACGAAAAAGGTCCCTACCACCGGGTGACCGGCGAAAGGAATTTCATGGGTCGGCGTGAAGATACGGATCTTGACCGCCGCAGCTGGATCCGTGGGAGGGAGCGCAAACACGGTCTCGGACAGGTTCATCTCCCGGGCAATCTGCTGGAGCTCTCTGTCGGTCAGACCAATTGCGTCCGGCACCACAGCGACCGGATTCCCGCCAAAAGGCTCTGCGGTGAACACGTCAGCCTGATAGAATTTGAGCGTACGCCGTTCGGAACTCATGAGCGTCGCACGGTACAATAGGGTACGGTGCACACATTGTCAACGCGGTGGGTTCGCGACGCCGGCAGTACCGGGCGCACAGAAATCGCTCAGGCTGGAAGAGGAAGTGCCTCGTAGGATTGCGTAAGTGGGTTTCTGACGTAGTCTTCCACGTAATTTTTCACGTATCCCTTTCCGTACAGCTGTTTATTGGCAAATCGTGTATCGATCTTGTGCAGGACCTTCACCTTCACGCCTGTCTTCTGCATGAATTCCGCCAGCGTCACGCCGGCAATGTCCGTATAGGAACCGCGCCCTGACTGCATGATACATTTCGGAACATGGATGACCTTTTCGTTGGTCAGGCGCCTTGCGATGTCATCGAACGTGAGGAGCACGGTGCAGTCCGAATCCCCGCCCAGCGTTGCGTTGGGAACGAAGAAGAACCGTGCCCGGTTTTTTCTGTACATGGTCAAGATCCTGTACACGCTTCCAGCCATCACGACCGTGTCCCTCTTCTCCAATCCAAAGGAGTCGAACAGCGTCACGATTCGTTTCCGATTGAGAAACGCGGTAATGTAGGCCTCCGTATGAATCGTGGTCCGGTTCGGCAGCCCCGCATCGTACACGCGTTCCGCCTCCTGGGGAAGGAACGTCCGTCCCTGCCGCATCAGCGAGGCCGTGTCCTCTTTGAGCCCGCGCACCGGCGTGAGGCATCCCATCCACAGCACGCAAGTCTGGTTGATGCGCGAGATCGTGAGCGCATCATCTGACATCGTGCCTTTGTCGAAGGCGTAGAAGTTGGCCGAGGAGACAGCCGGGCCATCCAGCACTTTCAGCAAGTGCTTGACGGACGGGGCGTGCGGCATGAGCTTCTGCCGGTATTCACCGAGGGTGATGACTGAGAGTTCAAAGTTGATGCGCCCAGGGTACTGAGCCACAAGCTCGTGGATCTTGGGAACATGCACGAAGCCGACGGTAAAAAACTGAATGTTTTTGTCCGTGTACTTCAGAAAGTCTTCCACCCACTCCATGGCCTTGGGATGGAGGAACAGATCGGTCCACTCCATGTATTCGTTCCCGCCAAGGCACCAGAACTGCAGCGGGTCCGTCGGTTTGTGATTGATGTAATCGAGAATAAATTCCCAATCTTCCTGCGTTGTCTTCGGAGGTTCAAGGGTTTCCCGATAGGAGTGATCTAGCTCGTAGCAGAACTCGCACTGCACCGGACATGCCTTGCCGAGGCTGATGGGAATTTTCCCCGCGTCAAGCTCGCGCCTGAGTACTTCTCGATAGTCCTTTCCTTGGAAGATTGTCGTCGGCTGGAGTAATGGAAGCGGCTGGCCCATAGGTGATTGACTCTCCGGTCAGGCTGCGTTCTGTTCTACCGTCCACGCAGAACTCGCGCTGACTCGGTCCTTGTAACTGCGTGGTGCCACAAGCCCCTCACACGCGCGTTGACAGCCGGCAAGACGGTTTGCCACACTTGCCCGCAGAAGACGAGTCAGCACACCATCACCCGACACAGCCGTGACACCGGAAGACATTCAAGCGGCCCTGCTTGTGTTTGGCCTGGCGGAGCCGCCGACACGGGAGCAGCTCGATGCGAAGCGCCGGGAACTGTTGACGACCTGGCATCCTCACCGCTATGCCAACCTAACCAACAACCCGCGAAAGTACATGCAGATGTACAAGAAAGGGGAGGCGATGACGAAGGAGGTGAACGCGGCCTATGAATTGCTCCTCACCTGGCTTGACACCAGGAAGCATTGAACCCACAGCCCTGCTATCAATCATGACACCGCGTGGCTGACCACGCGGGCCATCGTCTGCTCGCCTTCCTCGCCACGAGCCACAGGCCATGTCACCAGGCCGGAGACGCTGTCTATCGAGCGATCCTTGGCCGTCGCGTAAATCTGCGGCAACCGATTGGTGCCGTACTTGGAAATATACAGAAAGACATGCTCTCGCGCATTCACCCGCACAGCCCACGGCTCAAAGTCGTTCTGGTAAAACTCTTCGCAAAGCTGCATTGCCTCTAGGCACGTGATCCCGATTGGCTGATCCAAGGTGTAATAGTAATCAAGCGGCAAGTCATACTCTTCCTGCTTGTGGATGGTGATGCCGAACTTCTCCGCATTCCGGACCATCGGGGTGTGGCGGTACGCCACGAAATAGAAGATCTCGACCGACTGGATATTGGCGCGATTGTCCAGAAGGAACTGACGCGTTTCTTCAGCCTCCTCCCGCGTCTCGCCAGGGAAGCCGTAAAACGCCATGACGTGGTTCCAGATCCCGACCTTGGCTGCCTCTCGCAGGTTGTTCTCGATGACTGACTTCTTGACGTGTTTGTCCATGAGGCTGAGCACGCGCTCGTTCGCTGACTCCATCCCGTAGTAGAGCGTGCAGCACCCGGACTCGGCCGCCAGCCGCCAGAGCTCGGAATCCTGGAGGCTCTCCTCAAACCGGATCAGGGTGGTCCACTTAATCCGGAGATCCTGCTCCACGAACAGCTTGATCACTTTCTTGAACAGCGCAGGGGGATAAGATTCGTCGGCGAAGAGAAAATGCTCCGCCTGGTATTTGTCCTTCAGCGCCTTCACCTGCTGAACGACATCCTGAGCCGGCAAGCCCCGGTATTGGTCGAAATAGCCCTGGCCATGATCGCAGAAGGTGCACCGTCCCCAGTAGCAACCGCGCGTGGCCAGGTACGGGAGGATCCGCACAGGCACAAAGTAGCTGTCCAGCGGGAAGCCATCGAAATCAGGCAGGGGGAGCGCCGTCATCTTCTCGGTATAAATCTCTTTATTCACATGGATACCGGCCTCATCCCTGTAGATGAGATTGGGCACCGAGGCTTTGTCGCGTTGACCGCTGAGGGCTTCGAGCAGCCAGAGCAGTGCGTGCTCCCCTTCGTACAGAATCGCCGAGTCGAAGACGCTCTGGAAAAACACGTCGTGCTTGGGCAGTTCCTCCTGCAACCGCGTGATGACGTTCCCACCGACGGTCACGTGAATATCTGGAAACGCCTCCTTGATCATCTTGCAGAACGTCAGCCCGGCCAAGAGCTGCATCTGGGTCCCGATCGAGACCCCCACGACATCCGGCGCGTCCTTGCTGACGGAAGGCAGGACCAGTTGCCGGCAAACGTCCCGGTACACATTGACTTGGTCATCGTCCAGGCACGCAAGCACTTCGCGTGAGACGCCTGGCCGATAGCCGAGATTGCTCTCAAGCGGATAGAACACGATGGAGGCGGGATAGTACGCGGCCGAAATATATTGCATGATCTCGCGGAAGGTGTTCAGCGCCCATTCGAGTTTGTCGGCGAGGTAGAACTCCTCCCCGCGGACAATCCGCTTGGCCACTTGCGCGTGCTCAGCCAGCTCGAAGACATCAAGGTCGGACTTGGCTTGGAGACACGCTTTCTGACCGGCTTCCTGGTCCGTGAGCCACCCAGTAGCTTCTCGGGTCTCCAACTCCCGGAGCTGCATCGCCATCCGCGCTTTGGCCCAGACCAGGAAGTCGTCGCCAAAGAAATGATCGTACATTTCAATGTTGACGTCCTTCTGGATCACCTCATGGCCATGCTGCCGCAAAACCGCTGTCAGACTGGGAAGCGCAAGATAGGGGGCTGTGGGAACCCATTCAGGTGGGAACAGGAGCATCGCTTTCAGCTTGCGCGCATCTCCCGCCTTCTGTGCCGTCTGACCATCGATTCGGATCAGGGAATCCATGCCAAACCTTTCGCGCTCGCGCGTCAGCAAACCTTCGCTTCGATGCTGCCGGGCTCGACCGCCCCAGCCTGGGAGGGGTTAAATTGGAGAGCCGTCAACTTGTTCGTGCCAAAATGGGCCACGTACAGGAAGATGTACTCGCGGATGAAGACCCGCAAATCCCAACCCGGATAGTGGTTCTGTTCGAATTCTTCGAAGACCCGTTCCGCTTCCTCGACGCTCAACCCTTCTTTGACCGTGTAGTAATAGTCCAAGGCCAGATCCCACTCGGGGTTAATGTATGGAGTCACTCCGAACTTGTCGGGATTCTTCGCGACGGGTGTGTGCTTGCTGAGATCGAAGGTGCCAAACCCGATCGAGTGCACGAGTTCCTTATTGTCTTCAAGAAACCGAATGGAAGACAGTGCGTCCTCTCTTTTCTCTCCGGGAAACCCGAAAAAGCCCATGATATGGTTCCAGACGCCCGCGTTGGCTGACAGCTCGAGGCTTCTCCGAATGACGTCGGTCGTGATCGCTTTGTCCATGAGCTTGAGCACCCGCTCGTCGCCGGACTCGTAGCCCATGTGGATATACTTGCATCCGGCGGCACGCGCATCCTGCCACACAGACTCGTCGAGCAAGCCCTTTTCAAATCTCATGTGCGTGGTCCAGATGATACCCAGGCTGGTTTCGACAAGCTGGCGGCAGAGCTTTCGGAACAAGGCTGGGGGATACGACTCGTCGGTAAAATGGAAGTGCCGAACGTTGTATCGGTCCTTGAGTTGCCTGATCTCTTCAATGATCTGGTCGATCTTCTTCGTCCGGTAGCCGGCCGTGTACCCTTCCCCATGGTCGCAGAACTCGCACCGGCCCCAATAGCATCCTCGGGTGGCTAGGTACGGGAGGATGCGATCCGGGAGGAAGTAGCGCTCAAGCGGAAGCCCCGTGAAATCCGGGGGCGGCAGTGAGACCATATCCTCGGCATACGTGAGGGGCGACGTGTGGATCCCCGAGGCGTCACGGTAGATGAGGTTCGGAATGTTGGCCAACTCACGCCCGGCTCCCACTGCCTCAACAAGCTGGAGAAAGGCGGTCTCACCCTCGTACACCACGGCGCTATCAAACAGGGCGAAGAGGTCTGGCGTAGTCGGTAACACGTCACGGAGGCGAGTCACCGTATTGCCGCCGATCGTGACATGAATGTCTGGGAAGTGCTCCTTGATCAGCGCGCAAAACGTCATGGTGGAGAAGACTTGCTGCTGCAACACGATCGAGATCCCAATCACATCAGGCTGTTCGGCGGCGATCGCCGGCTTCAGGATGTGCTCGAACACATCGCGATACACGTTCACCTGCGTATCCTGGACCGAATCCAGGACCTCGGAAGACACGTAGACCTTGTACGAGAGGTCAGTTTCCATCGGCGGCATGCAGATCCGCGCGGGGGCGTATACCAAGGAAATCGTCGACGTCACCTCTCGGAACACGTTGATGGCCCATTCGAGCCTGTCGGCATCGTAGAATTCCCGGCCTCTGACGATCTGCGTCGCCTGCTCCGCCTTCCGGGTCAGCTCCGCGACCCGATCCCGCGTGAGGTCGCACAAGGCGAGCTGGAGGTCTGTTTCCCACTCCTCCAGTTCCCGCCTTTTCGCGAGCTTCCTGAGGCGGTCGAGCTGCTGCGGGACCTTTCTCAGCACGCGTCGGAGAAAATCCTCGCTAAAGTACCAGTCATACATTTCGAGGTTGACGTCCTTCTGGATCACGTGGTGGCCGGCGGCGCGAAGGACAGCGGTGAGCGTGGGCAGGCTCAGGTACGGCTCGGAGGGATACCAGTCCGGGGGGAAAACCAGCATGACCTTCATCTTCCGGCCGCTCGAAGCTTCAGCGCTCTGACGCTGAAGTTGAATCAGTTCGAGGCTCGCTTGCTGGCCCTTTGAATATTCGATTTTCATCGCGACACAAACTTCAGCCTGGCCGATCGGTCAGGCTCCAGACGACCGCTCAGATGTTCGGGACCCGCCAATTCTATGGCCCAGGCTGGACGTTGGTCAAGCCCGATTCCGCCGGAAAAACCAGGGCCTCGCTCGTCAATGGCAATGGCTCACGATGCCCTAGCCCGCATTATTCATGAACACTTCTGCTGTTCACCCGTTGCATCTCACAGAGCAACGGGTACCCGGGATTCGCGGCTGCGACAAGCCTGCATGCGGTTACTGCTGCATGCAGGCGGGCGGGCGGGCTCGCCACTCAGT
>JACZQN010000077.1 GCA_022545705.1 Nitrospirota bacterium | reverse complement strand
AACGCCTGATGCACGTGGCCGCAGGTGCCGCAGACCGTTTTGTTTCGCCGCTGGAGCTGGAGGACACGGACCTTTGGATCACCACAGACACCCCGGACGGTGGCCCGGGGACGACATCCAGGGAACCGATACGTATCAGCAAGTCGTCGTACTGTTCGCATCCGTCAATCATGCCACATTTTCTCCTGGGGGAAAACTCACAAACCCCTTGTCCAGCACAGAGGTCATGCAATCAGGCATTCAATTCTACCCACTCAATTCCACGAAGACCCAACTTTTAATCCATATGTCATCATCGTTAGTATTTCGCTCGTAATTCTTGGGATGAACGCGCGGGTCAAGAAGAATATGAAAGTAGGTGCGTCTCTCCTAGTGCTTGCACCGGGTTTTGGTTCCCATCTACCCACTCCGGTGATGCTCGTAGCTGCATTTCTCATTATTCCTGCCGTACTGCACCCGAGGCGGGTTTCCAGGGGCTATGAAATTGCTGAGCATGCGCATGTGCCCGGCACGCGCTAGTACTCGTTGGTTTCCGGAACACCGGGCTGTTTAGGGTCAGATATGAAGGTCAATAGAATTCGGCCGCTAATTTTCTGGGAGGGTTTCCCACCGTGTGGGGTGCTGATCAAAAAGGTGGTAGAGCATTACGGCGATGATATTGTGGTGCTTGCGACGCGGCCACTGCTTCCCTTTTCCGGTCTGGAACAGGAAATGGGAGGGAAGATCGAGTGGCTTTCCGAACCGGATGAGATTTGGGAGCGTAGGGAACTGTATACCGATCGCAACCTGATCATCCACACCGGTTGGTACCATAGCGGGTGGTTGCGTTTTGACCGGTACATGAAAAAGAACTTCGGCGCCAGGGTCGTGGTTACGGTGGATCACCAATTCAAGGGAACTCTGCTGCAGGCTATTGGCTCGATCTGGTTCCGGCTTTTTCTACGCCGACATTTTGATGCTGCGTTTGTTCCGGGGAGGTCCGGGCAGCGTTTGATGAGGTTCCTCGGGATGCCGGCGGACAGAATATACGTGGGATATTACGGGGCATATGAAGGGATTTATCGGCCCGGTGGTCCATTGGATACTCGAGCGTCTGAATTCCTGTTCGTTGGTCAGTTAATTAAAAGAAAGTCGATAGATGTCCTTTTGGACGGTTTTACGAAGTATCGTAGAGCGGGTGGGAAGTGGAATCTGAGAATCTTGGGTGAGGGACCGCTCCGGGAGCGGTGCCGGGGTGAAGGAGTCATCTACGCAGGGTTTGCGGAAGCGGAACAGACTTCCGAACGGATGAGGAATGCGCGCTGCTTCATATTGATTTCCCGCGAAGAGCACTGGGGGACCGTTCTATGTGAGGCGGCGGCCAGCGGAATGCTGTTGATTTCCGCGCGGTCGGTCGGGTCCAGTGTTGATATGCTCCGTCCGGGAATAAACGGAGTCGAACTGCCCGACATAAGTCCGGAATCTTTGATGTCAGCCCTCTTCTATATCGAGAATCTCGAGTCTGGACTGGCCGAATACGGTTCTCAGACTTCCATTGGAATCGCCAAAGGCTATACGTCGGATGCCTACTATGCCGCGTTCAGGCGCATGGTTCTTCAACTGCTGTGACCGCTACCGGTACGAGTGCGGATAAGAAGAATGCAAATTCCATTCAGTAGATGGCTTGGTGCGTACCACCCCATAGGGCGATGGAGGTCTTACAGTACCAGGTACTCTGCCAGCCTGGGTGGGACCTAAGCGTAAGGCCCGTCTGCCAAGGCGGGTCAAAGGGCTAACAAGAGGTGCTGCTATGACGCGTAACCTTGGAGGAATTGAACGAGCGATCCGGATCGTGCTGGGCGCGATGCTGCGACCTTGCCTGAATGAAGGCTGGATTGACCATGGAGCCTTGCCTTGAAGCAGGGGCAGGACCTCAATCCCGAACCGTGAATTCGGCAATCATGATTGCCTGGGAAGGCCCCGGAATCAAAGAGCAAGGTTGGTCCCCGTGTGGTCCCAGTTCGGACCAGGCTTTAGTTCCTATTCGCAGGCTGGGGCAATCCCATATCAAAACATAGGCACTATTCAGACTATCAAAATCTGCTGAGTTATAATGAACACGTAGCATGTAAGACCAGTCAGTCCCATTCAGTTACTGCCTGGGATGTTTGCCTTGCTAAGGCGACGGGCAGGGGGTCAGATCCCCTTTCCCGCTCCAACGTTTTCCCTTCCTCGCCCTATACCGGACCCCTCTTTCATGTCCTCACGATAATCTTACACCTTCGCGGGATCGTTGCCGCCCGGGAAAACCGTCATCCGTCATTCGTGAACCGTCAGAACCAAACGGAACTGAAGGCCCGCCGCGCTTGACGACTCCCCGATTGACGGTTGACGATTGACGAGGTAGCCAGGGGGCTACTACTGACGGATAATTTTGAAGTCCTGAGAACGTTGGGAGAGTGCGCCAGTGGAGAGCGGACCAAGTGACTTCGTGTCTCGTGGCGGGACAACCTTGCTGGTTAGAAATAGCACAGGCAGCGGAGGTCACTTGCGATGCTCTGGAGCAAAGAGATCCTCGAGGTCAATCCGGATTGCCAGGTGAGAGTCGAGCATGTTGGTCCGGGCAAGCATAAGGTCTTGCTGGCGGATAATTTCTACCGTCATCCCCAGCAGGTGGGCGAACTGGCACTCAATCTCTACTACCACGAGGCCCAAGCACTTGTTGGTGGCTACCCCGGCAGCGACAACCGCACCTCGAGCAAGGCGTCACCGCAATGGTCTATCTCAACCCTGAAGCGCTATGCTCGGGCGGGACCGGGCTCTACCGCCACCGCCCCACCGGCCTCGATCGGTTGCCGATCGCCATGACTTCCGATGTGATCCAACTGGCCCAGCAGCACGGGATGAACACCGCGGCCCTGAAACGCGAGGACGGGTAGGCGGAGTTCATCAACACCGTGATCTTTAACCCCAACGGCGCGATGCGGGAGAACGTGTACATCAACGACGGCAACGAGTTCTGGGAGCTCCTCTCCCTGATATGCACCCCAACCGACTGGTGATCTTTGACGGGCGAATGCCCCACTCCCAGCACATCCAGCCAGATCAGTTTCGCGACTTCTACCGGATCAACCAGATTTTGTATTTCAAAGGCCACGATTGACCCTGGAGCAAGCGCGGGGCCAAGCAGCGTATTACGGAAGTTTACCCCCGTGCTCAGCTCGCTTCTCCCGACCGACTTCGTGGTAGTAGCGTTTGGCCTTCGTTCGGTTCTGACATTCGGATGAGCAGTATTGCTTGTCCGCTCGCCCGGCCAGAAAGATCCGCGCGCACCCATCGCACGAACGGATCCACCCCGGACCCTGGAGATCCATCCCCACCATCACATACATGAGGCTGATCAGGTCCAGGCTCTCCCAGGTCCACACCCACTGTTGACGCTGACGATGCCAGGCCATTCGTGCCCGAGTGCGCCCACACACCTCGGCGAACATGTGTTCGAGCAGCTGGCGAGCCTCTCCCACGGTGCTTGGCACGGCCCATGCCCACCCTTCCAATTGTCCACTCCCGTGGCTGACGTCGAAGGCAGGCTTCAACCAACCATGCAGCCTATAGGTGCTTTCATCATCCGTAATCCAACCGCTTGCTAGCTTATCCTGCTTGACGCTTTGAGCTGCCACCATAAAGTTTTTGAACTTACACCATGCCTTCTCGATCTCCGCTAATGCCATCGGCCTCAAAACCGTGCGATCGGGGTTGCCCGCCAAGTGGCCCCACTCAAGCTGTGTTGCGCTGGGGTCCCTGCTCCCCTGGTTCCACTTCTGCCACGTGAGATCCTGAAACGGTCCGGTGATTCCAAACCGACTGCAAAAGCTTCTCACTTGCTCTGGGTTATCAGGGCAAAGATCGGTAAACAGGTAGGGGAGAGACCGATGATCTTTCTGTGCTTCTTTGGCAGGATAATAAAAATCGAAAGGATCGTACGGCTGGGGCTGCCCCCGAGGCACGAGCCATCGATGGGGCACCGTGAATAACTGGGATTGACTTTCTAAGAACAAATCACTCTCAACCTCACAGTCCGCTCGCCACCAGATTGCTTGACAGGGCACATCACTCATTGAGCCCTCCAAGATGTTCTGGTATCTAAGAAATTTCTAGGATACTGATAATTCCCAGAAGAGCGGTAGACTCAGTATACGGTTTGGAAGCAGAGGTAGCAACGTAATAGTTGCAGCTTTATGAAGCTGGCGAGGCTGTGACCCCAGCGCAACGGTCGCCATCAGGAGCTCCTATCTCCGCACAGTACGCAGGCCGGCCAGCAGTTCCTTCGCCTGCTGTAGCTCACTGGGTGAAAGGGCCTTCTGCCCAAATCTGACACGGCAATAGAGCTGCGTGACAGGATCAACAAACCGACTGGCCATAGACCATTCTTGCGCGACCGATCTGGCGAACTCCAGCGGTGTCGAGCTCACGGTTCTGGAGATCCCGCGAGCGGTGAGGAGCCGTAACATCTGGCTATAGAGGCGGACAATGGTTCGCTGCTCCGCGCTCTGAAGTCTCGAAGATCTTCCACCCGGCTTCAGAGCCCCTCGATTCCTGACCAAACAATAGAGCCCGACTAGTCCCGCGCAAACCGCAACCAAGCCGAGGAGCGGCCACAAGTAGGGAGGCGTATGCCCGACCACCCCCGCTCGCAACTCGGTGACCCAGCGCCGCACCGTGGCCAGCCAAACGGAGGCTTCCTCCCGCACTCTGTCGGTCTGGTTTCGGAGACCCTGCGCCACTGCAATTTGATCGCGGAAACTATATTGAATGACAAACCGGTCCCATTTCAGTCTGAGTGAATCGAGAATCCTGGCGACCCTGGTCCAGACGGGATTGGGAACAGAGACGAACTCGCTCGGTGTTGGATCAAAGGTGACCCACCCGGAGTGAGGAAAATACACCTCGACCCAGGCGTGAGCATCACGCTGACGGACTGTATAATAGTCTCCAAAGTCATTCCACTCGCCGGGGAGAAACCCTGTGGCGAGCCGGGCCGGGATCCCCAATGTCCGCAGCATCACGACCATCGCGGTCGCATAATGCTCGCAGTAGCCCGTCTTCCGTGTGAAGAGGAAATCCTCAATCGGACTGGCGGACGCGCTCATGCCCACATCAAGGCTGTAGCGATAGTTTCCACGGAGGTACTGTTTGATAGCGACGGCCATTTGGAACGGCGTCCGGGCCTCTTCGGTCACCTCTCGAGAGAGCGCCGGCACGCGGGGAGTTATGTCCGGGAGTTGCAGGAAATGCTCCAGGATTGCGTCGGGGTACCGCACAGACGTCGAGATGCGATCTTCAGGCGCAACACGATTCGGTATCGAGCGGGCGGTATACTGGAACCGCGACGCGGGCGGATAGCGCAAAAAGAGGCTGTCCATGCCATCGGCTAACACAACCCGAAAGTTCCCTTCGATGGAGTCCACAAACGGGACGCCGAACAGCGCGGGAGTATCGAGCGCCTCGACGAGAATGACCTGACGGAGTCCGGTCGCCGCCGCCCTTGTGGACACCGTATTCGTGACATGAAAGACTCCGTCCGACCTCAGGAGCAGATCGCGGCGCCGGGCAAACGTATTGGCCCAGGAGCGTCCGTTATACACATCGTAGGCCGCGCCCCGAAAATAGACCTGTTCCAGTAACGGCCCTTTCTCATCTGGAAACTCGACGCGCATGACGATGGTGGAATCCTGCTTGACCGACCCGATCACACCTAAGTCCACCTTGTCCGAGAACCCCGTTGTTCGGATCAGCTCAGCCCGGTTTTTCTGGAAGAACCCCACACCGATACGCGGCGTGATGAAAAAAATGATCAGGGTGAGACAGAACGCACCCAAGGCGATGCCATTCGTGGACCAAAAGAATCTGGCCGTGATGAGACCTGCCGTGCGCGAGGAATCCTCGGGTCGCGTGCCCCAGTCTTTCCCGAGCTGGGCCTCCTCCGCCTCATGCCGCAAGTGGTAGAGCAACAGAGTCCAGATCGCGGCCAGCAGGTAGACGATAAACACGGCCGCATACCAGAGCTCCACTGTCAGCGCCGCCGCGGCCAACAGTTCCATCTGACTGATCGCGTACAGGTGCAAGAAATCCGAGCGGGTACGCAGAGTGAACAGCTTGTTCACCATCAACAGGACGAGAAAATGAACTCCGGCTTGGAGGAGGTCCCCCGAGATCCAAAGCAGGTCAATCCAAAAAAAGACAAACGCGACTATGATGAGACCATTCCAGGTCTCCCGTGAGAGGTCGAGGTGAAGTTGCTCCCCGCCAGAGCCGCCTAGCCGAGCGACATTCACCACGAGGGCAACAAACCCAAGGATGATCAAGACCAGCGGGAGCTCGCCGGTGAGACACAGGCCGGTGAAGCCAGAGGCCACCATCACGATGGAGCTCAACCGAAATGAGCGCTCAAGGTTCATCCCAGCCTCATGAATATTCTGACGCAAGCACGACTCGGCTCACACCCCGGCACGCGGCAGTCATCTTCGGGTCGGGCCACGACAGGACCGCGATCGTCAATTCCCCGAGCATCGTCCGTTCTCCAAGTGTCCGGAATCCCTCCGGCAGCTTGCTCTGGGCTGAAACCGCCACCGGCTGACAGAGGCCCAAGGCGCGAAGGACGCGGTAGAAGTGCGCCTCCCCCACCCCGTACGGAATTTCCACAAAGCCCACAAGCGCACGAACGGCATAGCCGCGTTCACGGAAAAAGGAGGCCAATGAAGCGGTCAAGCCAACGCCTCGTTCAAAAATGTGATGGAACTCCTCAGGAACGGTGGTCGGTAAGGCAAGGGTCACGCGCCGTTGATCTTCAGCTTCGGTTTCCCTGACGATCAATCCGGACTGGCGCGCCGAGGTCTTCCAATGGATGGTTCGCGAATCATCCCCGGTGCGGTACGGTCGCAGGTTGTACAGCGCCACCCCAGGACCTCGGCGTGGCGTCGGCTGGTCATGGCCCAGCCCCGGCAACTCGGAGACGAGCGAGGACGGTAGGGGCTTGATTTCTGGATAGATGACCGCTTCTGAGCTGACTGGAAAAGTCGCTGCCTTGATGAACAGGCCGAATGGGAACCGGGTGAGCAGCTTGATCTGCGGAATCCGATACAGGCCCCGCCGCGGCACCAAGATCGGATAGGAGTGCATCGCGGACGCTCGGGGCGCGAGGTGAAGCAAGTGGATGCCGCGATCAACATCAGTCCCATCAATCACGTCCATGACTCGCAGCGAGAATGTTGGAAGATGGTGCTTGCGGTTGACGACCGTGAGGGAGACCGTCGCGGGGCGGTTGGCGAAGATGTGCTCCGGCATCCGCCTCCGGACATCAAGTTGCTTGAGACACTGCTCCGACAGCAGACCAGACATGATGATCAGGCTGAGCATCATCGCCAGAAGGAGATAGAGGAGGTTGTTCCCGGTATTGATGGCGGCCACGCCGACCGCCAGCGTCAACAAGACGAACCGGGTTCCCTCCGGTGTGACCCGAATGGATCGGTAACGGTAGAATCGGCGAAGGAAAGCGCGGACTCGTTCAAAACGCATAAGAAGCCGTCAGCAATCAGCGATCAGCGTTCAGTCAAACTCCGAGTGGTCAAAGGACTGAGGTCCGAGGACTCAGGGCTCAGTCCTGAGTCCTCAGTCCTCAGCCCTCAGTCCTGACCGCTAAAGTCTATTTTCAGAGTGGAACCTGGACCGACTCGACAATATCCTCGATGATCCGCTCTGCCTCCTCGAAACGCACTCCGGAACCCTGGCTGGCGTTCAGCATCACCCGATGCGACAGGACGGCGGCGGTCAAATCTTTGATATCGTCGGGCAGGCAATAGTCGCGGTTGCGAACCAGGGCGAGCGCTTTTGCAGCCTTGTGCAACGCCATGGCGCCGCGCGTGCTGGCACCGAGAGCCAGCAGCTCATTCTGGCGGGTTGCGGAGATGATGCCTAATAGATAATCCATGAGGCTGTCGTCGAGGCGCACTTTCTCAACGGCATTTTGGAGGTCAAGCACTTCCTGAACCGTGAGCACCGGCTGGAGTTCGTCCGCGGGGTGCAGGAGTTGCTGCCGCTCCAGAATCTTACGCTCCTCCTCTGTGTCCGGGTAGCCGATGCGGATTCGCAGGAGAAACCGGTCAAGCTGCGACTCCGGCAGCGGAAAGGTGCCGTGGTACTCCACCGGATTCTGGGTCGCGATTACCATGAACGGCTGGGGAAGGGGATAGGTGAAGCTGTCTACAGAAACCTGGGCATCATTCATGGCTTCCAACAAGCTGCTCTGTGTCTTCGGCGTCGTCCGATTGATCTCGTCCGCCAACACAATGTTAGCGAAGATCGGACCCGGCCTGAACTCGAATGTCTGCTTCTGCTGATGAAACACCGATACTCCCAGAATGTCGGACGGCAGGAGGTCGCTTGTAAACTGGATTCGCTTGAAGGAGCAATCAAGCGATCGTGCCAGGCTGTGAGCCAATGTGGTCTTGCCGACGCCCGGCACGTCCTCGATCAGGAGGTGTCCGCGGGCGAGCAGGGCAGTGACGGCTAACTCGATGACCGTGGCTTTGCCCTTGATGACACGCTCAATGTTGGCCAGGATGGCCTGGATGTTAGTCGCTGCGTCCATACCGGAGAGCCTGTGAAATGCGACACACGGGAGGGGAATATAAAAAGTCTAGCAGAGGGCTATACGAGCGTCAATTTATCAACCTTTTCAGGAAGATATTATTGATGCGCCGTGTCGGGCACAAGCAGGAGCAACCATGGCGGTGCTTCTTCCTTCATATTGGTGAATTGGCGGGCAGTCCGGCTCGCCGGCATGCCCTCGAACACAGTTCCCCTGCGGACCTCGGCGTACCGAAACCGGTAGGGAGCGGCTCCCGCGCCTGACGTTCCAAGCATGCGAGGCATGTCCTGCCGCAGAGGCGCTTCCTCAGAAAGCATGCACGTCTCACCTGGCTGGAGCTCGGACAGTCGGGCATACAGAGGGCCGAACTGTTCGGCGGCCATAGCCGGACTCAAGACCACATCCGGTGGGCGAGCAGCGGGGTCTGCCACGAGTTGAGACAGCACCTCCCAGAACACCTCTGTATCCACCGCTGACAACACGCAGAGTTTGCCACGCCTCGAGAGAAGGTCCAGGAGGGCGAGTGGGCCTCGGACCTCAAATTTCCAGGGTGGGAACAGCAGCACCCGTCCGCCATGTAGGACTTCCAGGGCTCGTTCTCCGCCAGCCCGGACGATCCGATACTCACCTTTGGTCCGTCTCAGATGCTGCTCGATGATCGATGGTGACACGCGGGTGGGTTCATACGCGAAGGTTGGGGTGGCAGGGGCGTGGCAGGTCACCATCGTATAGCGTGGCCAGATGTTCTTGAGTTGCTCCAACTCGAACATGTCCTGGTCACCCCAAAACTTGAACTCCAGATGCGGCGAGGTCCACTGTCGGAGCTTCTCCAGACGGCCTTCTTCGGCGTGCAAGATTCCCCCAAGGCTGGATCCAGGCTGAAGCCGATCAATGCAGTGCACCGTCAGCCTTTTCTGTTGTTGAGCGAGACGAGGCAGATATTGCTCCACCAGCTCACAGGCAAACGAAAGATCGCCCGCACCTAGGTCCAGCAGCGACGCCACATCGGCGGTCACCAAGAGATCATACGGGTTACGACAATCACGGACGAACCGCTCGATCTCGGCGGGAGTCATCTGGCTGGCGAGGAAGCGACGCCAGATTAGTTCGTAGAGGCGGAACTGGTCCTTGTTGAGGCTCTTTTCGAGTCGCTCGGGCACAAGATCGATCTGGGTGGGCCGGATCGCCTCATGGGCCTCC
Organism: Nitrospirota bacterium; assembly: GCA_022545705.1. Lineage (GTDB taxonomy): Bacteria > Nitrospirota > Nitrospiria > Nitrospirales > Nitrospiraceae > JACZQN01. Next base: position 807 of record JACZQN010000077.1, on the reverse strand, counting down.
TGCGCGCCGTTCTTGTTCGAGTAGGCATTGGGTGCTTGCGGGAGATAACGATCCCCAAAACGACGGCCAATCAATTCGCGGCACGCCCCAATCGCTTCCTGCGACAGGTTGGTCGAATCGGTCCGCATATACGTGATGTGACCGGCTTCGTAGAGACGCTGAGCCAGCATCATCGTCTTCTTGACGCTGAATCCCATGCGTGTACTCGCGGCCTGCTGCAACGTCGAAGTGATGTAGGGCACGCCGGGTGTCACTTCTGGCTTGCCCAGCAATGCTGACCTGGGGTGTGTTACGCGATCCTGGATCGGGTGTGGAACGAAGACGCGCTTCACGTCGGGAAGTCCGATCGGAATGGTGTAATCGCCCGCAGGCACCTCGTCCCTGAACATCTCCGTGTACCCGTACACCCGCTGGCTCTCGAAGAAGACCACGGGATCATTCCCCTTCAGCGCCGCGGACATCAATCCCTTGGCGTCATACGGCGTGGCCGGGAAGACGACCTTCAGTCCGGGAATGTGCGCGGTGAGAGCGGTCCAGTCTTGCGAATGCTGAGCGCCATACTTGCTTCCGACGCTCACTCTCAGCACGACGGGCATCCGCAGCACTCCCGCCGACATCGACTGCCACTTCGAGAGCTGGTTGAAGATCTCGTCGCCGGCGCGTCCTATAAAATCGCAGTACATGAGCTCCGCAAGGACGCGCCCGCCGCTCAGCGCGTAGCCGACTGCCGCGCCGACGATGGCCGCTTCGGCGATGGGCGTGTTGGAGAGCCGGTGAGAGGGCAGCGCCTCGCTGAGCCCGCGATAG
>JACZQN010000076.1 GCA_022545705.1 Nitrospirota bacterium | reverse complement strand
GAACCTGACGGATACAGGCTGGTTGAATGCCAGTTTGTTCTTTAAGTCCGAGTGGTTATCACGTCGAGTATAATTAGGCAGGATCATTATTCGAACTCCTTGCCTTGGGCATGCTTCGCTTCATTTAGTCGCTGCATATCTCGTCCGATGATGATACAAGTGTCCCCGCCAGTCTGTGGAAAATGGGATGAGCTTCACGTTCAGAAAGTCCCGGCCAGTGCTGCGTTTCGACAGGAGCCTACAGGGGTCAAGTTCTGCACGAACGATCCTGGCGGCGGCCCTGTTCATTGCACTGAGTGGGCTCTGGTTCCCCCTCAGTGACGTCTCTGCTTCGGAATTCCCTCCCCCCCAATCTATAGACCAAACGCCGACTGATTCAGGCCCTTCCCCTGAATCATCTTCCGTGCTGATCGGATCGCTTGGAAGAGCATTCGCTGAGGATGCCAAATATGTCTTCACCTCTCCCCTGCGAATCGACACGAAGAGCGCGCTGATACTTGGAGGGGTCGCGGCTGCCATAGGCGGCCTCATAGTAGTGGATGATGACCTCCAAGACTTTTTCCAGAGGAATCGGAACGACTTCACCAGAGATATCTCCAGCGGGCTGGACGTGTTCGGGTCAGCCCCGAACGTCCTTTTCGGGAACCTTGGGTTGATCGGAGCCGGCTGGTGGTTCCGAGAATCTCAGGGCGGTGATAAGCTGCTACGGACCGCATTGATCAGCCTTGAAGCGCAGGCGTTTACTGAGAGCATCGCGGGGGTGACGAAGTTTGTAGTCGGTCGAGCCCGGCCGACCGCACGGCAGGGGGATCAGACCTATGATCCCTTCCACGGAATTGACCGGTCCTTCCCGTCCAGCCATTCTGCCCGCGCGCTCGCGGTCGCCACTGTGTTCTCGGATCGGTACGAGCAGCCGGTCCCCATCCTGGCCTATACCCTGGCGGCGCTCATCGGGATTTCACGGAACGAGCTGGACCGCCATTGGGCCTCGGACGTGTTCGCCGGCGCGGCCCTGGGCTTCACCATGGGGAAGGTCCTGAGCTGGCGTCACAGGCACCAAGATAACAGGCTCACTTTCCTCCCGTCTCTTCCCGGTGTTGAGTCAAGTGTAGGACTGGTACTTCAGTACTCCTTTTAATCACCGCAGACCGGATCGTTCCCCAGATTGAGTTCTGCCCAGGGAAACCGTATACTCGGCCTGCTCCTACCTCCGAACAAATACGTGAGCCGAGAGGAATCGAGGATGTCGAGGCTTCTTTTTGTCATCCTGATTGCCGTCATCCTTGCTACTGGTGGCTGTGCCACCGGGCCACCCCAATTAACCTCAGCGCAGCAACCCAACCCCCGGCAGCCGGAGCCCGAGAAAGCAGAAGAATCGGAAGAAGAGCCTCCGAGTGATGAAGAAGATCCACTGGTCTACCGGCTTCTGGCGGCTCCCGAGTATCTCTGGAGAGGGTTTGCCTATCCCTTCAAGCGCCTGAGTATCTTTTACGAACGGGTTGCGTTGTTGGAGCGGGCACTCGACTTCTTCCTGAACGAGGAGCGCACCGGCGGGGTGTTTCCGCGTTTTTCGTTGGGTGGCGCGCTCAGCAGTGGGATCGGCTTCACTGCCTTCCATGACAACCTATTTAAGCAGCAGAAGAAGGTTCGGGTGTCCTATTTGATCGCCGTCAGAGGCAATCAAACCGCTGATTTTTCATATACGGATCCTGCGGTTCTGGGTTCTCGGTTCAAGGTGGGAACCAATCTCCTTTTCCTTGACTTTGATGAGGGACAGTTCTTCCTTGGGGGGAATCGAGCAGCAGAGGGCGATCTGACCAAATTCGACCTTGAACAAATCTCCTGGGATGTGAAGGTCAGCCGGCCAGTGGTGGGGAACCTCCGTGCCTCCTTGCTGGGCAGGTTTTTTCACGCTGACGCGGGCGGAGGCAGGAGCCCACCGACGCCCGCTACCGTGTCTGGGATCGGCACGTCCATTGATGCCTTTGAAGTCAGTCCGGGTGTGCTCTATGACACGAGGGATAGCGAATTTCGTCCCTCGACTGGGTGGCTCTTCGATTCCGGATTTACCTTTACCGAACAGGTGGATGGGAGGCAGTTCCGGTACCTGGGGTACTGGGCAGACGTCCAACGGTATATCCCGGTCTTTCGTGGGAACCGGGTGCTGCTGCTGCGGGCGTACCTGGCCAAACTGGATTCCCTCAACGACCGCTCGATCCCGTTCTATGAGTTGAACCTCCTTGATCTTAATCATGGCCTGCGGGGATTTGAACGTGGACGCTGGCGTGGTGAAGGAGCACTCTTATTCAATGTGGAGTGGCGCTACCCGGTCTGGGAACAAATTGAAGGCTCCATCTTCTTTGATGAAGGCCAAGTCTTTAATGACTTCAGAGATCTCAATACGAGAACGTTTCGGTATTCGGCCGGCGGCGGTTTCCGCTTTGTGACGAAGCGGAAATTCTCCTTCCGAGTTCAGGTAGCAGCAAGCGAAGACGGCATTCTGGGACTGCTGAAAGGAGATCTGGAATTCTCAACAGGGCGGGGACCCGCGGCAGGCGGCTTTTGAGGGTCTACCCTCTGGAGACCTGGGCAGGGAGCGTTGGTGCTCAGTTGCCATCCGAAGCGGTCGCCAGATCCGTCGGACATAGGGAGGGAGAGGGGTGATGAGCGGGATCGGAACGGCACTGCGTGGACGACGCGCGTGGTTTGTCCTAGCCAGGTGGAGCCTCTGTGCCGTCACCGTGGCTTGGGGGGGCTGCTATTACAAACCCGACCTGGCAGGGCCGATTGTGTGGCAAGCCAATGACCGTCAGCCCATCTCCGAGCCTGAGGAAGAGACGGAGGGCCAGTGGGTAATTTGGGATGGCACGGACAAAATGGTGTTCTATCGGGTGGGGCAGCTTCTGAACCTCGGCCAATCATTTCGAACAATCGGAACCTGGGTCGGTCTGGCCGATCCACTGGAAGCCGGGAATGTCAATGCATTAGACGAGGTCCCAACTTCCACCTGGTTTACAAACCGACACTTCTTTTCACGGCTTTCGCAGGAAGAATTGGCTCGAGGAGGGGCTAGAGGTCAAGGGCCCGATCCCACGGGAATCTGGACGGTCATCAGCGGAAAGGAGAGTCTCGGCTCCACCCCTGGGTTTCTCATCCGGGATCAAAAGCAGGATGTCTATTTGATCAAGTTCGACCCGCCCTTGAATCCAGAGATGACAACCGCCTCGGAAGTGATCACGCCGCGGTTTCTCCACGCGGCTGGGTACAACGTCCCGGAACATTTCCTGGTATCCTTCGATCCCAACAAGTTCACGGTTGATCCCAAGGCCAAGATCCGTGGAAAGTATCGCCTCCTCAGGCCTATGACCGAACAGGATGTCAAAGACATCTTGGAACGGGTTCCTCACCGACCAGATGGGACCATCAGGGCTGTGGCGAGCAAATTCTTGGAAGGAATCCCGAAAGGCCCGTTCCTGTATGAAGGCACGCGGCCGGATGACCCCAATGATCGGATCCGCCATGAGAACCGTCGCGAACTCCGTGGATTCCGGATCTTGGCTGCGTTCTTGAACCATACCGACACGAAGGCCGCCAATGCATTGGATATGTATGACCCTGAGAAGCGATATCTGACGCACTATCTCATCGATTTTTCCTCCACACTTGGCGCCGACAATGCGGATCCGCAGTTGCCCCGGTTCGGCAACGAGTATTTTCTGGATTTCGGAACCGTCGGGCTTTCGATGATTGCCCTTGGGTCGTATATCAAGCCCTGGGAAATTCCGCTCACGATGGATTACCCGGCTGTCGGCTACTTCAATGCGCAGTATTTTGATCCGTCGCGGTGGCGGCCGACCTTTCCGAACCCGGCCTTCCTCCGAATGACGCTGCGGGATGCGTACTGGGGGGCGAAGATCGTGACCTCGTTTACCGACGAAGACATTGAGACCATCGTTCACACGGGGGGCTACACAGACCCGCGAGCCGAGCGATATGTCGCCGATGTGCTCAAAGCACGCCGGGACAAGATCGGGCGGTATTACTTCAACCTGGTCAACCCGCTTGACCGCTTCGCGCTGCAACCAACGGAATCGGACGTGCAGGCGCTAGTCTTTGAGAATTTGGCGCTCACGGGCGGTTACGCCCCAACCACGGAGGCGACGTATCGGTATACCATCTGGCGCCATGTTCCGGTCGGATATGATTCCCTCCTGGTCCCGGAGCGGGATGTCCAGACACCGAGGATCCTTCTCGACAAGCCTTTCTTGGAAGCCTGGGCTGAACGGACGCCGAGCGCTCGCATGACAGAGCCGGAGCAATCGATGGTCTATATTACGATCCAAACCAGTTACGATCGGGGCGAGCATTGGAGCAAAGGTGTGGCGGTGTACCTCCGGTACAATCCAGCCGACAATCGGTTCAAGGTTATCGGGATTCAACGAGAAACATGAGTGTCTTCCGGATTCTCACATGCCTGGGCCTCGTGTGTGTCTCGAGCATGGTTTTCGGATGCGAGGTCCGGCTCAAGCCAGTTGTGCATACTGTGGAGTATCACTCTGACATGGCTTGTGCCGCGAGTCCGAAGGACTGCCCCTGGGCCCACCTGGATGAACAAGCCGCCTTCACGGCACTGGTCAATTGTCTCCTGGCCGGTGCAAACGTGATTCGAACCGAAGAGTCTGGCCGAGCTGTTGAGAGCGAGCCCATGCTTGTGGCTCCAGTCCAGCCCGGATATGGTTATGAGCAGGTGACCACCGCAGGGGAGGGGAAGGTGTGCTCGTCAAACGAGACGGTCTGTCAAGTGGCGAGCCGGCGTGAGAGGGAGCTCACATGGGCAACCTGTGGCGCGGCGCCCGTGCAGAACATCGCGTGGCGGGGTGGGCGAGACTTCAAGCATGCGGACCGCCTGACGGAGAGTACTGTGGTCACGGGCACGTTGGCCGACGCGTTGGATGACTTCGGTCCGCCTCGGGGGATGAACGGGCCTGATCATTTCTACACCTTCAGCCTCACTGAGAAGACTCGCGTGGAAACCGGTGTCGCGAGCAATAACTCTTACTGGTCCTCCAGGGGGCCCCTCCGATCACCCTGGCAGCCTGCGCTGTACCTTCTGTCCGCAGACGGAAAAACAGTGCAAGAGGGAAAAGTCTTTCGCGCTGGTGTGACCTACTTGTTTCCTACCGAGTTGGAGCCAGGTACTTACTATCTCGTCGTGGACAGTTCGAAGCGGGAGTGGTCCAGGGGCAAAGGAACCTATCGCCTCTACTTAGGGTTGAATGAACGCCTGATGGGCCCATTGGGTTCTTGACTATTCTCCCTCACGACATGGCTCGCCGCGCTTAGCCCTTCAGCAGCATTCCCGCATCTAGCCATACTCGAGCTAACCAGAACTATCTCAATCTGCCGCAAGGGCTTTGACCATGATTTTATTAAATATTAGCTCAACTTGACAAGAAGTTCGAGTATGTTATATACTTGACCAACTGGTCAACTAGAGGCCGCACATGGGTCAACCCAGCCAAGCCAGAGAGAAGCTTCTCAACACCGCCATTGAGCTGATGTCCGCTCGTAGTTACGCGGACGTCGGGGTACAAGAGCTCTGCGAACATGCGGCAGTGAAGAAAGGAAGCTTCTATCATTTCTTTCCGTCGAAGCGGGACCTGGCTTTGGCTGCTCTGGATCGGCAATGGGAGGTTGTGCAGCGGGAAGTCTTGGAGCGGGCCTTCGATGAGCAGGTGCCGCCACTGAAACGATTGGAGAGGTGCTTCGAGCTGTTCTACGACCACCATTGCGGAGTAAAAGCGCAGACAGGCCGCGTGCTGGGCTGCCCTTTCGGTAACCTGGCTGGGGAGTTGAGCACACAGGATGAGGGGATCCGCCTTAGGGTCGTCCGGATTTTTAATGGATTGGCGTCGTACATCGAGCGCGCGCTGCGCGACGCAGTTAAGGCTGGCGAAGTGCCGGAAATGGATACGAGTACGGCTGCGCAGGCGGTCGTGGCCTACTTGGAGGGCATCATGCTCCTGGCGAAGGCCACGAATGAACCGGGTCTGATCAAACAACTGGGGCAAAGCTCTATCCGGGGTCTCGTGGCGGGGATGGCAGCGCCTCGGACGCCCCCCGAGCGCAAGAGACGAGCAGTGGGTGAGTGATTTTTTTTACCGCCAAGGTAGACCGACCGGTCAACTTGAGATGCATTCTGTAGCAGTGTTCATAGGGACCAAGACAGTTTTTCTAACGGGGCGTCATAGAAAATTCATCGCTGGGTTCACGACAAGACAAAGGAGGACTCCATGGAATGTTCACGATGTGGTGGCTTTATGGTTCAGGAGGAGTTTTTCGGTTTGCAAGAGGAGGCCTTTCCCGTCACCACTTTAGGGTGGCGCTGTGTCATGTGTGGAGAGTTCGTAGATTCCGTGATTGCCGCCAATCGGCGGACCGTAGCTGAGAAGTCGAACAAGGCTCGGCGGCCGGCACTCTCGCACGCTACTTAATACTGCGCGCTTACGATCACGAGCCATTGGGAAGATAGGCCAATTACGTACCTGTACAGGGTTTCTGAAGGGGGTAGCATGAACAACATTCACCAGACAGTCAGGATCACTCTCGCGGGGATCGTGCCGATCATCGCCCCGTGGCCGGTTGCTGCAGCTCGACTGCGTACCATGAACGCTGCGCTCCCGGTTCTTCCTCAGTCCAGGGGAGCCAAGCACCAACCAATCCATCGCTTCACGACAGCTCTGCTCGTGCTGCTGACCCTGATGGCAACTTGGCCGGCCTATGGCCAGGAGCTCTATGTGCTGCGAACCGAGGCCGGGCTCGAGTTCTACCAAGTGCAGGAGATTCCGAAGGGTGAGCTGACAACACTCCACCCGTCAACTTCGTGGGACCGATATTTAAACCTTGGTGCCTCGGAGAGTAGCGCGGGACAACCACCGGGTGGTGATCTCTTTGCTCTGCCTCGCGTTTTTCAGAGCGATAGGGATTCCAAGTTGTATCGTGGATTCAGGACATCTTCACTGGGTCGCGTTATCAGCATCGAGGGGCGATTTGTCGGGAACCCCAGACCGCTGGTGGTCCAGATGGCTGAAAGCAACGACGCGACCGGTGTCACTGTCGGCCAAGGCCAGCCGGCTTCATCCGGACAGCGCTTGGTTTGGCAAGGCTCGGAGGAAGATGGGCAAATTACCCGCTAACCCCAACTATTACCAACGGATTTGACTCAGATACGTCGCTCACCCCTCTCCCTTCCCTCTCCCCTGTAGGGGAGAGGAATAAGGTGAGGGGTTATTTGAGAGTGATGTCACAAATAATTCTGCGTTTGTAAGAGACAAACACAAAAAACAGAGCCATCCGGTGAGACTCGTGAACTCGTATATGAATTTGTAATGACCTCAAGCGCCAGGCGACTTAATAGGTATCAAGCGCTGTATTACGGAGTCGTTTCGTCGTGGAAACCGCAGTAAATCCTCAGACCCAGAAGCAGGAGTTCCACATTGCGGTCCTCATGTTTCTGTTCTTCTTTCTGGTCATCGCCGTCTTCCAGCTCCTGAAGCCCCTCAAGAGCGGTCTGTTTGTGGAGGTGTACGGGGCGGAGGTGGAGCTGTACGCCAAGCTGAGCAATATCCTGCTGGCGGCAGCGGGCGTGGCCGTCTTCTCGCTCCTGCACAGCACGCTCCCGCGTCAGCGGATCATCTACGTGCTCAGCGCGTTCTTCATGGGCAGTTTTCTGTTCCTGGCCTCCGCGCTCACCACACCGAGCCCGGCGCTCGTCTGGGGGTTCTACCTGCTGGGGGATCTGGAGGCGACTATCATGGTGGCGGCCTTCTGGGCCTACTTGACCGATATCGCGAATTCGCTGCAGGCCAAGCGCCTGTTCGGGCCCATCGGAGCCGGCGGGGTGCTCGGCGGCTGGCTCGGCGTGCTGGTAGCCCGGCTGCTGCTGGAGCAGGTGGGCGCGGAGGGCCTGCTGGTGGTGGCGGCAGGCATGATGGGGTTGGTGAGTGGGACCATCGTCTACGCTGAGCGGCGCATCCGGCAGGCGTCGGTCTTCCGGCCAGCGACCAAGTTGCGCCTGGTGCCTAAAGACGAGCCCAGTGGCCCGTCCCTCCGCACCGAGGCCTTAGCGGGGGCGCGCCTGGTCCTGCGGTCCCCGTACCTGCTCGCCATTGCCGGCCTCATGGCCTCCTATGAGATCGCCTCCCAGCTCCTGGACTACCAGTTCAAATTGGCGGCCGAGAAGTTGGCCGGCGTGCAGGCGACTCAGGCGTTCATGACGGACGTGTACCTGTACGCCAATATCCTGGCCGTCGTGGTGCAGTTCTTTCTCGTGGGCTTCGTGCTGAAGCGCTTCGGGCTGACGACCGCGCTGTTGATCCTGCCGCTTGCGATCATCGCGGGCTCGGTGGGCTTCTTGGCCACGTCCACGCTGGCCGCCGTGAGCCTCCTGGTCATCTTCGATAACGGGCTCAACTATTCCATTCAGCAGACGGGGCGGGAATCGCTGTATCTGATCACCAGCCCGGATGAGAAGTATAAAGCGCGGGCGTTTATCCAGATGTTCGTGCAGCGGCTGGCCAAGGGCGTGAGCATCGGGACCATGATCGGGCTCGGGCTGCTGGGGGTGACCGCGCAGTACCTGAGCGTCCTGACGATTGGGGTGATGTTGGTGATGGTTGCCAGCGGGGTGTATGCGGGACGGCACTTTGCCCGAGTGAGCAACGACGAAGCAAAGAGCCATCCTTCCGTGGTGAAGGCACCGATCGCACAGATCCAAGCACACGTTCCAGCGCAGCTCGCGGCTGGATAAATCTCATCTTTAGCCGCCATGCTGAAGGAGGACCACCATGTTGCCGTTTCAGTTCAACCTACAAGCAATTTGCCTGGCTGCTCTCACGTCCGCGCTCCTGGCGGGTCCAGCCTTTGCTGACACGAGGCTGGCCCACGCTCGTGCCACGGATACGTCGGCTACCAGCTCGCTTGGGGTGGTGGAACGGCCCCACCAGCTAGCCCTGGTCGAGCAAGGGGAAGACCTTGATCGCCGGATTGCCCGCCTCGAAGAGACCCTCGAAACCCTCAAGAGGCGGGCTGAAACAATCGAAGACAGCGTCTCCCCGATGATGCTGCCCTCACCACTGCTGATGGCGCGGCTTGCTCGAGTTGAACAGGAAGCTCCAATTGATCAGGAGGGAGGAGTCCTTCAGCTGGAGGAGATCGTGGTTGAAGCGGACTCTGTTGATCCTTTTGATGACGGAGCCGCCGAGGTCGTCGAAGATCCTTGGGAGGCGTTCAATACGAAAATCTTCGCGTTCAACCTCAACGTCGATCGCTATGTCTTCAAGCCCATGGCGACCGGGTATGCCTGGATCCTCCCCGACCCTGTGGAAGAGGCGATCGGCAACGCGTTTCACAACGTTCGGTTTGTCGGCCGCGTTGTCAATAACCTCCTTCAAGGGAAGGGGAAGGGCGCAGGGATCGAACTGGCGCGCTTTGTGATCAATAGTACGCTGGGAGTGGCCGGCTTGTTCGATGTCGCACAAGCCGGGTTCGGTCTCGACGCCCCTGATGACGAAGATACCGGGCAGACACTGGCTGTCCACGGGGTCAAGCCTGGACCCTACCTGGTGTTGCCCCTGTTGCCGCCGACTACGGTGCGTGACGGGGTTGGCTTCATCGGTGACCTGGCCTTGGACCCACTGAATTACGTGCTTCCCTTTAGCTCCCAAATCGCCACGAGGGGGACTGAGAACGTGAATGACCGCTCCCTGAACCTGGAGCGCTTCCAAGGTGCCGAAGAGGCAACCCTGGACCTCTACGCTGCGGTGCGCGATGCCTATCTCCAGAAACGGGCTCAGGCCATCCGAAAGTGAAGATCGCCTCCTTTCGAGACGCACACTGGGCGGGGCTCGAGGGGATGACCAAATCAGCATCGAGGTCGCTTCCCGCAAGGGCACGTTCACAAAGTTTGCATAGGGTGACAGGCGACTCAGCCGCGTTCTGATCTGCTTCCTATCTGCTCCCTCAGCTCGCACTCGGAAGCTGGGTCTGGTTCGTGGCGTCCGTACAACCTGGACACTGCGCCCGGCAGGACTTGAACTTGCGACCTGCGTGTTCGCTAAACAGGGTAGGGGCAACAAATGACCAGCGTAAAGAAATTGGGAGTTGGGAACAGAGGGCTCCAGGTTATGCTGGGCAGGACGGCGGCCGGCGGCTCTAGTGGGACGGCGGTGTTGGCAGCCACGATCCTCGGATCAAGCATGGCCTTCATTGATGGCACCGCGGTCAACGTAGCCCTGCCCACGCTGCAAGCGGAGTTCCGCGCCACTGTCGTGGAGATCCAGTGGGTCGTTGAATCGTACCTCCTCTTCCTTTCGGCACTGATTTTGGTGGGTGGGGCGTTGGGGGATCGATTCGGACGGCGGCGTATCTTTGCCAGCGGCACGGCGCTGTTTGCGGGGGCCTCGGCATGGGCAGGGCTTGCGCCGAACGTGGATCAACTGATTCTCGCCCGGGCCGTTCAGGGGATAGGCGGCGCGCTTTTGGTGCCAGGCAGCCTGGCAATGATCAGCGCGACTTTCGCCGGCGAACAGCACGGTCGGGCGATTGGGACGTGGTCGGCGTTCACGGCCGTCACGATGGCTCTAGGACCTGTTTTGGGCGGCTGGTTTGTGGACCATGCCTCTTG
>JACZQN010000001.1 GCA_022545705.1 Nitrospirota bacterium | reverse complement strand
GCAGGCGGCGGCTGATCGGGAGACCCTGGCTGCCCAGCTGACCGCGCTGAGTGACGAGCTGGAGCATTCGAAGCAGCGGATCAGCAGCCTTACGGGGGAACTGGCCACGCTCAGCGACGAAGCGGCAGGCATCCGCCAGGAGCGCGACGAGCTGACCGCTCGAGTCCGCTCCCAGCAAGAAACAATGGGTGCGACTGAGCGGACCCTTGCGATATTGACAGAGGAGCAGGACCAGCTCCAGGCTAAGCTAAAGCAGCAGGCTGCCCAGTTCGAGGCCGAGGAGGCGGAGAAGGCGCGCCTCGAGCGGGAACAGGCGGCCAAGGAGGCCGAGATTGCCCGGCTGACTCAGACGCACGCGGAGCTGACGAAGTCCCTAGAATCAGAAATCGCGAAGGGTGACATCCAGATCCAGCAGGTGCGGGACCGGCTGAGGATCAACATGGTGGACCGCGTCCTGTTTGACTCGGGGCGGGCACAGGTAAAACCGGACGGCCTCAAGGTGCTCAAAAGGGTAAGCGATATCCTCAAGCACGTGACCGACAAGCAGATCCGAATCGAAGGCCACACCGACAACGTGCCCATCGGGCCTAAGATCATCGAACGGTTCCCGACCAATTGGGAACTCTCCACTGCTCGCGCAACGAGTGTGGTTCGCTATCTCATCGAGAAAGGTGGGATGAACAGAGCGAGCTTGTCAGCGGTCGGATATGCGGAGAACAGACCGGTGGCCAGCAACGAAACACTGGAAGGACGAGCCGAGAACCGCCGCATCGAGATCGTGCTGTATCCCAAGGACCTATCCGACATCGCCAAATTTTAAGCCAGCGAGCATTGCCAGGCTGCGCAGGGGTCTGCCCGTCTTCCACTGGTTGCGAATCACGGTCTGCGATGGGAGTGATCTTCCGCGGCGAGGAATCACAGAGTGTCTGACGCCCAAGGGTTTGAGCAGGCTCGGGTGACAGGCAACAGTGTGGCCAAGGGGATGATCCGCTCTGATTCTCCGGCACATCTAAGAGTTTAGACTTGCTGATAGCATTGACGCCCTGGGGACGGTTGTGTATAAGGAAACGAGATTCCTTCCTTCTGAGCTTGTCAAGAGATCGGGGAAGCGATGCAACCGCGCGCGTATCACGACGGGGCCGACGATGGGCTCGAACCACTCGAGCCGCTCGATCCTGAGGCAATCCATTCTTTCTCCGATCTGCTGAGCGCCATGCGGAAAACCGCATTTGGCGGACGTCGGGTGGGGGAGGCTTACGAGATCCTCACCACGATGATCGAGGATCCCGATTGCTTCGTGGTGCTGACGCTGTCCGGCGCGATGACCATTGCCAAGATGGGAAAAATCATCAGCAGTATGATCGACCACGGTATGGTGCAAACCGTGGTCTCGACCGGCGCGCTCATCGCGCATGGCTTGAGCGAGTCGGTCGGCAGGGTTCATTACCGCCATCAGGCCTCCATGAGCGATGAAGAATTGTTCCGGAAAGGGTACAACCGGGTGTACGACACTGTGGAGATGGAGGCCAACCTTAACTACGTGGAGCACGTCGTGGCGCACACCCTCAAGCGGCTCGAGCCGGGTCAAACGCTTTCTTCAGAGATCCTCATGCGCGAGCTGGGGCGCACACTCGTTGAGGAACGTCACGGAACCGGCATCCTGATAAGCGCGTACCTCAAGGGCGTCCCTGTGTACATTCCAGCCTTTACTGATTCGGAAATGGGGCTGGATGTCGGGACATGGGCGATGCAAGAGGCTCAGGGCCGAGCGAGAAACCAGGTGGGCGGGCCCAGTGATGACCTGGGCATCCTGCGCGCGATCCATCAATCGTATCCCTCGTTCAATCCCTACCTCGACCTGAACAGCTTCACGGAGCGGTTAGTCTCAGCGAAACGGCTGGGGATCTTCACGATCGGTGGAGGCGTCCCGAGGAATTGGGCTCAGCAAGTGGGGCCGTATGTGGAAATTGGCAACCTTCGGTTGGGCCTCCATCTTAAGCCGCCCCGCTTCCGTTATGGTGTGCGGATCTGTCCGGAGCCAGACTATTGGGGTGGGCTCAGTGGATGCACGTATCAGGAGGGAGTCTCCTGGGGTAAGTTTGTTCCCGAGGAGGAAGGCGGTCGCTTTGCGGAAGTTCTGAGTGATGCGACGGTGGTCTGGCCGTTGCTGATGATGGGCCTCGTCGAACGGCAACGAGCCAAACAGAATGCCTCCTGAGGCTGCTTGTCACGCGCTTTGCCAGACCGATCCCAGCATCATGAAAGAGGTTCCAAGCTGCGCTCCTCCCAGCCCCCGTATCATACGGACCGTGTGGCCTTGGAGCGGGAGGTGGTCACGGAACGTTTCCGCTCCGGGGGACCAGGCGGCCAGCACCGTAACGTGACTGAGTCTGCCGTCCGGTTACGGCACTTGCCCTCCGGTGTACGGGTGCTGGCGGCTGACTCCCGGTCGCAGCACCGGAACCGAGAAATCGCGTTCGCGCGGCTCATTGCCAAGCTTGAGGAGCTCAACCGTGTGCGTAAGGCTCGGGTCCGGACGCGCGTATCGAGGCGGGCTGTCGAGCAGCGGCTCTCCGAGAAAAGGCGACGGCACTTAGCCAAGCAGCTGCGTGCCCGCGTCCGCAGTGAAGAGGACTAATCTATTCTCAGTGTAAGTGAATCGATCATGGATGAGGTGGTCACGCATTGTCCGACGGCGCTCCGACGGCCAACTCCGATTTGGCTGGGCGCCTGGCTCGCACTCCTGCTCGTGGCTCCGGATTGGAGCGGCGCGCAGTCCACCGAACAACTCGTCCGGGATGACGGACGGATGCGAGGAGATCCGAATGCGCCGGTGACGCTCATCGAGTACTCCGACTTCACTTGTGGGTACTGCACGAAGTTTTTCAGGGAAACATGGCCGCGAATCCAGGCGAATTATGTTCAGACGGGGAAGGTGCGGTTTTTGTACCGAGACTATCCCCGCGCGTTCCGAGGCCCGGGGCTGACTGCTGCTGTCGCAGCACGCTGCGCGGGCGACCAGAGCCGTTATTGGGTGATGCATGATCGGCTGTTCGAGAGCGGGGTGTTCACGTTTGCGATGTTCAAGCACCACGCCACAAGAATCGGTCTGGACCTTCCGTCCTTCACGAAGTGCGTCCGCGCAGGCCACCATGCGGAGGCGATCTTCGAGGACCGTGCTGAAGGAGTGAAGCTTGGCTTTCGTGGCACTCCCGGGTTTCTGCTGCTGAGGACCCAGGGCGCTGGAGAAGACCCTCCGGTCTTGCTCCCTGGCGCGTTTCCGTACGAGGTGTTTCAGGAGCAGATCGAGCGCCTCCTAGGCGCGCCGACTGAGAAATGAAAGAGTTGAATTCTTCAGGGAGAAATCCTATCCTTCCTCCGTCTGGTCTTCTGCCCAGGTAGTACAAATCGAGAAGGGAGCCATGTCACAGGAACAAGTGTTCTGGCCGGTCGAGTGCGAAGACGGCGAACCGGATCTCCTGGTCTGCATGTCCTGCCTGAACGAGGTGTTTCGACGCAACGTGCCGGTTCCGGACTGTCCGGCTTGTCACGGCGTCTCGACGTACGAAGCGTTCACGCTTGATTCCATTCGTGACTGGGGCAGCGAACAACTGATCGCCAAGGCCGTGGAGGCTCAGGCTGCCGTTGCTCAACCTTCCCTGCCGGATCCGGCTTGGGGTGTTGAGCCGAACGAATGAGTGATTGGTTGGAGAAGGAACGCTCACGGTGGGTACCGCGCGCCCATTCCTGATCGCAGATCAGTGGCGATACACTCCGGAGACCTTGCCGGTGGCGAATCCGTTCAGCAGGGCCACGGTGGCGGAGGTCTGTCAGGCAGGAGACGCCGAGGCCGATGAAGCCACGAGTGCTTCCCTCACTGCGTTCTCGGTTCTCCGACGGCTGCCGGCTTATGCGAGGGCCAACGCCCTGAACAAGATTGCCCAGTTGCTGGCCGACCGCCAGGAGAAGTTTGCTCGGACCATTACCACCGAGGCTGGGAAACCGATTTCAGACGCGCGACGTGAGGTCAGCCGCGCCATTCAGACTTTCACGATTGCGGCTGAGGAGGCCAAGCGGATTCCAGGCGAGGTGGTCCCGCTTGATCTCGCACAAGGCTCCGAGACCCACATCGGGATTTCCCGCCGATTTCCGATCGGGCCGGTGCTCGGCATCACTCCGTTTAATTTCCCCCTGAATCTGGTTGCCCACAAGCTCGCGCCCTGCCTGGCATGCGGAAACCCTCTTGTCCTGAAGCCAGCACCGCAGGCGCCCCTCACCTCCTTGCTGCTCGCAGAACTCGTGCTGGAGAGCGGTCTGCCGCCGGGAACGCTGAGCGTGATCCCGTGTGCGAATGCTGTTGCCGAACGGATGGTGAGGGACCCGCGCTTCAAGTTATTGAGCTTCACAGGAAGCGCAGCGGTGGGCTGGACACTCAAGGACAAGTGCGGCAAGAAGCGTGTCGTGCTCGAATTGGGCGGGAACGCCGGTGTGATCGTGGAGCCGGACGCGGACATTGATCTCGCAGCCCAACGGTGCGCGACCGGAGGCTATAGCTACTCAGGCCAGACCTGCATCTCAGTGCAGCGTATCTTCGTACAGGACGCTGTGTATGATCGCTTCCTGGAGCGGCTTCTGACCCGCATCGGCGCGCTCCGATCCGGAGACCCAGCCGACGACGCGACGGTGATCGGGCCTCTGATTGACGAGGCGGCGGCTCGAAGGGTGGAAGAGTGGGTTGCAGAAGCCGTCGCGATGGGCGCGAAGGTGCTGATGGGCGGGAAGCGATCTGGCTCCCTGGTGGAAGCCACGGTCTTGACCGACGTGACGCCGGGAATGAAAGTGTCGTGCATGGAAGTCTTCGGGCCGGTTGTGACCGTCACGCGGTATCAGAAGTTTGAGGAGGCGCTCGATGCCATGAATGCAAGCCCGTTTGGTCTCCAAGCGGGAATCTTCACGTCTGACGTCAATCGGGCGTTCCGTGCTTACAGAGAACTTGAAGTTGGTACGGTGCTGACCAATGAAATTCCGACCTTTCGTGCTGATCACATGCCCTATGGGGGAGTGAAAGACTCAGGATTGGGCCGAGAGGGAGTGCGCTACGCGATCGAAGAGATGACCGAGCTGAAGCTTCTCGTGCTCAACCTCAGGGATTCGTGAATTGTCCAGCCGCCCAGAGGGGAAGGGCCTCCACACAAAAAATCGCCTCCCACCATATTGCGGAATCTCTTTCATATTGATACAAGTGCGACTGCAGTACGCGGCCCAACGACTGGGCGCCGCTCTGCGATGACGCATTCCGTGTGCTAAGGTGGTCCGTGTGGCCTCAATGGAGAAGCAATGGTTCCGACTCACCTGTTTCTGACGAGGGGCGTTGGGATTCACAGAGAGAAGCTGGCGTCTTTCGAGCAAGCGTTGCGCAGAGCCGGGGTCGCCTACTGTAATCTGGTCAGCGTGTCCTCGATTTTGCCGCCAAAATGCAAGATCATCCCGCGCAAACGCGGGGAGGGCCTGCTCAGGCCAGGTGAAATTACCCATTGCGTGATGGCCCGCTCAGAAACCAACGAGCGGAATCGGTTGATCTCTGCATCCATCGGTCTGGCTATCCCCACCGACCGTCGGACCTACGGGTATCTCTCCGAACATCACGCCTACGGTGAGACCGATGAAGAGTCCGGAGAATACACGGAAGATCTGGCGGCGCAGATGTTGGCAACGACGCTGGGTATTGAGTTCGATGCGAACCTGGCCTGGAAAGAACGCGAGCAGGTCTTCAAGATGGGAGGGAAAATCGTTCGGACGGTCAATATCACGCAATCCGCGATCGGCAAGGCCGGCCGGTGGGCGACGGTCGTCGCGTTGGCGATTTTTATTCCCCTCGAGAACCTTCCGAAGAGGACACGAGGCCGGAGGTAGGTCCATGACGTTGCCAGAGGGCTGGCTCGGTCCGGAGCAGAATTTTCTGGGGATCGACGAGCCATGGTGCCATCCGCAACAGGCCGGTGTGTACGTCCTTCCGGTCCCGTATGAGCACACTTCCAGCTATGTCTCGGGATCCGCTCGTGGGCCGTCAGCCATTCTCGAAGCTTCACGACAAGTCGAGCTCTACGACGAACAGCTTGGCTCCGAAACGTACCAGCGTTGGAACGGAGTGGCGACGGCGGCCTATCTGGATCTTGCGGGAAAGGTGGATAAAGCCGCGGTAGATTCGATTGAGGCTTTCGTCCGTCCGCATATGAAGCCAGGCCGGTTCGTCGTGACGCTCACCGGTGAACATACCGGCGCTCTGGGCGCGATCCGGGCGCACGCCCGTCGCTGGCCGAACCTCTGTGTAGTGCAGGTGGACGCTCATGGGGATCTGCGCCAGGCCTACCAAGGAAACCCCTATAGTCACGCCAGCGTGATGGCCCGAGTCGTGGAGGAGGGGCTGCCCCTGATTCAGGTGGGGATCCGGTCCATCTCTCCTGAAGAGATCAACTTGATCCGCAGCACCAAAACGATCACCACGTTCTTCGCCGCACAGATCCTGGATCCAGCGGGTCCCTACGAAGGTCGAGCCACCAAGTGGGTGCCGGAAGTTGTAAAGGCCTGCTCAGGGCCCGTCTATCTCACGTTTGATTGCGACGGGCTGGATGCGTCGTTGGTGCCGGCCTTGGGGACCCCGGAACCGGGAGGTCTGGGCTGGTATGACACCCTCACATTGGTGACGGCGCTGGCCGAGGGACCGGGAATGATTGGCATGGACGTCAGCGAGATCGCCCCCATCGAGGGGTTCGTCGCTCCCCAGTTTGCCATTGCCCGGCTCATCTATCGCATCCTCGGCCGGGTGCGCACTGGCTTCGATCGACACTGAGCCTTCGGTCTCTGTTGGTCGCATTGTCTCCACGACGCGGCCTTTGTTGGTGTGCCCACGAGGCGAGGCGTTACGGGAACGCGACGAGCAACGCCGCGGTGAGCGGAGGAACGGATGGCCCGTCGGAGTACGAGAAAAGCAATTCGGGGGATCACAGAACTGAGACAGATCCTGCAGGAGATCGAGCGCAAGGGCGTCGTGCGGGTCAACGGTTCCAGTTTACCAGTCCGGCACCCGGTCACCGTGGAGCTGAAGATAGCGCAAAGCCTTGTTTCCGGAGAACTACAGATTGCTCTTTCTTGGCCCCGTGCTCCACGCGACTCCTCTGACGTCCCAGCGCTCGTGGCCGTGCTCGCTGGGAGCAAAACCGATTTGCCGGTGCTCGAAAAATCGGTTGCCATGTTGAGCCGGTTAGGTGTGCCGAACGAGCTGCTGGTGCTCTCGGCTCACCGGGCGCCCGACCGCCTGTTTGAATACGCCTCGCAGGCAGCGGAGCGGGGTATTGAAGTGATCGTGGCCGGCGCAGGCGGCGCGGCGCACCTCCCGGGCATTCTGGCGGCCAAGACGCATCTCCCGGTCATTGGTGTCCCGATTCCCACGGAACACTTGCGGGGCCTCGATTCGTTGTTATCCATTGTGCAGATGCCAAGAGGCGTCCCTGTGGCCACCGTCGCGATCGGCGGAGCAGAAAACGCCGGGCTACTGGCTGCACTGATTCTGGCCGGTCGCTATCGAGTGATTCGCGACCGCATCAAGCAGTTTCGCGCCGAGCTGACGCAGGCCTCCCTGGCATCATCGCCGGAAGCCAAACGCGAGAATAGGAAGGCCCGTCGGTCACGGAGGTCAGGATGACACCACGCCGGGACGCTGCAGCACTGATGACAGCGGACTCACGCTGAGCGCTCCCTTTCGTGCCGGTGAATCCGTCGTCGCATCCGGGGGATCACCGACTAGGGTGACCAATCCCCGAGAGAAAGTCTGAGCCCCGATGGGAGCCATTCGTCAACAGGCTATGACTCACGTAGGACAGGGCACAGCGTTAGCCGAGGGCCGTGGATAGGCTAGAATCTGTGCAATCCGCACACAGTGCACGGGTCACAGGTCGTGAGGATCACATAAGGGGTCATCCGAGAGATGCCGAATTGCCCACGATGCAACATGTGGATTGTGCGTCAGTCTCCCCGGCGAGGGGTGCTTGAGCGCTTGTTGCGCGTGGTGACCGTGTATCCGTTTCGCTGTCAGCTTTGCACGCATCGCTTTCTGGCCTTTTCCGGCCGTCCAAGCTACAACCCTCATCGCGATTATGAGCGAATACTCGTCCGATACCCGGTCGTCTTTGGCTCTGCCTTTTCAGGCGACGAGGCGGAAGTGGCGCAGGGGACTCTGGTCAATCTCTCGATTCGAGGCTGTACGATCGATGGCAATGTGCCAGCACAAGAGGGGGCCTGCCTCAGGTTAAGGATCGAGGTTGCCGAGCATGAACCGCCGGTGCAGGTTGAAGGGGCTGTGGTGAAGTCCGTTGAGGGCAAGCGGATGGGTCTTGAATTTATCAAGATAGGGAAGGAGGAGGAAGAGCGACTCCGGCGCACGATCGAGAGCCGGCTGTATGGTCGTCCCTACTGATCAGACTCAGGGTGACGCGACGACGGAGGCATTGCCGGTCGGTCACGCCCGCGCGTCGCCCGGTGCCGGACGGGTGGTTCGAGGAACCGTCGCCCGGAGTCCGAATGGCACCGGGGTCGGCACAAAAGATCTCACCCATGGGGTGCTCGTGCTACCAGTCAGCTCGGCGCCAGGATCGATGCCGACCTGGGGCAAAGAAGCGGACGTCAGGTCGCTTGAACAGGCCGATGAGCACCATACCCGCTAGGAATCCTCCGACGTGCGCAAACCACGCAACCCCGCCTCCGCCACGACCGAGACTCGCCCCCCCGCTCAATATTTGCATCAGGAACCAGAATCCCAGAACAAAACCGGCCGGCACGTACATGAGTCGGGTGAAGATGCCCAGCGGGATGAGGATCATGACCTGAGCCCGTGGAAAGAGCAACAGGTACGCGCCGAGGACACCAGAGATGGCCCCACTTGCCCCGACCATCGGTATGGGAGAAGAAGGATCCGTCAGTGCGTGGCTCAAGGCGGCCAAGACGCCGCAGAGCAGGTAGAACAGGATGAACTTGGTATGTCCCATGACATCTTCGATGTTGTTTCCGAAGATCCACAGGTACAGCATGTTCCCGATCAAGTGCATCCACCCCCCGTGCAAAAACATGCTTGTCATCAGGCTGATGGAGGCGGGGACTACGACGAAGTCCGCGCCCAAATCGGCTGCGTTTCCGAATAACAAAGCCGGAATGGCCCCATAGCGGAACACGAATACCTCCCCCGGCACCGGAGGGAGTGAGACTTGGTAAAAAAAGACGAGGGAGCAGGCCACGATGAATGCGACGGTCACGATCGGAGTAAGAGATGTGGGGTTGTCGTCGTGGAGCGGAATCATCGGAATAACATAAGGCAAAAGTTAAAAGGCAAAAGGCAAAAATGAGGCCTCTCGGCTACGCGCATTCGGTTGTCCTTTCAGGTAAAACTTCAGTCCCTCCTTTTACCTTTTACCTTTTGCCTTTTACCTTGGGAGATGGGACTCATCGGTGAGGGGTAATCCGGGCCAAGCGGGATAGAAAATCCTGCGGCGTGCGTATGACCGCCGCCCTCATACGCCTGAGCGATAGCCGCCACATTCGCGCCCTCCTCGCGCGATCGGAGGCTATAGTAGCGACGGCCGTCCCGATCGTGCCAGATGACACAGAAGGAATAGCCGAGGGAGAGGCGTTCACCAAGTTGACTGGTGAGGACCGAGCTCTGCACGGCGGGCACGGTTTCGCCGTCGAAAGAAACCATCACCGCTTCCTCCGCGATTTTCCTCACGAGTTCGCTTTCGTAACGCAGGATTGCTCGCCCTTCCTCCTCCAACGCCTCCTGTCGAAGCTCGTCCCAGATGTGAAAGTCGAACGGGTAGGAGGAGAGGGCCGCATTGATCTCGCGACTGCCGGGCAAGGCCCACTGCCAGAGGTCTTTGTCTTGTACGTATTGAAGCAGCCAGGGAACGGGTTGCGCGTGTGTCCATTCCCAGGCTAGGACGGCGCCGGATTTCTTCTGATCGAAGTATGCGAAGGGAAGCCCCTTGAGGGCCTCCTCGGCGGTGATATGATGATCCAGTACTTTGAGGCTGGCCGCGTCACCGGCCAGCTTCAGGAGGATTGCGCGCGAGTAACTGAAGTCCACAATGACGACATGTCGTCCAGTGAGTTCATGAGGTGGCAGGTCACCATGCTTCACAGGAACAAACCGTGCTGAAGGGACTCGCTTCCAGATGGCCCAGGCGGCGGCGAACCCGTCCAGGCACTCCGCGTGGTACAAGATCACCTCTGGAATCGGAGAAAAGCTTGGCTTCTCTTGGGTCCCCGTCATAACCTCTCCACACAGCATACCACGCTTAGGCGGCCGGAGAAAATCCTCTCCATCGGAATGTGCCCAGCGACTCTACCGCTTAGACGGCTGTGGATGTATTGGGGGACGCCGTCGTGGACGAGAGCGGGAAGCTGTTAATGCGGTCGATCAGCTGGCGCAACCGGCCCGCGCTCCGGTGGTTATACAAGAAGATGAGGCGGGGCAGGTCTTGCAGGCTCAGCTCCTCATGTTCCTCAGGCAGTGGGGCCCCCTGCGCGAACGAGCCTCGCTCCAGGAGATCACTGAAGTCCGTATTCAGTGTCTCAAGCTGGTCGTCGGAGAGACGGCATTTGAGTCGCATGACGAGTTGCCGGTCCACGAATCTGATCGAATGATAGATGCGGTAAAAGGTCTCTATCTCCTCCACCGCGGCTTTTTCTGACTCGAAGACCCGAAACAGGGCCAGATCTTCCTCGTTGATCAGGTGACGTGTCAGCAGTTGGTCAGTGATGAACCTGCGCCAGTGATCCCAGTAGTCGCATCCCGGCGCCTGGATGCAGACGATGGGTTGAGGGTTACTCTTCCCCGTCTGAGCGAGCGTGAGGACTTCGAACCCCTCGTCATGTGTGCCGAACCCCCCTGGAAACAGGGCAGCCGCGTGGGACTCCTTCACGAATAGCAGCTTCCGAGCGAAGAAATATTTGAAGGTCACCAGCTTGGGGTCGTCCGCAATCACGGTGTTGGCCCCTTGTTCAAACGGCAGCATGATGTTGACGCCGAAGCTGTGGTCCCGGCCCGCGCCTTCCTGAGCGGCGCGCATGATGCCATCCGCCCCGCCCGTGATGACCATGTATCCGCGCTCGACCAGGCAGCCCGCGAACCGAAAGGCCAGTTGATAGTTGGGATCCTCGGGCTGAGTCCTGGCCGAACCGAACACGCTGACTTTCAGCCGATCACGATAGTCGTGGAAGACCGTGAAGGCATGGCGGAGTTCTTTGAGCGTCCGATTGAGGATCTTGATGTCAAGCGTATCCAGCCGAGCGTCCTTGAGCTTCAGCACGCCTGCAATCATTTCTTTCAATAAGACCGATTGGAAGTCATTCGTCGAGTCGTCGAGGAGGGCTTGGACCTGAGCCAAAGTCTCCTCGTTGGTCGGTGCCGGGCGACTTGCGGTTGCAGGCTTGCGCATCCTGGTGCCTCTTGGGAAAAATGTTGAAAAGCGAAGCGTTCTAAATTGTGGCTCTTCAGGATCTTGTGTGGGTACCTGTAGTCTTCGGAATACGTGAGGCCGGGGAAAGGGTTCGCGCTTCCGCGCCTCTCGGAGTGACCCATACCGGGTCTTGCCAAGCGGAAGGCCTTCCGAAATTCGCGCGGCCACGGTCTGGCGACCGTGGTCCCTTGGTCAGTTTCGGCTTTCCTGCTTGGCAAGACCTCGGTGGGTCCCCAGCTCCTCCGGCGAAGTCAGCGCTCACCCTTCCCCAGGCCTGGCTTTACCCACACGAAAGCCGGTAGAGCCTAAATTGTACTTGATGATGGGAACCTGGTCAAAAGTCCCAAGAGAAGCGTTCGCGCTTGTCAAACTAAGGGGCTAACGACTACACTCGCTCCCATATCATCAGTCCGAGGTTTTCGTCATGTCGGTAGAGCAAAAATCTCTGCGTAGGGTTTCCGCCATTCCCCGCCACGGGGTGGGTCTGTCTGAGGAGGTCTATAGTCCGGACCTACTGGAATGGCTTGCAGCACTGGAAGCTCATGACCTCAAGTATGGCTATCTCGAGGTTTGCAAGGGCTCGTCTGCGGCTCTGGCCACGATACGCCGTCGTCGGCCTTCCGCTCTCCTGGCGTACCACGCCAAGGGAGTGTGGGTGACTCAACCAGACCTGGAGCCTGACGCCCCCGTCGAATCTGAGCTGAGCACAGGAGCCTCCCACGTGAATCCCGGTCCGAAAAAAGCCCGAGGACGGAATCACAACAAATGGCCATGCCTTCGCGCTCGCTCAGCTTCCCCATCGGGCTTAGGTAGATCGTGCAAGGTGAGCGATTCGACGAGGGTCACAAGCGGACCGTCTCAGAAGCTGACATCCGGACCCTGTCAGCCTGCAAGCTTCCTGGCTTGTCAGCCGACTCACGAATGACCAATGACGCTGGACGATTAGCCATGGATGTCCCCTTCTGGTGGATACTCCCTCGGACCATCATCGGGCTCTCGCCCATGGATGGGGTCACGGACGCGGCGTTTCGGCGGGTGGTGGCCACGGAAGGCGTGCCGGACGTGACGTTCACGGAATTTACGAGCGTCGGTGATATCTGCCGCGGTCCGGATTTCCTACTGTCCTCCCTCGTGTACAGCGAGCTTGAGCGACCCGTGGTCGCGCAGTTGTACGGGAAGGACCCTGACCTGTTTTATGAAGCGGCCCACGCCGTCTGCGAGTTAGGATTTGACGGCTTGGATATCAATATGGGGTGCCCATCACGCAATGTGGCGTCTTCTGGATCAGGCGGTGGACTCATCCGGTCGCCGGACCTGGCCCATGCCGTCATGCGGGCAGCACGCCAGGGCATCCTGGATTGGGCGGCAGGCCAGCCCCCGGCTGGAGCCGGGTTAAAATCGGCGCGCGCGGACCTTCTTCACAGCATGAACCTGCGCCGTTGCGGGTTGCCAGTGTGTCCACGCCGGATTATCCCGCTCTCGGTCAAAACGCGGCTGGGATATGATTCGGTCATCATCGAGCGGTGGGTCAGTCATTTGTTGGAGGAACAGCCCGCGGTGATTTCGGTACACGGGCGGACACTTGAGCAGATGTATCGTGGTGAGGCGGACTGGAACGCCATCGAACGAGCAGCTTGCGTGGTCCGTGGATCGAAGACCCTGTTGTTGGGCAACGGGGATGTCCGTTCGCTCCAGGAGGTGGTTCACCGAGTCCAGGCGCACGGCGTGGACGGGGTGCTCGTGGGGCGCGGTGTTCTCGGGAGCCCATGGTTCTTTCGGATGAAAGGTGCAGCCCGTACGGCGGTGCGTGAAGGCATGTCAACCCTGCTGGACGAAGAGGTCAGTCTTAGGGAGCGGTTCAGGGTCATGGTGGATCATGCCCGGCAGTTCGAAGCGGTCATGGGAGTGGACCGATTTCCGCGCATGCGGAAACACCTAGGCTGGTATTGCAAGGGATTCCCCAGCGCAGCGGCCATGCGGGCGCGCATGGTTTGTGCTTCAAACAGCGAGGATGTCAGGCGGATTCTCGCAGAGTTTGATGCTGGCAACCTGATCGCCTCCACACCGGCAACCCGCAGCCTTTCGGACGTGGCGCCTCGCTGCGCCGTTTCCTGCACCTGATCTGATGACGGTTCTGCTCGCCTCGACCTCTCCCAGGCGTAAAGAGTTGCTGGCGTTGCTGCAGATTCCGTTCGAGGTTGCTAAGCCGACATTTGAAGAATCATTCCGCGCCGGGCCGACGGCTGAGGAACTGGTCCGTACCATTGCGGTGGGCAAGGCACGCTCCTGCATCGACCGATTCCCCGACCGGTGGGTGCTGGGGAGTGATACCCTGATCGCGCTTGGCGCGGAGTCTCTCGGAAAACCGCAAGATCTGGCTGAAGCTGGCAGCATGCTGAAGCGGCTTCGGGGGCGGGATCATACAGTCCACTCCGCGGTGGCGCTCTGCCGACAGCGGGACAGCATTCAGGATGTCGCGGTGGAAAGCGTTCGGGTGTGGATGCACGACCTGCGTGATCCGGAGGTGGAGGCGTATCTCCATACCGGGGAGTGGGTCGGAAAAGCGGGTGGATATTCCATCCAGGGTACCGGCGGACGACTCATCGCTAGAATTGACGGCGACTATACGGCAGCAGTCGGCTTGCCCCTCAGGCTCACCGCTACCCTGCTGGCGGCCCGTGGGGTCTGTGTTCCGATCGATGTGGCGGCGCTTTACTGCAACAAGCCCTACCCCAATTGGGGCCTGTTCGCGGATGATGACGCGCCACCGCGAGCTGGTTGACCGCCATCGCCGATTGCATTGGTACGGCTTTTTCCTTAGAATGATGGACAGTGGTTTGTGGCGCTGCCCGAAGGAGGACCTCATGGTTCAAGGATTTCTACACGGTCAACGGGTAAGGGTCTCCAGCCTCGTGCTCAGCGTCCTGAGCTTCTGGTGGGTGATGGCGGTCTTGGGAAGCCCGGCGTACCCCATCGACGTCAAACTCACGGTGGACGAGGGCAAGGAAGCGCTCGCTGCAGGCCGTGAGCCGATGCTCAAGGCCAACAGCGCTGAGGAGGTCAGGGAGATCATGCAGCGAGCCTCCAAAGTGACGCGGGTTGGGGCTGATCCGGAAACCGATCCCTGCGGCACCAGCGCCATCTTGCGCACCAAGCGC
Organism: Nitrospirota bacterium; assembly: GCA_022545705.1. GTDB lineage: Bacteria > Nitrospirota > Nitrospiria > Nitrospirales > Nitrospiraceae > JACZQN01. The sequence continues at coordinate 50,338 of JACZQN010000001.1, read as the reverse complement.
TTCTGGTTGGAGTCATTTGGCCGCAAAGAGGCCACGGAATCCAAGAGGCAAAAGAAAAAGATCCGGATGCCCGACGAGAAGATCAGAAAATACCTTGAGATGCCGAACCTGGAGATAGAGGTTCAGCTATGCGGGGACGACGAGTATTTTGCGGAGGGTGCGCAGGTCACATTACTGCAGGGCTCCAAGCGGGTGCAGCCGGTGGACGTCAGCCCCGCTGAGAGGGGACGCAAGAATCCGGGGAAAGGTCCAGGGTACCGGTCCCGTTTCACCGCCCGGTTCGCCTATGACAGCTTCGACCCGAATGCCAAGACGAAGGTGGAGGTCTTTTTCACCGACGGCAGGCTGGATATTCTTGAGGCGGATTTTTCAAAGATCAAATAGCGATGCTTAGGTCGCCATTTCGACCAGCCGAAGAGTGTAGAGATGGTGATAGAGTCCCTTGCGCTCCATGAGTGCCGCGTGGGTGCCCTCCTCCACAATCCGCCCTTGGTTCAGCACGAGGATGCGGTCTGACCGCAACACGGTGGTCAATCGATGGGCGATGACGAAGGTAGTCCGGCCCGCCATCAATCGATCCAGCGCGTCTTGAACTAACATTTCGGACTCAGAGTCCAAAGCCGAGGTCGCCTCGTCCAGAATGAGGATCCTGGGATTCTTGAGTACCGCCCGGGCGATCGCGATCCGTTGGCGTTGTCCGCCGGACAAGTTGACTCCTTTCTCCCCCACAATGGTGTGATACCCGTCGGGCATCGCGCTGATGAAGTCGTGCGCGTTGGCTGCGCGGCTCGCGGCGATCACCTCTTCCTCAGTCGCTTCCTGGCGGCCGTATCGAATATTCTCGACAATAGGCCCTCCGAACAGAATCATGTCCTGGGGCACCAACGCGATCTGGCGGTAAAGGCTGTCGAGTCGAACCGTTCGAAGATTATGGCCGTCGATGGCCAGCGAGCCGACCGTGGGATCATAGAAGCGGTGCAGCAGGTTCACCAACGTGGTTTTACCCGCGCCAGTCGGCCCGACGATCGCGACCATCTGACCTGGATGAACTTCGAAAGACACGTCAAAAAGCACCGGCTGCCTAGGGTCATAGGCGAAACCCACCTTGTCGGCCCGCACGTGCCCGTGGATGGGTGGGAGCTCTTCGGCATCCGGCCAGTCAATGATCTCAGGTCGTGTATCGAGGATCTCAAACACCCGTTGCATGGCGCCTTGTGCTTCCTTGATCTGGGCAAAGACTCTCGCAGCCGAGCCAAAGGGACCGATTAAGATGCCCGCGAAGAGCACAAAGGCGAACAGATCACCTGGAGAGACGTCGCCCTCGATCACCTGGTTCCCTCCATACCACAGTACGGCGCCGGCTGCCACGAAGGTCAGCAACGTAATGATCGGCACAAACACAGCAAGGACAGACGCTCTGCTGAGAGTGGTCTCGAGGGTCTTCCGAACCTGCGTCGCGAACCGGCGCTCTTCGCGAGAGGTCTGGACAAACGACTTCACGATCCGGATTCCGGAAAAGACCTCCTCCACCACAGTTGCGGTCGCAGCGGTGTGGTCTTGGATCGTCGTCGAGAGTGCTTTCAGCCGCTTGCCGAAGAGCCTGGCCACGAACACCAAAGTCGGGAGCAGCAGGAGGATCAGGAGGCACAGGCGCCAGTTCATGAACAGCAGAAACGCGACGCCACCGACGAAGGTGACCGCTTGCTTGGCCGAGTCGATCGGTGTTTCGGTCGCGGTCGATTGAATGACGTTGACATCGTTCATGAGGCGCGACAGGAGCTCGGCTGTCCGGCGTTTCGCAAAAAAGCTGAGCGACAGTCGCTGGAGATGCGCGAAGACATGCGTCCGGAAATCCGCCATGATCTGCTGGGACACCCACGCGGTGAGGTAGCTGTGTCCCATGGACAGCAGACCTTGGAGAGTGACGAGACCCAGGAAAATCCCGATCGTGGTCGTCATGGCGCGGACGTCGCGTTGGACGGTAATGATGTCCCACAGATAGCCGGCCAAGCGCAGGAGGGTAAGATTGAGGAGCGCGACAGCCATCACCAGCCCGGCGGCACCCAGCATCTGGGGGAGGTATGGCCTTAGAAAGGGGTAAAAGCGAGAGAAATAGGCCATGCTGATGTGGCTGAGAGGAAGCGTTCGGCAACAGGCCGCGACAGCGTGGTGTGAGGTCCAGATGTGGGGAAGGCCAGCGGCATCGCGTGAGGCGCAGAGGAGCGGCAGGGGGCGATTACAATTCGGTGATGGACACAATCATATTCTTGTTCAGCGCGATAAACTCGGCTCGCTCATCGTCGTTGATGACGACGTTGGACAGGTTGATGAAGAGGTTTGAATCTTCGTTGAGCACGTCTGAGACGCGCTTTCTCATCGGGGGAATGACCAACTCACCAACATAGACGCAGCTTGGAGTCCGCACCTTGATCTTCACCCGCTTGACTTCTGACATGGCCCCCCCACATTCTACGTGATAGACCTTATGTTCTCCGACGCAAGAACTTCATGCGCCTACGGAGCTTCTTGTGCTTGTGCTTGCGCATTTTTTTTCGACGCTTCTTCAAGACGCTAGACATAAAACCTCTCCCGATCCGGGAAGTGTAGAGCGTTTTCCGCTTAAAAGCAAGCCGCGCGCATCCCCAGGCTTACGCTCTGCTGCGTAACACCGAGGCCCGCGACGTGTCAAGAAAACTACGGGAAGACACAACGCAATAACCACTCGTGTCACATTCAGGGCTGCGGTGTGCGTTCGAGATCAGCCTGGCGCAGGCGGCTTGACGGGTCTCTCGGCAGCTTCCTATACTCCACTATGGCCTGGCGCTTCCGCGTTCTCTCATGTGCTCTGCTCGTGGGTCTGGCCTGCGCAGCCAGTTCCGTGCTTGGGTGCTCGTCGAAGGAATGGCGGTATCCTGCCGACCACGCTCGGTTTCAGAGGATTGACCAGGCTGTCGAGGAACTTCGGGTGGCGTATGTCCGAGAAGAGGCGTCGGACATCCAGTCGCTCATGCTGCCGCTCGAGGCGCTGGACCGCTTGATGCGGGAGATTCAGAATGATTTTCAGACCTTCCAAGAGATCTCGCTCGATTTCACTATTGAACGGATCCTGATCGAGGGGGACGCGATAGACGTGTTCGTGCACTGGCAGGGCCAGTGGAAGCGGAAGCCGGAGGAGCTGGCCATTCGTGAACGCGGACACGGACTGCTCCGCTTGATCGGCGTTCAGTCTATTCTTCTCACCAGCGTGGAGGGAGATCTCCCCTTCGGGATGGCATCCCGGCTGGCTGCTGCCGACTTGCCGACCCCCCGGGTGCACTGATGGCTCGACGGAACAAAGGAACGCGGGCGGCTCGCGCACCCGAGGTCGACTTTCTAGTCATCGGGGGCGGCGTGGCTGGCCTCCAGGCTGCGATCGAGCTCAGCCGTCACGGCTCGGTGCTGGTGCTCACGAAGGGTCATCCCCTCGAGAGCAGCTCCATCTACGCGCAGGGCGGGGTTGCTGTAGCCCTGAGCGAAGAGGACGATGTCGCGATCCATTTCGCCGACACGCTGAAGGCCGGGCATGGGTTATGCCGTCGGGAGTCTGTGCGTGCCTTGGTGAGCGAAGGGCCCGAGCGGATTCAGGAGTTGATTGCCTGGGGAGCGCGGTTCGATAAGGTCGGAGGGAAGTTCGCGTTTGCACGCGAGGCAGCCCATAGTCGAAGCCGGATCTTGCGGGCGCGGGGCGATGCAACGGGCAACGAAATGGTCAGGGTCCTCATGGCGCACGCACGCCGGCAAAAGCGGATCCAATGGCTCGGCCACCACTTTACGGTAGACTTGGTTGTCGTCGGGGGCGTGTGCCGCGGCGCGGTCGTACTCGACGAGGTGGAAGGGACTCGAACTGTGCTCCAGGCGTTGGCGGTGCTCTTGGCGACCGGCGGGGCCGGGCAGGCCTATGCCCGCACGACGAACCCACCCAATGCCACCGGCGACGGGATGGCCATGGCGCTTCGGGCTGGGGCTGTCCTGGAGGATATGGAGTTGGTGCAGTTTCATCCGACCTCTCTGTATCTGCCGACGAGCCCTCCGTTTCTCCTCTCCGAGGCGATGCGAGGGGAAGGGGGACAGCTCCGCAACATCAAGGGGGAACTGTTTATGCATCGCTACCACCCCGACGCTGCGTTAGCGCCGCGCGACATTGCCGCACGGGCGATCTGGTCGGAAATGGCCGCCACGCGGTCTCGGCATGTATTCTTGGACGTCACGCACCTTGGCGAGGCCTTTATCAAACGGAGGTTTCCCACCATCTATTCCACCTGCCTGCGGTACGACATTGATATTACAGAAGAGTGGATTCCGGTTTGCCCGAGTGCGCACTATATGATGGGCGGTGTGTGGACTGATACGACCGGCTCGACGAGCCTGCCGGGCCTGTTGGCCGCCGGGGAAGTCGCCTGTAGCGGCGTGCATGGGGCCAACCGCCTCGCGAGCAATTCCCTGCTCGAAGGACTTGTGTTCGGGGCACGATCGGCTCGAGCTGCCGTGGCCTTTGCAGGGCGGAATACCGGACCAGCGGGCCCCCTGCCGACGGCCGGGGAGCTGGATGGTGGTCCGCTCTGTGCGTTGGACGACGCCGATAAGCTGCGCAGCTCGCTGCGTCGGCTGATGTGGGGAAAGGTCGGACTGGTGCGAACCGGCGATTCGCTGACCAGCGCCTTGGCGCAACTGTCTCGGTGGGAACGGACGGCGGCACGACCCTTTGGGGCGAGGGTGGATTTAGAAGTGAAGAATATGGTGCAGGTTGCCCGCTGTATCGCGGAGGCGGCCTTGTGGCGAACACACAGCGTGGGCGCGCATTACCGAGCTGATTATTTGGATAGGAAGCGACCTGAGCGGAGCCAACACAGCAGGGCGAAACGAGCGGGTATGCTGACGGGAGCAGATCAGGCACGCGTATGGCAGCCTGCTAGCGAGTATCGGGGACGAAGCCGCTGAACGTGCCTGCGACGCGGGTCCGTGCGCGGAAGGACACGTTCGGTGAGAAATCTCCAGAATAAGCCCGGTAGAAGCGGAGCACCTTTTTCACATACTGGCGGGTCTCGTGAATGGGTGGCAGGGCCTGGTAGCGGTCAACCTGATGCTCGCCCGCATTATAGGCGGCAAGCGCCAGCGTGATGTCTCCGTCGTAGCGGTCGAGCAGGTAGCGAAAATATCGCGTCCCTGCGCCAACGTTCTCATCCGGATCAAAGAGGTTACGGACGCCTAGCCACGCTGCGGTTTGCGGCATGAGTTGCATCAGTCCTGAGGCTCCCGCCCGTGAGACGGCGCTGGGGACGAAATCTGATTCTGCCTTGATGATGGCACGCACCAGGGCCGGATCGATCCGCTGCCGGAACGAATGACGATTAATGGTCAGCTCCAGATCCTCGACGGACACAGGCGGGCGGGGCGCGATGACGTGCGGGGTGAGCTTTCTGAAGCGCGGATCGGTCGGCGCGTTTGTAAAGTGGATGGTGCCGCGGACGTCGATGTAGTAGTACATCTCAGCGGAGACCGTCCGCGGGTCTGCGAGCGAGAGGGAGTGAGACGCTAGTAGGAGGAAGGCAACCCAGAGTACGAACCGCTGAACACGCAGAAGCCTCTGCCGATCCATACTTTCAAACTTAGCATCGGCCCCCAACCCTGTCAAAACGCGCAGAAAATCCTGCCTGGCAACTCAACATGGCGCCTCCACACCCTCCGCCACGGCACGGAGCCGTGCAATTTATTCGAGAAATCGAGCGAGATGGGAGTGGAAGAGGTCCCGAAGCTTCAGAGTCAGAGGGCCAGGGCGTCCGTCGCCAATCGAAGTTCTGTCCACTTCACGAACCGGCATGATTTCCATCGTGGTATTGGTGAGGAAACACTCGTCAGCCTGTCGGAGTGCTGCGGCTGGGTACGAACCTTCCTCCACGGCTATCCCGTTTTGCTGAGCCAACATGAGAACCACCGAGCGGGTAATGCCGTCCAGGATGCCGCATTCTATTGAGGGTGTGCACAGACACCCATGCTGCACGAAAAAGAGGTTGCTGGCGGTGCATTCAGTGAGATCACCAGTGGCATTGAGCATGATGCCGTCAAAGGCTCCTGCCTGCAGCGCTTCCTGCTTCGCGAGGATATTGTTCAGGAAGTTCAGGGACTTGATCTGCGGCGGAAGAGCCGCAGGGAGGTTCCTACGTACCTGGACAACCGCCAGGCTCACCCCCTCGTGAAACAGGTGCGGTGGGTAGGGCGTCAAAGGCTGGGCAAGGATCACCACAGTCGGCCGTCGGCAGAGACCAGGATCAAGGCCGATATCGCCCTCTCCCCGGGAAACCGTGATGCGGATGTAGGCGTCGTGGAGGCGATTCCGGCTCATCGACTCCTTCACGAGGGAAGGCCAGTCCTTGTCCGGAAGAGGGAACTTGAGACCGATCAGGTGGCCTGAGCGGTGCAGCCGAGCCAGGTGCTGTTGGAGCATGAACACGCGGCCGCCGTAGGCGCGGAGCGTTTCATAGATGCCATCGCCGTACAGAAATCCATGATCGAAAACGGACACGACGGCTTTGTCGCTCTCCACAAATGTATCGTTCAGGAAGACCCACATAAATGATATTGAGTCATGTGGTCATTGAATCATGTAGTCATTGAATCATGTAGTCATTGATTCAATGATCGGATGAAGAAATCCTTCAATTCTTCCGCAGCGCTTGCATGAGCGCTTCGGCCTTAAACAGGGTTTCGTCGTACTCCCGAGCTGGATTTGAATCGGCCACAATCCCTGCTCCAACTTGCAGGAACCCACGACTGTCGGTCAAGACCAGCGTGCGAATGATGATGTTGAGGTCCAGATCTCCGCTCCAGCTCAGGTATCCCAGCGAGCCGGCGTAGGGTCCACGGCAGACCGGCTCAAGGCTCTCAATGATCTCCATGCAGCGGATCTTGGGAACTCCGGTAATCGTGCCGCCCGGAAACATGGCTTTGATCAGGTCAAACCCGTCAAGCTCGCTGCGCAACTGCCCCGTGATGTTGGACACGATATGGCTGACGTGTGAGTAGCGCTCCACCACCATGAACTCATCCGCGCGGACAGATCCGTAGCAGCAGACACGGCCGAGGTCATTGCGTTCGAGGTCAACCAGCATCAGATGCTCGGCGCGCTCCTTCCGGTCAGTCAGGAGTTCCTCGGCCAGGTGGCGATCCTCGGTGAGGGTCTGGCCTCGAGGCCGGGTCCCGGCAATCGGACGGGTATCCACTCGCCGGTTGTCCAATCGTACGAGGCGCTCCGGTGAGGAACTGACGAGACACAGCTCCTTAAAGTTGAGCAATGCCGCAAAGGGTGACGGGTTCACCAGCCGAAGGCGCTGATAAAGGGCGAAGCCAGTCATCGTATCGTGCAGGCTTCGGCCGCCCGGCTGTTCAATGGTGAAGCGGTGGGACAGATTCGCCTGATAGATGTCCCCAGCGCGGATAAACTCCTGACACTGAAGCACGCGGTCCAGATAGGTAGTCCGGGACTGGTCCGGATGAATGGTGAGTTGGACAGTCGGCCGATCTTCTTCACGCGTGACGCGCGGACACGCCAGCCTCGCTTCGAGTTCAGCCAGCCGGTCACAACCCTCTCGGTAGAGCTTCTCCCGTGATTCGCCTTGCAACCGCTCTGACGGGGGCGCAAAGATCAAATGGAGCGTCCGGGTGCTGTGGTCGAGAGCGGCCAACAGCTCCACAAACGCGAACTGCAGCTCTGGGAGGTGCAGGTCGTCCACCGCAAGAGTCGGCAGGGGCTCCAACCGCCGCGCAAAATCGTAGCCGAAATACCCTACCGCCCCGCCGAAGAACGGCGGCGCGCCCTCGGGTCGGGGTATTCTGGACGCGCGCAGCAGCGCCGCAAGGGCGGCGAAAGGGTCCCCTTGCTTCGCCACTGTCCCGTCGCGTGTGCGCAGCTCGTAGCGATCGTGTGTACCGATGAACTCCAGATAGGGGTCGCTTCCCAAGAAGGAGTACCGCGCGACTGCGCCGGCGCCCTTTCCGCTCTCGAGGAGAAATGATGGCCGGTTCGGGTGGGCAATCCGACGGTACAATTCATAGGCGTCCTCCGCCGGCTGGGGCACAGAGAGCAACAGCGGCTGGGGACGTGCTTCCATCAGGAAGCGTGCGCGTGATGGTCGGATCATGGGATCCTTGTAACACAACGGGGAAAACAGAAGCCAGTCGAGGAAGCGCTGTTGAATGGCGATCACGCGTGCCTCGACCAGTGGCGATCAGCTTGACAATTCGCCCGATATTTTGATTGAATGCGCGCCGTTGCTCGGCTGCGCGGCGGTGGATGACGATGCCGCCCTCAACAGATCCCTTCTATGCGGGCTTGGGGCAAGCGGTCCGGATCGGGACCGAAATGCTGGCTGCGCTGATCGTGGGGGGCGGCCTGGGTTGGCTGGTTGATACCTACCTGTTTTCCTCTGGGCCTTGGGGGATGGTGGCAGGGTTGATCCTGGGCGCCTTCGCGGGAGTCCGGAATGCGTACCGGATGGCGCAGCGCTGGCCCAAATAACGAACGAAGGAGAGGCCTTGGAAAATCCGCTCCACCCGTTTGAACTCCATCCGTTCGTGCACCTCTCGTTGCTCGGTGTTGACATCTCCCTCAACAAAGCCGTGCTGATGATGTGGGTGGTCGTCGCACTCGTGGCAGGCCTTTTGATTGCTGCCGGGACCTCGCGACGCCTCGTGCCCAGAAAGCTGCAGAGCCTGGCCGAGCTTCTCGTGGAATTCATCCGCGGTATGATCCTCGACACGATGGGCAGGGAGGGCATGCGGTTTTTCCCGTTCGTGAGCACCCTGTTCGTCTTTATTCTGTTTTGTAACCTGCTGGGATTGGTTCCCGGGTCCTTTACCGTGACGAGCCAGATTGTCGTGACCGCGGTCTTTGCTTTGTTTGTGTACAGCATGAGCATCGTCGTCGGATTCTCCCTTCACGGCGTGAAATTCCTTGGAATTCTGGTACCGTCCGGAACGCCAGCATGGATGCTACCCCTCATGATACCGATTGAACTGGTTAGTCAACTGGCGAGACCCTTGTCGCTCGCGGTCCGGTTATTCGCGAACATGACGGCTGGACATACGGTCTTGGCTGTTCTTTTCGGAATGCTTGTGAGCATGCCTTTCATACCAGCGCCGCTGGCTGTCAAGGTTGGGCTTTTCTTCGTATTGGTAGTCCTCATTGTGATGCGGCGTCGAATTGTCGCTTCGGCAGGCATAGTAGGTCTCATCCTATGGTGGTGCCTGATACCGGTCTTACTTTCCATCATTTGGATCCGTTGGTTGCCGTTCGTCGTTTCGATTGCCATCAACGGCCTGGAGGTGTTTATTGCATTTATTCAGGCGTACATTTTCAGTATATTGACGTGCGTCTATCTCGGAGACGCCATACACCTGCATGGGCACGAGGAACGCGCCCATTGAAGCATGATCACCGAGTAAGGGAGGAACGGACTACATGGACTCTGCGGCAGCAGCATTGTTGGGAATGGGCTTAGCAGCGGCAGGCTTCGCCGGAGCCGGCGTCGGAATCGGTTACATCTTCGGGAAGATGATCGAGGCGGTTGCGCGTCAACCGGAAGCCGAGGCCCGGGTCGGAAAGTACATGTGGATCGGATTCGCGCTGGTCGAGGCGATCGCGCTCTATGGCTTGGTGATCGCGTTCATCATTATGGGGTTGCGCAAGTAAACGGAAAAAGTTAAAAAGGGAGGGCTTTGTTTAGTCAGTTGGGTCCGTTTGGACAGGTGCTTCCGTTAACGGACCGGACGGAACTAACGGACCGAGCAGGTTACCGGTTCTCCTAAAAGGCCATGCCACAGTTTGACACGACATTTTTTTCGTCGCTGATTTTCTGGGAAATTGTCTCGTTTGCCGCCCTCTTTTGGATCTTGTACAAGTTTGCGTTCCCGCCGATCCTCGAGGCGTTGGAGACGCGCGAGCGCAAGATCCGGGACAGCTTGGAACAGGCCGAGCGGCATCGTGCTGAGGCGGAGCGCAAGATGCAGGAATACGAGGCCAAATTGAGCGCGGCTTCGCGCGACGCCGAGGCGGTACTGGCCCGGGCGAAGGATCGGGCCCAGCGCCTGTTGGAGGAAAACGAGCAACGCCTGCTCGCGGAATCCGAGCGCATCAAGGCGGACGCTGCCCGCGACATCGAGCATGAGCGCCGCAAGGCGATTCAAGAGATCCGGTCTCAGACGACCGACTTGGCCCTGCTGGTGGCTGAGCAAGTGGTGGGGCGCAGTCTTTCCGATGCTGATCATCGCCGCTTGGCGGATGAGGCATTACAGGCTGTGGCGGATGCCTACGAGGAGCGGCGCTCTTGAGGAACTGTAAGACGTGAAACGTTAGAGTCTTCCCGTTTCTTTTGTGTTTGTCCCGGTTAACGAGTAACGGTTAACGCTTATCGGGTGGTCGTACTGCCGCGGCGGTATCCTTCCAGATCGAGGGACACGAACCGAAACCCCAACTGTTTCAGTGCGGCACTGATACGAGCTCGCCGTTCCACTTCCAGCATCCTTGCGATCTCTGACCCCTCCAACTCGATCCTGGCCGTCTCCCCGTGGTCTCGAACACGGAACTGGTGGAACCCTTCCTGGAACAGCACGAGCTCGGCGTGCTCGATACGGGACAAGTTCTCCCGTGTGATTGCGGTCCCGCGAGGGATCCGCGAGGACAGGCATGCGGCTGCGGGCTTATCCCAGTTGGAGAGGCCGAGAGCTCTGGCCAGTTCTCGAACCTCTGCCTTCGTCAGCTCCGCTTCGACCAGGGGGCTCCGGACGCCCCACTCGCGGGCTGCCATCATTCCGGGCCGATCATCATCCAGGTCGTCCAAGTTGGTGCCATCCACGACCGCCCCGATCCGCAGGTCGCATTGAAGTTTCCCGACCGCTTGGTAAAGGTCCGTCTTGCAATGGTAGCAACGACTCGCATCGTTGCGGACAAAGTCGGGGATCACGAGCTGGTCCCCCTCGATGATATGGTGACGCGCGCCGATTTCAGCGACGAGGCGGCGCGTCCACTCAAGCTCCACGGCGGGGAAGGTCGGAGAGACCGCCGTCACAGCCAGCGCTCGAGCGCCGAGCGCCTCGTGGGCGACCTTCAGCACGAGTGAGCTGTCGACCCCACCTGAGAAGGCGACCAGGACGGAGTCCATCTCCCTGATGAGTTGCTCCATCTTAAGATGCTTGGTACGCAACATAGAACTCTCCCGCTTTCGGCCAGAGGCGAGGGGCAAACAGCCCCCCTAGCCTCTCGCCCCTTGCCTATTGCCCGATTTTGGCTTCATCCAGGTTCCCAACGAGCACGAGGACAGACCGGTCGGGATGGAGATACTGCTTGGCGACGCGCAGCACGTCGGCTTTCGTCACCCTCTTAATCCATTCTGGATATTGCGTGAAATAATCCAGGCCCAAGCCATGCAATTCGACGAGGCATGAGAGCAGAGCGAGCTTGGCCGTGGTGTCAAGTCGCAAGGGGAAGCTCCCCATCAAGTACGCCTTCGCGTCGGCCAGTTCCTGGTCGGTGACCGGTGCATCTCGGATGCCATTGAGCTCCGCCATGACACCTGCGATCGCTTGGTTTGCCATCTCGTTTCGGGTTTGAAGGCTGACCAAGAAGGCACCTGGCATTCGGTTCGCCTCGAACGAACTGTAAACTCCGTAGGCAAGCCCCTGTCTGCCACGGATTGAATCCATGAGTCTTGAAGAGAACCCTCCAGATCCCAGGATGTAGTTCATGACGGCCACAGCGTAGAAGTCGGGGTTCGAACGGCTAATCCCCACGTGGCCAAGGATAATAGAGGCCTGCGTGACATCCTTATCAATCAGTCGTGTCATCGGCTTCTCAACGGGCGACGGTGCGACAGCGCTGCTGGCCCGATCGAGGCCGCGCTTCCACGAGCCAAAATACGTGGAAATGTAGTCCCGCGCCTGCTTGACCGTCAAATCCCCGACGACCGCCAGGATCGTCTGATTGGGCAGAAACTCGCGCGCGTAAAACTGCTGGATGTCGGATCGGGTAATCTTGGGAACGCTCTCCTCGGTGCCGTTCACCGGCCAGCCATAGGGATGACCGGCGAAGACCAATGGGTAGAAAGCCTTGGCCGCAACCAGACCAGGGTCTTCTTTTTCGCTCAGAATTTCACCCAAGATCAGCCTCCGAACGCGCTCGATCTCTGGCTCGGGGAATGTCGGATGGAGAAGAACATCGGCTAAGAGCTCGAACCCCAGTGTGACATCCTTGGTCAGCACGCGGGCGGAGGCACGTGTATAATCTTCAGTCGCATTCACGGTCAGCTGGCCGCCCACGAACTCGATCTCGTCGGCGATTTGCTTCGCGCTCCGTGATTCTGTCCCTTCATCCAGCAAACTGGCGACGAGGTTCGCCAGCCCGGCTTTCTCAGGGGGGTCCTGAGCCGAACCGGCCTTGATCAAAGCCTGAATCTGAACGATCGGGAGCGCGTGTTGCTCGATGACCAGCACGGTGAGACCGTTCGGCATGACAAAACGAGTCGGGGCAAGCTCCGCTGCTGGTGCTGATCCTGTCAGGGCGGCGAGGAGCGCGCCAAGATGGACGCACGTCGCCAGCAGCCACCCGACGGTCGTGGGCATTCGTGGAAACCTCCTGCGCTCAGTTTTCCCTCTGATGGAGCTCATTCCGCTTCCCCCGAGGTGGTTGGCGACTTCCTGTTCGACGGCGTCGGAATCAGGATGCCGACCGTGCGCGCATCCTCGGTAAAGTAACGTCGGGCGACCCGTTGTATATCTTCCGCCGTGACCCGTTTCATGCGTTCAACAAATTGTCCGATGTAGCGCCATCCCGCCCCGACGGTCTCGGCTTGGCCGAGCAGCATCGCTTGGCGGAAGTTCGAATCCTGGCCGAAGATATGCGTCGCCTCCACCGCATTTTTGGCCCGCTGGAGTTCCTCTTCAGTCGGGAGGTTGGACCGGAGCCGCTGGAGCTCCTGGTGGAGGGCCTGCTCGACCTGCTCCATGTTCTGACCGGGCGCGACCACGGCATACACATAGAACAGTTCCGGGTCGGCTTGGAGGAGACTATAGTTGCCCCCCGCGGCCAGCGCGAGCTTCTGGTCGTAGACCAGGCTCCGATACAGACGCGAGCTCTTGCCCTGGGTGAGGATCGACTCAAGGATGCTGAGGGCGTAGGAATCCTCGTGTGCATAGTTCGGAACGCGATAGCCGGCCATGATGAACGGCACGTGGGCCTCCCGCTTGACGATAATGCGCCGCTCCCCTTGCTGCCTGGGCTCGACCACCCGTTGCAGCGGCGGGACCGACCCCTTGGGGATTGGTTCGAACACACGCTTGATCGCAGGCAGCAGCGAGTCGGCCTCGATGTCGCCGACGACGATCAGGGTCGCGTTGTTGGGGACATAATAGGTGTCGTAATGTCGCTTGAGGTCCTCGAGCGTCATGGCGTTGAGATCCGGAAACCACCCAATGACCGGCCAATGGTAGGGATGGATCTGAAACGCTTGAGCAAAGAGCGATTCAACCAGGAAAGCCTTCGGATCGTCCTCCGTCCGCAGACGGCGCTCTTCTTTCACCACTTCCCGTTCGAGCAGGAATTCTTTCTCATCCAGCAGGAGCCCCCGCATCCGGTCCGCTTCCAGTTCCAGAGCCAGCTCCACACGATCCGCGGCTATGATCTCGAAATAGGCCGTGTAGTCCTGGCTCGTGAAGGCGTTGTCGCGCCCCCCGTTCTTGCGGACAGTCCGCGAAAACGCCCCCTTGGGATATCGTGCCGTCCCTTTAAACATCATGTGCTCGAGCATGTGCGACAAGCCCGCGCGACCCATGACTTCGTTGCGCGAGCCGACCTTGTACCAGATCTGCACGGTGACGACTGGGGCCTTCGGAACCTCGACCAACAGCACGTTCATGCCGTTGGCCAGGACCGATTCGTGCACCGCCGCGTGGGTGGGGAGACTCAGCCAGAGGCTACCGAGAATTGAGAGACAAATCAGCGGGAGGAGCGCACGATGACTCGGGCAAGGCCGATGCATGTGGAGACACTCTGCGGAGGCGATGTGCATGCTCAGGTGGCCGCTCCCACCGGTGTGAAGGCCACCGCTGCAGGGCGGCCGGGGAGTGAGCCGAGTTGCCCGCAGGCACCCAGGACGTCGCGCCCCATGCTTTTCCGGATAAAGGCGTCGAACCCGGCCTGCCTCAACACGGATTGAAAGCGAAGCACTTCGGTGTCATCAGGACGACGGAAGGCGCTCCCGGGGAACTCATTGAAGGGGATGAGATTGACCTTGCAGCGAATTCCGTTCAGCAACTTGGCCAGCCGCCTTGCGTCCTGCTCCCTGTCATTCACACCAGCCAAGAGGACATATTCAAACGTCAGCCGTCGGCGTGGCGGAAGAGGGTAATCCCGGCATGCGGCCATCAGGTCTTCCAAGGGATGAAGCCGATTGACGGCCGGCATCAGTGCGTCCCGCTGCGCGTTGGTCGTCGCGTTCAGCGACACCGCGAGGTTCACCCCCAGCGCTGCCACCTCCCGGAGTCGTGGCGCGAGGCCTGCCGTGGACAGGGTCATACGCCGCGCAGGGAACCCAAGCCCCCAGGTCGCGTTCGTCAAGCACGTGACCGCCTGTCCGACTGCATCCAGGTTAGCCAGGGGTTCGCCCATACCCATGAGCACGAGGTTTGTCACCCGTTGCCCGGGCTCAAGGTGATCCTGGACGGTCAGAACCTGCTCCACGATCTCGTGAGCCTTGAGGTTTCGTTTTAGGCCCATCCTGCCGGTTAAGCAAAATCCGCAGTCGAAGGTACAGCCCACTTGGCTGGACAGGCAGAGGGTGAGCCTTCCGGAGTCGGGAATCAGCACGGTCTCAACGATGAGCCCGTCCTGGAGGCGCAGCAGGAATTTGGACGTGCCGTCCTCGGAGTGGAGGATGTCGGACGTGTCAGTCCGTCCAATCCAGGCGATAGCTGCGAGCCGGCTCCGCTGGGATTTGGAAAGGTCCGTCATGGCCCCGATCTCCCGTACCCGCTTCCGGTACACCCAGCGGAGGATCTGCTGAGCGTGGTACCGGGGCCAACCGAGATCACGCACGAGTTGTTCGGCTGACGCGAGGTCGAGGGTCAACAGATCCATACCCTCCGCTGGCTGCCGTCGACGTGGTTGGTCGGAACCTGTCATGGCGAGAGCCTAGCACAGGCTCAAACAGACTGACAAGGCGAGCGCTGGCGCGGCTTCCTCGGCCAGACCTGTGCCGATCACCTCCACGGCGGTGGCCTCTGGTATAATAGGTCTTTCAAGGGCGCCACCAACACCAGCTCTGTCTTAGCCATGTCGCTTCCAAAGCGAATCAGCACCTTCCTCCTTGTTCTTCCTTTTTTCGCTCTGCTTGTCAGCCCCACGGTCGCAGTCGAGGACGATGTCTCCCTTGATCTCGCGGCATTTGTCTGCGAGTCAGCTGAGGAATGTTTTGAGAAGGCGGTCAGTGAGCCCGTTGCTTCGCTGTCCCCCGAAAGCCGGCTGACGGTGAAAATCCGCCGACTGCAGGTGCTCAGGGAACGGTTTCCCGGATCGCTCTGGGCCAAGCGCGCCAGCCTCTTGTTAGGCATGAGCCTGGCCGAGCGTCAGCCGGCCGAGGCGCTCCTTTTCCTGCGAGCGGCTCGGCGAGATCTGCGGATTCTGGAAGACTATATCCGGCTTTGGATGGGAGAGGCCTTGCTGAGAATGGGTGATGTGTCGCGCGCCGCTCTCTTGTTTGAGTCTATCCACGAGTTCGTGCCGGACACGCTACTCAGAAGCCGTGCGGCGTTTCGAGGCGGCGAGGCCTGGTACCGAGCCGGCAGGTGTGACAGGGCAAGCGAGTGGCTCAGCTTCGCTCTCACCCTGGACTCGAATGATCGCGACGCTGCGCCAGCGTTGCTGAGCCTGGCTGATTGTCAACTTCGCGAGGCCCAACGTGAGGCGGGCGTCGCGACACTGAGGCAGCTCTGGCTGCAGTATCCGCAGACGCCAGAGGCAGATGAGGCGATCGCGCGCTTGTCGGAAAGCGCAACGGGTGAAGCCTGGCAACCGACACCCGAGGACCGCTACGACCGGGCGACCTCGTTTCTGTCACGGTCATTACACGATAGGGCCATTGATGAGCTGGAAGAGTTTCTGTCTGCCGCTCCGGACCATCCCCTGCGTGACGAGGCAAGGCTCAAGCTCGGCACCGCGTTCGTTCGGCTGAAACGATACGATCAAGCGCGGGAGGTATTCGAGCAGGTCGCTGCTGGGCAGCGGGCCGAAGCGGGCAAGGCTGCCGTATGGCTGGCGCGGATCTATCTCAGGCAGGATGCCGGCAAGCGGTTACTCGCCCTGCGCCGCTCGCTTTCACAGCGCGGGCTGACCTCTGCGCAGCAAGCCGACATCCTCTTTTTCACGGGTATCTGGCTCGAGGATCACGGTCAGTTTGAGCGGGCGATCTCCGCCTATCAGAAGGTGGCGCAGCTGGGCAAGGTGTCCCGGCGGCATGCGGAGGCGCTCTGGCGGATTGGATGGATTCAGTACCGAACAGGTCGGTACCGTGACTCGGTGAAAACCCTTCGGGAGCTGGCCGATGGGACGGGGAATAACAGCCTGACCTCCCAGGCGCTGTACTGGATGGCGCGGGCTTTCGATCGTGAACGCGACCCCAAGGCCTCAAAAACCTATCGGCGTTTGTGCCGGGAGTACCCCCTGACCTACTACTGCCAGATAGCTCGCGAGCGTGTGCCCCTCACCCTCGAGCTGCCCGTGCCGGACGATCAAACTGGTGCCGTTCCGATTGACACACGATCCAAGATGGCACGGGACATCCATTACCGGCGAGCGCTTGAGCTGAAGCTCCTGGGGATGGATGCAGACGCCAGTCGGGAACTGGCTTCCTTAGTGAATCGTTATGCGCGCGATCGCGAAGGCCTGGTGGAGCTCTCAACGCTGTTGAACGAGGTTGGGGCCTATCATCAGGCGATCCGGCTGGCGAGGCGTCACTTTCGTGTCAGCTTGGAGTTTGGCGGGAAGCCAGCTCCCCCCGCGCTGTGGAGCGTGGCTTATCCGACCGCGTACCTTCCCGTGATCCGCGCCCACGCCGGCCCTCGTGTGGACCCCTATCTCGTGGCGGCCATCATTCGAGAGGAAAGCCATTATGATGCGCAGGCGATCTCGCCGGTGGGAGCGCTGGGCCTCATGCAACTGATGCCGGCCACGGCTCATCGGGTAGCTCAGCAACTGGGGATTTCTGGCGTGGACCGACATGAGTTGTTGAGTCAAGAGATCAACATTTTGCTCGGTGTCCGGTACTTGGAGCAATTGTTGGAGGAGTTCGACGGGAAGGTGCTGTACGCGGTGGCGGCTTACAATGCGGGACCTCGAGCGGTGTCTCGCTGGATTCAAGAGCGGGGTGACACAGAGCTCGACGAGTTCGTTGAACTGATCCCGTATCGTGAGACGCGTCGGTATGTGAAACGAGTGCTCCGGAGCTACCGGGAGTATCATCGCCTGGAACGTGGCGGGTGTGACTCGCGTTCCCTTGACAAGGTGTGTTGAGACTTTTATAGTTCGTGAGATCGTTGGTCTGATTGATTCATGGCAACACTGCCGATTGAATCATTCTCCAATGACTCAATGATCACATTCTTCAATGAGCCGATCGTCAATGAAACAATGACTCAATTCTTCGATGATTCAATCGTCGGTGAGCAGGATGGAGAGGGAGAATGGCGCTGGACAAGATGGAATCCCTGGAAGCGCGCATCCGCGGGCTGGTGGAATTGCTTCAGAGCCTGAAACGCGAGAACGCTGAATTGAAAGGAACTGTGCAAGCGGCCCGCGAACGGTTGTCGACCCAGGAGCAGGCCAGCCACCGATGGGTCGAGGAGCGAGTCCAAATCAGGAGGCGGATCGAAAAGGTCATGGGCGAACTGGATTCCCTTGAGTACACGGGGAGATCCAAGGAGGTGGCGTTTGACAAAGACCATCGAGGTTGAGATCTATAGTCAACGGTACGTCCTCACCGGCGATGCGGAGGAAGACTATGTCAAGCGGGTAGCTCGCTATGTGGATGAAGAGATCCGACGGGTATCGGAAGGCATGAAAACCGCCACCCTCTCGAGGCTGGCGGTGCTGGCTGCGATCAACATTGCCCATGAGCTGTTTCAGGCGGAGCAGCGTCGGGAGCAAAATGAAGCGGAAGTTGAGCGACGGGCTCTCTGCTTGATGGAATCAATCGAGGAACAGCTCGAGCCCGTGCGGAAGCGATGAGTTTCCTGTTGAATTGCCGGCTCGTATTTGGTAGGCTACTGATGGCCCCGTGAGGGGTGACGGGAGAACGCGGAGAGAAACGACTCTACGAGGCTGAAAACGCAAAGCGGCACTGACTGACAGTGCAGAAAGTGACACAGATCCATAGTTTGGTTGTTGGATAACGGTAGGGCGAACCAAGAGAGGATATTGTGAGTCAACGAATCCTGTGGCGTATCGGTCCAGCCCCGGTCCATGACGGGAGACGGCGGGCAATGAGTCACGGGGAGAGAGAGTACCCTGTTCCGGGCACGGTCGCCGGCCGAGTGCGGCGAGGGTCCGCTCTGGGGTGTTCTCCCACGGAATGTAGATTTCGGCTCGCTTTACCGGTGGTGTGTCGTCCTTCTGCGTAACCGTTCTGCGTCTCGCTTCTCGCCTCGTGGTCTGAATCTCAAGGGTTTCGGCTCTCACCGCGCGCAGTTCCTCCCCGCTGTCTTCTGTCCTCAGTGAACGGTCAGACGAATCTTAGGAATATCGTCGCCGGAAACTCCTGCAGCATGACTAGTAAAAGGGGGTGAATCCCATTTTTACCGCTATATCCGCCTATGTGCTCGTGGGAATATTGGGGGGACTGATCGGGGTAGGTGTCTACCTCTTGCTCCGGCGTGCCTGGCTGAAAGCTCAGCGCAATCAAGCTGAGGAGCAGGCACAGCAGATTGCGCAAGGGGCGAGACGCGAAGCCGAGAGCCTGGCCAAAGAGGCGAAACTCGAAGCCAAGGCTCTGCTCATTCAGGCAAAGAGTGAGGCGGAGCGTGACGAAAAGGCGAAAGCTGCTGGGTTGGCTGTCGAGGAGAAGCGCCTGACCAAGCAAGAAGAGAGCTTGGGAGCCAAGGCGAGCGTGTTGGAGCGCCGCGAGCTCGAATCGCAGAAGCGGGAAGGGCTGCTGACGAAACGGGATGAAGCGCTGGCTGCGTCAGAGACTGCCTGCAACCGGGCGGTCAAGGAGCACCGGCAGGCGCTGGAACGCGTAGCAGGTCTGACGGTCGAAGACGCGAAACGACAGCTCGTCTCGGAGATCGAGAGCGAGGCTCGGCTGGAATCCGCTGGGAGCACGAAGCGTATCATTGACGAAGCGAAGGAGGGCGCAGAGCGGGAAGCACGTGAGATTATTGCCAGGTCCATTCAACGTGTCACCAGAGACTATGTGTCGGAGGCCACGATCTCCGTGCTTCCAATTCCCAACGACGCCATGAAGGGCCGAATCATCGGGCGCGAGGGGCGCAATATCCGGGCACTCGAGGCTGCGACGGGCATAGATGTGATTATTGACGAGACGCCGGAGGCGGTGGTTCTCTCTGGCTTCGATCCCCTCCGTCGAGAAATAGCCAAGGTCTCGCTGGAACGGTTGATGCACGATGGGCGGATTCACCCGACGCGCATCGAAGAAATCGTCGAGAAGGTGAAAACCGACATTGATAAACTCATGGTCGAAGAAGCGGAGAAGATCATCTTTGAACTCGGTCTGTCGGATTTCCACCCCGAGCTCGTGAAGGTCCTGGGGCGGTTGAAGTACCGGACCAGTTACGGACAAAACAATCTGTACCATGCCCGAGAGGCCGCCTATATCTGCGGGACGATGGCGGCAGAGTTGGGGCTGAACGTGGCACTCGCCAAACGAGGGGCGCTCCTCCACGACATCGGGAAGGCTGTCAGCCACGAGGAAGAGGGGCCGCACGCCATGCTGGGCGCCGACATCGCCAAGCGCTATGGGGAGTCCGCAAAAGTGGTCAACGCCATCGCCGGCCACCACGAGCAGGTGGAACCGATCTGTGTGGAGACCGTGCTCGTGGCCTCGTCAGAGGCCTTGTCCGCCGCGAGACCAGGGGCTCGCCGGGAGGCGCTTGAATCCTACGTGAAGAGGCTGGAGAAACTGGAGTCCTTGGCGTCCACGTTCAAGGGAGTGCAGAAGGCCTATGCGATCCAAGCGGGGAGAGAGATTCGCGTGATCGTGCGGCATGACGAAGTTGACGATACCGAATCGTTCCAGTTATCTCGGGAGGTGGCCAGGAAAATCGAACAGGAACTGACCTATCCCGGGCAGATCAAGGTGACAGTCATCCGGGAAAGCCGATATATAGATGTTGCGAAATGAGGCAAAAGGCTCTGGGGAAGGCTCGCGGCATGGGGCAAGAGGCTATAGGCATTTAAAGGTACTTCTTTTCCCTTGCCTCTCACCCATAGCCTCGTGCCTGCTGTTTGCCCCTAGTCTCTTGCCTCGAGCCCCCGGCCAGAACTGGTGAGTGATGAAGGTTCTCGTCATTGGTGACATTGTCGGTGAGCCAGGACGACGAGCGGTGGCGAAACATCTCCCCAAGCTCGTCGTGCAACAGAGCGTAGATCTGGTCATTGGCAACGGAGAAAACGCCGCGGGTGGGTTCGGCATCACGCCCGAGTTGGCCGGCGAGTTGTATGATCTGGGCATCTCGGTGATTACGACCGGCAACCACGCCTGGGACAAGAAAGAGATCATCGGCTTTATTCGACAGGAACCACGGCTCTTGCGTCCGGCCAACTACCCGGATGGGGTTCCCGGCCGAGGCAGCATCGTGGTGGAGACTCCGGTGGGGGAACGGCTGGCCGTTCTGCATCTGATGGGACGGGTCTATATGCCGACGCTGGACTGCCCGTTCCAGGTCGCTCGTCGGGAGCTCGCGCGGCTCAAGCAAGAAACGTCGGCGATCATCGTGGACATGCATGCGGAGGTGACCTCCGAGAAGATGGCCATGGGTCATTTTCTCGACGGAGAGGTGACGGCAGTCGTGGGGACTCATACGCACGTGCAGACCGCTGATGAGCAGATTCTTCCCAAGGGTACCGCTTATATCACCGACATCGGGATGACCGGCCCAGTGGATTCCGTGATCGGGGTCAAGAAGGAACTGGCCATTGAGAAGTTCCTGACCCAGATGCCACGCCGCTTCGAGGTCGCTTCCGGGCCAGCACTGTTGTGCGCGGTGCTGATCGAGCTCGATGGGAGGCTGGGAAAAGCCGTGAGCATTCAGCGAATACGTATGCCGGATTGACCGCGCGGAACGATCGCGCCTGGCTGCATGCGTGTGGATGAACACCCGCAAGGGATTCTCACCGTTAGTGAACTGACGGCCCTGGTCCGTGACCGACTCGAGCAGCAGTTCCCCAACCTCTGGGTAGAAGGCGAAGTCTCCAACCTGCGTTCCCCGTCCTCCGGGCATCTTTACTTCACGCTGAAGGATCGTCAGAGCCAGATTAGAGCGGTGCTCTTCCGAAGCGGCGCGGAACGGCTGCGGTTCGCCCTGCGCGAGGGGCTTCACGTGATCCTACGGGGAAGGCTCACCGTGTACGAACCGCGGGGCGAGTATCAGATCGTTCTCGACTATCTGGAGCCCAAAGGCATCGGCGCCTTCCAGCTCGCGTTTGAGCAGTTGAAAGAGAAGCTTGCTCGAGAAGGACTGTTTGACGAGTCAAGAAAGCGTCCGCTTCCGTTTCTGCCCCGTCGAGTCGGCCTCGTCACTTCGTCGTCGGGGGCGGCTATTCGCGATATGCTCACCGTACTCCGGCGTCGGTGTCCGATCCTCAGCGTGTTGATTTCTCCCGTCCCGGTCCAAGGCGAAGGGGCGGCGCCCCAGATCGCTGAGGCCATCCAGGCGCTCAGCGAGTCGGGAGAGGTCGATGTCATGATCGTCGGGCGTGGCGGCGGCTCGTTGGAGGACTTGTGGTGCTTCAACGAAGAAGTCGTCGTACGGGCGATCGCAACCTCGTCGGTTCCGGTGGTCTCGGCCGTGGGCCACGAGATTGATTTTACGCTAGCCGATTTTGCGGCTGACTACCGTGCCTCGACGCCCTCCGCAGCCGCCGCGGCCGTCGCGCCGGTCCTGGAGGACCTGGTTCGCGCGCTTCGGGATCTATGGGAGCGCCAGGCCAGGGCGTTGCGGATGCAGATTGCCCTCTGGCGGCGGCAGTTGCAGCCCCATGCGGGGGCTCTTCTGGCATTGCGTCTGGAGGTCCAGCGTCACGCGCAGCGTTTGGATGACGTCAACGGCCGGCTGGGGTGGTCGCTGAAGTACTCCCTCTCAGCCATCCGAGAACGGATAGTCGCCTACCGGCATGCTCTGGATGCGTCGAGCCCTGTGAACCGGATCAGGGGGGCATGGGTTCTCGTTCCTCAGCTCGTGAAACGCGTTGAGCAACGGATGCTGGGCGTCTTGGCCGTCCATCGCCAGATGATACGCTCACTGGTGGCTGCACTCGACAACCTGAGTCCACTGGCGATCCTCGGGCGAGGGTACAGCATCGTTCAGACGATTCCAGACGGAAGAGTGGTGAGGCGGGCTGAGGAGGTGTCAGAGGGTGATCAGGTCCGCGCCAGACTGGCGGAAGGTCAACTGGTGTGTGATGTCCGCAAAGTCCTTCCCGAGCGGTAAGATTGCTTGACCTCCTTGACCGCGGGCGTATAATACACCCGTCTGTCGCATGAAGAGTGAGGGGTTTGCAGTGGGCGCGCTGAAATTCGAGGACGCAATGGCGAGGCTCGAGACCATCGTGTCCGAGCTGGAAAAAAGCGAGCTGCCGCTCGACCAATCACTCAAAATCTTCGAAGAAGGCATCAAGCTGTCCAAAACCTGCCTGAAGATGCTCAATGAGGCTGAGCGGAAAGTTGAAATTCTGATCCAGGAAAAGGATGGCAGGAAGCGGCTTCGCGCCTACACGCCCGACGACGAGGGGGCCGACGTGCCGTCTTCCTCCAAGTAGGTCCTCGCCGGTTTGGCCGCCCCTTCTCTCGTCGGCCACTCTTCCCGTTATTTCATGGTCCGGAAAGGGTTTCCCGCCAGGGAACGGTTGGATCAAGCACTGGTCACCCGAGGGTTGGCGAACAGCCGCGAACAAGCCAGCCGGCTGATCATGGCCGGAGCTGTCAGAGTCAACGGCCGGCTCGCCGATAAACAAGCCGGGCGCGTCTCGATAGAAGCGGACATCGATGTTGTCCAGCGGGCGTTGCCGTTCGTCAGCCGCGGTGGTGAGAAACTCCAGGCTGCGCTGGAGGCCTTCGCGGTGGATCCTCATGGAGCGGTCGCCTTAGATGTTGGCGCGTCCACAGGCGGGTTCACAGACTGCCTCCTGCAGCGTGGCGCCCGTCGCGTATACGCGGTGGACGTCGGGTACGGCCAACTTGCCTGGAAGCTCCGCCAGGATCCCCGCGTGGTGGTATTGGAGCGGTGCAATTTTCGCTATCTCCGCCCATCGCTCATCCCCGAGCCAGTCGAGCTGGCAGCCATCGATGTCTCCTTTATTTCGCTCAGAATCATCCTCCCGTGTGTCTTGCCGTTTCTCGCCCCTCGGGCGTGGGTGATCGCACTCGTGAAGCCCCAGTTCGAAGTCGGGAAAGGGCAGGTCGGGCGCGGGGGGATTGTGCGGAGCGATCGCCAGCGATCTGCCGTGACCGGAGGGATCCTTGCCTGTGCCCAGGCGTTAGGCCTGCGGCCGCTGGGCGTCCTGGACTCCCCAGTGCTGGGGCAGAAGGGGAACCGTGAAGTCCTGGTCGGCTGGAGATGGGTTGCCGATCCTGCACGCGACGACGGGGCGCGAGAGGTTGTGAAGGGTTCGAGTGATGAGCGGTGAGCGATGCACCTTGGTGACCGGCGGAGCGGGATTTATCGGATCGCACGTCATCGAGGCACTCCTCGCGCGCGGTGAGCGAGTCGTCTGCCTCGATAACTTTGACTCATTCTATGATCCTGCCATCAAACGGGCGAACCTCCAGGCGGCGATCCCCCACCCGAAGTTCCACCTGATCGAGGGGGATATCAGGGATCGCCAGACCGTCGAAGCTGCCTGTGAATCGCACGGGGTGGATCGCGTCTTTCATGCCGCCGCTCGTGCTGGCGTTCGGCCATCCGTGAAGGATCCCATCCTCTACGAGGATGTGAATGTGCGGGGGACGATGGTCCTGCTGGAAGTCGCCTGCCGGCGGGCCATCAAAAACTTCGTGTTTGCTTCATCATCTTCGGTGTATGGCGGCGTCCAGACGGTGCCGTTTTCGGAGACCGAGCCGCTGAGCCGTCCGATGTCCCCTTACGCCGCCACGAAGCTGGCCGGCGAACTCCTCTGCTACACCTACCACCATCTCTATGGGCTGCCCGTCACCTGCCTCCGATTCTTCACGGTCTACGGACCTCGACAGAGGCCTGAAATGGCAATTCATCAGTTCGTGCGGCTTGTCGAAGAGGACAAACCGCTCCCGGTCTTCGGCGATGGGGGTGCCAGGCGGGATTTCACGTACATCGACGACATCGTACAGGGCGTGATGGCTGCTCTGGACAAGCCGTTCCCGTTCGAGGTGTTTAACCTGGGGGAATCCGAGACCATTGAATTGCGGGATCTGATTCGGCTGATCGAAGATGTGTTGGGCAAGAAGGCCCACGTTGAACGGCTGCCAGAGCAGCCAGGGGACATGCCGGTCACCTTTGCCAATGTCACGAAAGCAAGACGGCTGTTGGGGTATCGGCCGAGCACGACCGTCAAGGACGGACTCCAACGATTTGTGGAATGGTTCCTGACAGCCAAGCGAGGCAGACCATGAAGGTGATGGTCACCGGTGGAGCTGGATTCATCGGGTCGCATCTCGTGGATCGCCTGATCCAGGACGGCCATGAGGCGGTCGTGGTGGACAATCTCTCGACCGGGAAGCGCAAGCATGTCAATCGGGCCGCGCGATTTTACAAACTGGATGTGCAGAGCCCACGCCTGGAGCGGGTCTTTCGAAAAGAACGGCCTTCTGTATTGATGCATCTGGCAGCCCAGATGGATATTCGCCGTTCGGTCGAGGATCCCATCTTTGATGCCCAGTCGAATATTCTCGGGACGATCAATGTGTTGGAGCAGGCCGTCCACCATGGATCCAGAAAGGTGGTGTTCGCCTCCTCGGGCGGAGCGATTTACGGTGAACAAGAGGTCTTTCCGGCTCCGGAATCACACCCGACCCGACCCCTTTCACCTTACGGCATCAGCAAGTTAGCCGGCGAGTTTTATCTGGCCTATTACCAACAGCATAGCGGCATCCAATACGTGAGCCTTCGGTACAGCAATGTGTATGGCCCGCGCCAGGATCCACACGGCGAAGCCGGCGTGGTCGCCATCTTTACCCAGAAGATGCTCAGCGGCGAGCAACCGATTGTCAATGGGACTGGACGCCAGACCCGTGACTTTGTGTTCGTGGAGGACGTCGTGGACGCCCACCTGGCAGTGATGGGCAAGGACGTTCAAGGATGCTACAACGTCGGAGTCGGCGAGGAAACCTCGATTAATGAATTGTTCGGCATGTTGGCGGACCTGACCAAATCTGGGAGCAAGCAGGTTCACGGGCCGGCCAAGAAAGGGGAGCAGGCGAGAAGCGTGGTGGACTCCACCAAACTGCGGCAAGAACTAGGATGGGAGCCGAGGACGCCGCTTTCGGAAGGACTCAGTCGGACAGTCGAATTCTTCCGCAGGCAATCAATGCTCGCTGGCTAAGGCTGCTGGCTCGCGCAGCCCGGGTCGTGCTCAGCGATAGCGGGGCACAGACGGATCAACCCGGAGTGACCACGCGTCAATCCCGCCGACCAGGTTTTTAACGTTCTGGAACCCTTGCTGGGCGAGAAAGCCGACCGCATCGGCGCTTCGCATTCCGAGGTGGCAATAGGCGACAATCTCCGCTCCACGATCCAGGCTGTCCAGCGATTGGGGGAGGGTGCCCAGCGGAATCAAGACCGAGCCATCGATTTTCGCTAAGGAGTATTCATGAGGCTCGCGGACATCCAGGAGAACCAGCTTGTCCCCTTTGTCCAGGCGGGCCTTGAGATCCTGTGGTGTAATGGTAAAGCTCATGGTACTACCTCCTGAGGGACATCGTGGGCACTATCATAAGCTCACATTTTACGGCCTGTCAACAAGGATGAAATCGTGCTTGATTCATTGGGATGTTGAGCCGATAGGTAGAAAGAGGAACCGTACAGACCTGATGGCGAACGAGTGGCGAAGGGCTGGATGTCGGGTAGCATTTGCGCCGGCGGCCAGGGGCCGACATGGCTGAGTCAGGCGGGGAAATAGTCGTGCTGGTGACTGCCGCTTCTGAAGAGGAGGCCTGCGGAATTGGCCGTGCGTTAGTTGAGGCAGGCCTTGTGGCCTGCGCGAATGTGTTGCCGAAAATCCGCTCAATTTTCCGGTGGGAGGGTCAGGTGACGGATGAGCAGGAATGCCTGCTGGTCTTGAAATCACGGGCTGAGCTTTTTGAGGACCTGGCGGCGATGGTCAAGCAGCGGCATTCCTATAGTGTGCCAGAAATCATAGCGTTGCCCATTGTCAAAGGGTCGGTGGAGTATTTGGCCTGGATCCGAGAGGTGACGTATCAGCCCAACAAGTGATAAAATTTGGCCAAAAATGGAAAAATATTGACCGGTTTCCAATAATTGAGTACATTTGTTTCTAGCTAAGGGTTTATCCGGCCTTGTCCAGGAGAGACAGCGATGAGTCATCCCAACGACGCGTATTCGATCGTCATTTTTAGGGGCGCGAAGTCGAACCCGTTGCGGTTTCGTATTCCGCGGTCCTATGTGCGAAGGGCCCTCTTCCTTGGGGCCTGTTTGATCCTGGCCGAAATGTTGCTGCTCACTCAGTACGTGAAACAGAGCGGCGAAGTGTGGGAGTTGCACAATATCCGTGGGGAGATGCTCAGCGTCAGAGCGCAGACCACCGCGTTTTCAAACGCGCTAGACGATCTGAAGCACCGCATGCTGGCGATGAAGGAGGTCAACCTACAGTTGCGTGTGATGCTGGGCATCGAGGAACAACAGCCCCAGGATTTGATAAGCGGGCAGGGTGGAGAGGAGACCCCCATTGTTGAGAGCCAGCAAGGAGTTCCTGGGAAAGCCGAAGAGAGTGAGCTGCAAGCCCCCGACCAAGTGTCCCTCACGGAGGGTGATGCTGCCGAGGATCCACTGACGCGCAAGGTGCAGCAGGACTTGGCCTGGTTGGAGACTGCAGCCAGCGACCAGGAGCGCACGCTTCAGGAGCTGAGCGAGGCAGCGAAGAAGAAGTCAGCCCGGTGGGCTGCCCTGCCGTCCATCTGGCCGGTCAAGGGGTGGCTCACTTCCCGGTTTGGCCCAAGAACCTCACCGTTCACCAACCTGCGTGCATTTCATAACGGGCTGGATATCGGTGCGCGACCCAACACGCCGGTTAAGGCGGCCGCCGCTGGGAGAGTGAGAGCGACAGGGTTCGATCCCAAGATGGGTAACCTCGTGCTCCTTGATCACGGCTATGGGAAGCAAACCGGATATTCTCATCTCTCCAAGATTCTGGTGAAGCGTGGCCAGAAAGTGACACGGGGAGATGTGATCGGCCTGCTTGGCAACACCGGCTACTCCACCGGGCCGCACCTGCATTACATGGTCAAGGTGAACGGGCGAGCCGTCAATCCGCTCACCTACATCCTCGACTAGTTCTTCTCTTCGCTCGGGATCGGCGTTGCGCTCCAATCTCCTAGCCCGCGTTGCCTACCGATACCTTATCGTTTGCGCCGAGGACCGTCCCGCCCTTCTACCGTGCTGATCCTTTCTGTCGTGCGTGGAACGCACGTCCCGCGTGCCTTGCCGTTTCTGTCATCCAGAACCGCCTGGTATGCTGCGCCAGCTCTGGCTGATCCGCGAAATCTCCAAGGATGAGCAACGGTGAACAATCTCGAGTTTGCGCACTCCGTGACACCCTGTCCGATCCTTGAAATCGCTGAGCTGCTTGGCTTGCATCACGATGAACTTGTCCCATACGGTCGTGACAAGGCCAAGATTTCATTGCTCGCGCTTGATCGGCTGACCAACTGTCCGACCGGTCGTTATGTGCTGGTCACAGAGATGAATCCGACACCACTGGGTGAGGGGAAGACCACCACAGCAATAGGGCTCGCGACGGCGTTGCACCAGCAAGGCCACCGCTGGGTTCATGTTGCCGGTGAAAGAGCTGAGGATCCTGGCCGGCGCCGGCTTTCTCACCGCGATCTGCTCCGGGATTCAGCTCATGCCGGGACTCCCGCAGCGGTCGATAGGAGAACAGCTGGACCTGGATTCCAAGACGGGTAGAGTGGTGGGGCTTTCCTAAGAACAGGCGAGAGGCACGGGGCTAGAGGCCAGGGGTAAGAATCCTAGCCTTCACTATCGGCGCTTCTTGAGGTATTTGAAGAATTCCGCCTCCGGGCCCAGGATCAACGTCGAGGATCCACTCAAGGTCTTCTTGTAAGCTTCCATCGTGCGTGTGAACTCGAAGAACTTAGGGTCTTTTCCATAAGCCTTCGCGTACAGCTTGAAAGCCTTCGCGTCCCCCCCTCCCCGCAGCTCCTCCGAGATCTTGTACGCCTCCGCGAGAATGATCTCACGCTCCTTCTCAGCCTCCGAGCGGATCTTCTGGGCTTCTTCAGCACCTTGCGCCCGGTACTGCTTGGCTTCGCGCTGCCGTTCCGCCTGCATCCGGGCGAAGACCGCCTTCTCATTCTGCTCGGGGAGGTCGGCCCGCTTGATCCGGACATCCTGGACTTGAATGCCGAACACCATGGCCTTCTCGTTACATCGCTCGGTGACGTTTTTCATGATCTCAGAGCGCGTCTGCGACACCATCTCGGTCAGATCGTGCCGTCCGAGTTCGACCCGTAGCTCCGAATAGATAATTTCGTGCAGCCGCGGCAGGGCCCCGCGCTGACTCTGAAAGGCCTGGAAGACCTTTAAGGGATCGAGGATCCGCCATTTGGCGAAGTTGTCGATCACGATCGTCTTCTTGTCCGCAGTAATCACGTCTTGCGCCGCGGCGTCGTAGTCCAAGAGGCGCTTGTCGAAATAGGTCACGTCCTGAATGAACGGTACCTTGAGGTGGAGCCCAGGCTCGGTGACATTTCGTACCGGCTTCCCAAGCTGGACCACGATTGCCGTCTGCGTGAGGTCCAACACGAAGAACGGGGACGCCCCGAGGATGAGAAGGATCAGCACGATCACGCCGACGGCGATGAGAATGTTCTGTTTACTCATGGTCAGGGTCTCTTTTCGTCGGTGGCCGTGCCGGACCTGCCCAGGCGATCGAGAGGAAGGTAAGGGAGTATGCCGCTAGCGGCCTTCCGATCAATGATCACCTTGTTGATCCCGGGCAGCACCTCTTCCATCGTTTCGATGTAAATGCGCTTGCTGATGATGTCCTTCGACCGGCTGTATTCCTTGAGCATCTTCAGAAACCGATTGGCCTCGCCCTCGGCCCGCGTCATCCTTGCCTGCGCATAGCCTTTGGCCTGGTTCACTATCTGGGCTGCCTCTCCCTTCGCTTGGGGAATGATCTCGTTGCGGTAGCCCTCGGCCTGATTGATCAGCTTTTCACGATCTTCCTTCGCGCTCGCCACATCCTTAAACGAGGCAACCACGGCTTCTGGTGGATGCACGTCCTGGATCTGAACCGCGATGATCGTGACGCCGGCCCCGTACTGGTCGAGGAGCCCCTGGAGCAGTGTATGGGTATCATCCTGGATCTGAGCCTTTCCGACGGTCAGGACGTCGGTGATCTTGCTTTTCCCTATGACCTCGCGCATCGAGGCTTCGGCGCCTTTTTGGATGGTCTCAATCACTGCGGCGACGTTAAACAGCCAGTCCTTGGCGTTCTTGATCTTGTACTGGACGTTGAACTCGACCGCCAGGATGTTCTCATCGCCGGTGAGCATCAGCGCTTCTCTCGGGACCATGCGCTGACGCCCGCGGAGGTCGGTACGAAAGCCGACCTCAATGCGGTGGACCTTCGTGACCTTGGGTGTGAGCACGCTCTCAACGAATGGAATTTTGACATGAGGGCCGGGTCCCACCGTGCGCACG
This sequence comes from Nitrospirota bacterium, assembly GCA_022545705.1. Classification (GTDB taxonomy): domain Bacteria; phylum Nitrospirota; class Nitrospiria; order Nitrospirales; family Nitrospiraceae; genus JACZQN01. Next base: position 20,149 of record JACZQN010000001.1, on the reverse strand, counting down.
ACAGCGCCGAATCGCTTGACGACGCCTTCCTCGTCCGGGGCGACAATGTAAACGCCCTGCCACAGGAGGAACAACGCCACCACGATCGGGACAATGATGCGGGCGCCACGGAACGGCATGAACTGGCGGAATAGCGCCTTACCCTGTCGTAAGATGTCCTCGATGGGATCGCTCTTTTTTCCCCAGGGGTCTCTCGGGTCGGCCATACAGCACTCCTTCGTTGACGCACCATAACAGAGTTGGTTGGTAAGGGCAACATCGGAATTCGTGCAGCCGCCTGTCGGCGCGCTGGAGAACCAGATCCGGGCTATAATCGCCGCGTCCGGTGGAGTGAGCGCTGACTTCGCCGGAGGAGCTGGCAAGACCCGGCCGCCTCACCGACTCGGCGGCGCGCACAAACGTGAAGCTCGTTATTCCTCGCTTCGTGCGCCCCTCCCCAGGCCTGGCTTGACCCACACGAAAGCCGAGAGAGCCTGGATGATTATGGCAAGTAGGTCGTTGCGAGCAGCTCGCCTCCGGCCACAGGCGAGAGCGGAGAGAAGGAGACACCCGGGGTCCATGCGGTTCCTGTTACTTTTGGGCTGCTGGAGCTTGGGCGTTGGGGTGGCGTTAGGAACGGCGGACGCCTGGGCCACGGAGGCCGAGCCTGCGGTGTCGCCGGCCCCCGCCACGCACGCTCCGCTGACGAGCGAAGAAATCGTGGTCACAGCCACGCGGACGCACCAGCCGTTCGGCCGAGTGCCTGGCTCGCCGACCGTCCTCGATGCCGAGCAGATTGCTCGGACCCCGTTTCGAGGCGGGCATCAGGTTGATGATTTGCTCAGATATGTCCCGGGGTTGCAGCCCAGCAACCTCGGGAGTCGGTTTAACCATCCGACCGCGCAGGCCATCAGTGTCCGGGGGTTGGGCAGTCGTCGGGCGCTCGTCCTGCTGGATGGGGTCCCGCTCAATGATGGGTTTGGTGGGTGGATCAACTGGGGCAGAATTCCTGATGATGTCGCTCGAATCGAAGTTGTGCCAGGTGGAGGGTCGAATCTCTACGGAACCTGGGCCATGGGTGGCGTGATTCAGATCTTCACCGACCCGCCAGCATTTGAGCCCCGGTTTCGGTCACGGCACAGTGCCGGCAACCTGAATACGTACACCCAATCAGTGATGGCCGGGTATGGCACTGACCGGATCGATCTCAAACTTGGATACCGCTGGTACCACACGAACGGGTTTGTGACTGTCCCGGTCGAGCAGCGTGGGCCCGTGGACCGCACGAACGACTCTCGACACCAGAATTTCACTGGCAGATTGGCCTTCGCCTTGAACGGCAACACGAGGCTGACAATCTCCGGGGGTCTTTTCCGGGAGGACCGTACCTTTGGAACAGCGCTCAGCCTCGCGTCCCGAACGCTGGGGAGCGCCGCGGTCGGGCTTGAAGGGGAGACCACCCAAGGTCATCGCTGGGAAACGAAGCTCTTTGCGCAGTTGCAAACGTTCAGGAATCTGACCTCACAAGTGACTTCGGAACCCACAGTGAGGATCGGGGAGAACCGGGATCGGATCCAAACCATCACGCATGACGATTTCGGAGGCCTTGGCCAATGGACCGTGACGCTCACTCCTCGACACCGTTTGATTCTCGGCACGGATGCGCGCGCGATCATAGGGCAATCGGATGAAGAACTCTTTGATACCTCTGGCGTTCGGTCGGGGTCGAGCCTAGCAAAAGGGAAGCAGGTGGGGTGGGGTGTGTTTGGAGAATGGATTGCGGCCCCGACCGATCGGTTGACGGTGATCCCAAGTGTACGGTGGGACTGGTGGAAAAACTTCGATGGGGTGGTGACGACCAGTGCGGGGGGAACCAGGAGGCTCCGCGATAACGTCGTCAGTGTGCTGAATCCCAAGCTGGCGATGCAATACCGGATCACGGAGCATCTCCAGATCGGTGCCTCTATCTATCAGGCGTTTCGAGCCCCCACGTTGAACGAACTGTACAGGGATTTCAGCTTTGGCGGGTTCACCTTTTCCGCGAACGAAAATCTGTCCCCTGAGCGGCTCACCGGCGGGGAGGCCAAGATCGAGGTCGAGCTCCTGCCGGATCGTCGCCTGAACCTGCGCGTGACCGGGCATTACACCGAGGTCAAAGATCAAATCCTGTTCATCTCCGAAAGCTCGGTACTTTCGCGGCGTCAGAATGTCGGGCGGAGCCGCACGCTCGGGGCAGAGGTGGACTTGAAGTTCAGGCCTGTGGAAATTCTGGCGCTGACCGCGGGCTACGGGTACGCCGACTCGGCGATCAAGAGCTTCAGGGGCGACAAAGCGCGCGAGGGGAAACGGATTCCGAACGTCTCGCGGCACCAACTTGTTCTGGGCGTGACTCTCGGGGATCTGGATTCGGGACAAGTATCAGTATTCGGCAGGTATCTCTCACGGCAGTATGCTGATGTTTCGAATACGCAGCCTATCGCGGACTTTGTGCTTCTTGATGCCTCGCTCCGGAAGCGAATCGCCCCATCCTTGGAGCTGTTTCTGGATGCCGAAAACTTGACTGATCGAGCGTACATCGTCACGCAGACCGGGGCGATCAAGACCCTGGGAGCACCCTTGCTGGTGACCGGCGGGATCAGCCTGGTCCAGTGATGGGCACCGCGAGAGGCTGGGGGGGTCCCGTGCTCAGATGGAGCCAGTCAGCGCGAGGTACACCAGAGAGGCCAGAATGCCCGTGGCGGGCAATGTCACAATCCAGGCGAGCACCATGTCTTGGACCGTTGACCAACGGACGTTGCCAAAGCCTTTGAGCAAGCCGATGCCGATGATGGAGGAGCTACTCACGTGGGTCGTCGAGACGGGGAGTCCCATTGTGGCGGAGACCATCACCAGGGACGAAGTGGTGAGGTTCGCGGAGAGGCCCTCGGAGTGGTCCATCTGTGTGACCTTCTCGGCCAGGACCTTGGTGACTCGGAAGCCACCAATGAGACTCCCGAGGCCCATGGCCAGTGCCACCGCTGTAAATGCTGTGTCTTGGAGATTCCAGCCGGTCGTTGACGCCGCCATCCCGCCCAGGAGGAGAAGCGCCACGATCTTGGGCGCATCATTCATCCCCCGAGCAAAGGAGGCCAGCCCGCTTGAGATCCAATGCAGCGTGTCGGGGCCGATGGACAGCCCGCGGAGGCCCGCGCGGTCGCATTGGGCTGGGACGTCAGCGACAGGCTGACGAAACCCGCTCGCCTGAAACAGCGTGCGTGTCAGGCCATGCGGATCCACTGTGACCACCGCGCGGTAAGTCGGCATCAGGCACACGCAGGTTCCCTCCCAGCGGCCCGACATTGTTTGGATCACCGGGTGAATGAGAGCCGCCACGATCAGAGCCAGAATTGGGCTCACGAGCAACGGGAGCGCGATCTTGCTCGCAATGGCTGACCACAGGAGACCGGAGCTGCCGAACGCCATCAGCCCCGCGCCCACAATGGCGCCGGTGAGCGCGTGCGTGGTGGAGACAGGGAGGCCGGTTCGCGATGCCAGGAGTACCCAGAGCGTCGAACCAGCCAAGACGCTCAGGCCCACTTCCGGGTGGATCGCCAGACCCGGTTGGATCAGTCCTGTGCTGAAGGTCTTCACCATCGCTGTGGCGAGGGACGCGGAGGCGCATGCGCCCACCACCGTCCAGGCGGTACCCCACATGAACGCTGTCCGATAATTGGTCACTCCACTCCCGACCAAGGTCGCAATCGTCTTGGACACGTCGTTCGTGCCATTGGCGAATGCCAAGGCCGCGACGAGGAACAGGGTGATCAGCGTCATATCCATCGTCAGGTGACCGTGCCACCGCAGGAGGAACCGGCGCCGGCGGTACAGCCGTAGCAATGGTTACCCATGACAATGCGGCGGTGATGCAGGGCAGCCAACTGAGCCACGTCCACCTTGCTGATGTGGCGCGGCGCCCCGTGCTCGACCGGCAGGTCTAACATCTGGTTGAAATCGCAGTCATATAACGTACCGTCCCAGCCCACCGAGAGGGTGTAACGGCACATCACGCCGGCAGCCGCCGTGGGGTTGAAGGCGTTGACAAGCCGCTCCATATAGCCTTCGTAGTTCCCGCTTTCGATGAGGAACTCCAGAAAGCGGCTGATCGGCATATTCGTAATCGTATACAGATGGTTAAAGACCACGCCATGATGGCGAGCGAGCTCGCGCCGGAACTGGGCTTCGATCGCCTCTTGCTTGGGCGGGAGGAATGCGCCGACCGGGTTATACACCAGGTTGAGGAGCAAGCCCGTCCCCTCAATCCCATAGCCCAGCTCGTTCAGGAGCTGAAGCGCGCGGATCGATTTGTCAAACACGCCATCCCCACGCTGCGCGTCCGTTTGGGATGATCGGTAAGACGGAAGCGAGGCGATGACCTCAACTTGATGGTGGGCCAGAAACTCAGCGAGATCAGCTTGCGCGGGCAGGAGCAACACGCTCAAATTGCAGCGGTCTATGACATGGCGGCCGAGCCCTCGCGCTTGTTCAACGATCCAGCGGAACTGGGGGTTCAGCTCAGGCGCGCCGCCGGTGATGTCCACGGTCGGAATATCGGTCTGGCTCAGGACTCGGATACAGGCTTCAGCGGTGTCGCGCGTCATACTCTCCTTCCGGTCCGGGCCCGCGTCCACATGGCAATGCCGGCACGTCTGGTTGCACAACTTCCCGACATTGACTTGAAAGACGGTAATGCCGGTGGCGTTGAGCGGAGACAGCCCAGCCTCAAGCAGACGCGACTCGAACGGCGGGGTAGACGATGTCTGAGCGAGAATGTGACGCTGCTCCTGTGTGGAGACCAGCGGGCTGTTCCGAGCCAGTAAACTTATCGCCCTGGGCATCTCTTTGCCTTATTCCCGTGAGGCAGGATTCAATATGGATTGCGGAAAACTGATCAGACAGCACCCCAGGTCAAGAGCCCGACGACGGCTCTGTTTGAGAGCACGCTGGAGCCTCGGTGAGACTCGATAACAAATTCGCTTCCCATCCCTCAGTCCCTCAACCAGCCCCGCGTCTCTCAGGATGCGCAGGTGGTGGGACACGTGCGGTTGCCGGCGCCGAGTCTCCTGAACCAGGGCACTCACGCATTTCTCGCGCGCCAGCAGCGATTCGATGATCAGAAGGCGTGTTTCGTCCGCGATGGCGCGCAGCACGTCCGCGCACTGTCGGGATGTGAGATTCCGCTTGGGCATGGGCGTGGCGTGGCCTTGCTTAGCTTAGCAGCAGGATCCCCCGGGGTCGCACGACACGGACGCGCCTGTGCCTGACTGGGTGGCTCGGTTGATCATGGCGAAGTGGGGGCTATAGGCGTCGGCTGACAGCACCGCGAGGGTCTTGGAACAGATTTCCAGCGGCTTTCCGCGCTGAAAGACGTGGGTATCGTCGTCTGCCACTTCGGCACACGGCCCGGTGAAAATGGCGTAATCTCCCTTCCACACACAAGGCGCCTGCGCCGGCAGGATCGCGAGCCACCTTGGGTCAGACGGTTCGAGGGGGAGGGGATTCTCGGACAGGAGAAAGAGCGATTCAAGCGACGGCGTCTTCAGCAACTGTGCTGTGCGGGGAGTGACCGGCTCCGGGACCCCGCGCCTGTAGGACTGGCCCAGTTCATCCGTGACCCAACTGAACGGTCCCCGCAGCGTGGCAAATCGGACCCCGTTTGACGCGGTCGGTCGCGGCAGCTTGTAACCGGCCAAGGTGACCGAAAGGAAATGGATGTCGTCAATCACCCGCCACGGGATGTAGTGGACCTGTCGGATGCCAAGGAATCCGGCTGCCACCAACCCATGCGCATACTCACCCACCTGCAGCGCGCCGGACAAGCAATCTCCCCATTTTTCGGTGTCATGGATGAGGTAATTGGGGACAGGTCGGTCCGACACGATATCTGAGATCGAGAAGCGCCCACCAGGCTTGAGAACCCGGTACATCTCCCGAAAGACTTTCCGCTTATCCGGTGCCAGGTTGATGACACAGTTGGAGACGATCAGATCCACACTGTGGTCTTCCACCGGCATCGCATGAGCCATGCCCTTGCGAAACTCCACATTGGACTCATGATAGCCGAGATTGGCCGCGACCACGGGAGCATTTCTGCGCGCAATCGTCAGCATGGTATCCGTCATGTCAATCCCGATCACCCGGCCGCTGGGACCGACTCGACGCGAGGCCTCGAAACAGTCGATCCCGCCCCCGGACCCGATATCCAGCACGGTCTCGCCCGCTCTGATGCTCTCCAGGCCGACAGGAGTGCCACAGCCATATGAAATTCTGAGCACCTCCTCAGGAACGAAGCTCATGAGGTCTTCGAAGTTGTAGCCGGCAGGGCAGCACATCTGCTCGCCGGTCGCGGCCGCTCTGGCATATCGCTCGCTTACGTTTTGCGTGATCGTCTCGTCCAGCATGGGCTCTCCTCAGTGAGATAAAGTTATCGAGATACCTCCATGTAACAATTCCGACTCCGCTCCGTCAATACTTTTCCAGGGGGTCGTCAAAAAATCGGCAGAATTCTGTCAGTTGGCGTACAGTACCTCCCCGTTTACTTGTCGTCTGGACGTGGGAAATCTTACAAGAAATGTAGCCACGTCTTTTTTCCACCCCTCAACCCAACCACCCTGAAAGAACCTAGCCCACATTATTCATGACGGTTCGTCGCGAAATCGCGGAGTCGCGCAGCGAGACGGACGCGTGCAGCCGCGAAGGACCGAGACGTACTTGAACAGTACGTTGAGGGACTGAGTGGCGAGCCCGCCCGCCTGCATGCAGCAGTAGCCGCATGCAGGCTGGTCGCAGCCGCGAATCCGCGATTGCAGCAGAAGTGTTCATGAATAATGTGGGCTAGCAGCAAACTCGATCGATTCGGGCAGATGTGAATCCTGAAAAAACGAGGGGATCTACTCGTTGACGGCATAGGAATGTCTTTCAAGCTGTTGAGTTGTTTGTGCTATCGGGGCAGCTGCTTAATAGGAAGCGCGTTTGGACTTTGTGGGAATCTGCTAGCCGGGGCAGAGAGGATGGACCCTAGGGGTAAGCGACTAGGGGAATTCTAAAAATGGTCCCGCCACACTTTATAAACGTTGTGAGGACGGGAGGGAACCTTTCTTGGACCGTTTGGAACTGATGTCAATCCTTGGCTTTCGTTTCGACAATATATGGTTTGAGTTTGCGAACCTTGGCCATGAGTTCTTCGTGTTCCGGCTTCGGAACCTTAAACTCCTTCAGGGTACTGGCCAAATGATTGACGACAATATTGAACTCCTTTTCCGTAATCCCTAACCCCGCATGTGCGACCTCTAATGGGCGACTGATTATTTTGCACGGACCACCCGTATCGTGGCACATGAGGTTTTTGTTTTTTTGACGTAATTGGTTCCTGGTGTCCGTCCCCATTCCGATAAAAAAGCGGCTGATTTCCGGGTCATTCCATACCTTCTCAAGGAACCGGTCGACAACGGCAGAAATGGCATCATAACCACCAAGGCGCTCATAGAGCGATTTTTCTGTCTCAGCTTGGCTAAGGCCGGGGAATGCGAGGAATACTATAATGACCATTGGCAGGATAAAGGACAGCCAAGCTGAATGAGATCTTCCTAGTGACATGAGGAGTTACCTCCTGGAGGGTAAGGGCCATGAGTTACATTACAGATAGGCATTTTACCCTTTCACTCACTCCAGGTCTAGCGGCAGGGACCACCAACCACAAAACTTCGAGGGACTCCACTATTCCCCGGACCACGTGGGCGACCGGCTGATTCCCAACCAAGGGGACCGTACTTTTGATGCCTAATGCGGTGATAGGAGTTTCCTTTTGAGGTGGGCCGCCGCGCCCCGCTCGGCCCGATCCCCCAGCCGAACATCGACGCCACACTCACCGATCTCCCCCACCGGCGTGGTCAGACGCGGGCGTCCACGGGTATGGCCGGCGTCTTCACGTGCTCGGGTCGGATGCCGACGCCGATCAGCCGGGCGGGCAGGCGGCGCAGGACGGGGAAACGGGCGAGGAGGCGGAGCGGCAGCGGGGGCTCCAGTCGGCCCGCCGCGCTCAGGACCGGGGTGATGACCCGTCGCTGGAACAGCACCTGGATCCACTGGGTGACGCGCACGGGCAGCTGGCGGCGCTGCTGCACCCGGCGCAGGTGGCCCGTGGTGAGCCGCCCCTCTCGCAGCGGTCCCGCAAGCAGGTTGGCGGCGGCGACCGCGTCCTGGATTGCGAGGTTGATGCCAACGCCACCGACCGGAGACATCGCATGGGCGGCGTCCCCGATACACAGAAGGCCTGGCCGGTACCACCGGAGCAGCCGATCGACGCGGACGGTGAGCAGGTTCACGTCATCCCAATCGCGGATCTCCCCTGTGCGGTCGGCGGCGAACGGCGCCAGTGTCGCCACTCCGTCGCGGAAGGTCTCGATCCCGCGCTGCCGGCTCTCCTCGACGGAGCCCTTCGAGATGACGTACCCGCACTGCCAGTACTCACCCCGGTTGATCATGACGAGGATCCGGCCAACGCCGAAGCGACCCATGGTTTGCTCGGGATCAGCGGGCCGCCGGGAGAGGCGGAACCACAGGACGTCCATGGGGGCGCCTAGCTCCTGGACATGAAAGCCAGCCTTATCGCGGAGCACTGAGTGCCGGCCATCGGCGCCGACGACGAGGTCAGCTCGGATCTCCAGCGGGCCGTTTGGGGATGCCGCACGGACACCGACCACGCTCCCCGCCGCCTCGATCAACTCGGTCGCCTCGGCCCGCATCTGCAGGTCGAAGGTGGGGTAGCGGGCCGCCTGCTCGGCAAGGAAGCTCAGGAAGTCCCACTGCGGCATGAACGCGATGAACTTGCAGTGGGTCGGCAAATGGCTGAAGTCCGCGACGGGCAGCGACAGGTCGCCGATCTGCACGTTGAGCTCGCGCACTTGCTGGTGCGGCAGCTTCAGGAAGTCCTGCAGCATGCCGAGCTCGTACATCAGCTCGAGCGTGGAGGGGTGGATCGTGTCGCCCCGGAAATCCCGGAGAAAGTCCGCGTGCTTCTCCAGCACGACGACGTCGACACCGGAGCGCGCCAACAACAGCCCCAGCATCATCCCGGCCGGGCCCCCGCCAACAATGCAGCAGCGTGTCGACATCGTTCCCATGGTCAACCCCTCCTCAGGGCCTCGCGGGGACCTCCTTGACGAGCGGTAATGTGCGTTCGGCCGGCCCGCCCTTACCAGAGGACGCAGACCAGGGGATTGCCGAAAGCCACAGGAGTATGCCGCAGCCGGGTGGCAGGGCGTCAAGCGAAAACTGGTCAATGAAGATTCAAGGGGTCGCCCATCTAGAAGGAGTTCATTTTGAATCCCTCAAAGATTATTTCAAACTCCTTGAAAAATCGAAAAATTAAGTGAGTCATTTTCGTCAAGGTTTCTTGAAATGAGCTGATGATTAAGCTAAGGAAATCCGGGGGGGGGTAGCTAGATAAAGATCCCAGCGTGGAGCCTCGTTGTCTTGCTGGCGCTTTACGCGGGGACTTGTTGGAACATCTTGAATGTGACAATCACTCCGATGCGGAAGTTGCCCACCGTGGCGCCAGGGCAGCTGGGGTTTTCGACGGCGAAAGAGCTTGCTTCCAAAAGTGCGGAAGACGGAGTCCTCTTGCGTGGCTGGCTAGTTCCATCAACCGGGAGCCGAGCGATCGTGCTGGTGCACGGCATTAATTCCCACGCGTGGGATGGACATGCGCCAGAGGTCGTCCGCGCCTACGTCGACGCGGGATTCCACGTACTTCATATTTGTTGTCCATATTTGTATTTTGGGTCATATTTGGGGTCATATCTGTATCTGGGGTCAGGTCTTGCAATCACACATTCCTCTTCTCGGCCCCTCTCAAGGGCCGAGGAACCGTCGCGTGGTCGACCGCGCACCCCGTTGCGGTGAAGCGGATCGCGGATCCCCAGCGGGAGGGCTATATCTACATCAAGCTGTAAGGGAGGGAGAGCAACAGCGGTTCCTGCTGAAAAGAACTCACTGCTCCTTGCCAGCCAAGGTGCGCTTGATGCGTTCGCGGGCTTCGGGAGAGAGCGAGGGTGTGGGGGAAGAGTCCTGGCCTTCCAGTCGCTCGGGGTGCTGGCGGACAGCTTCCCTGATGAAGAGGAGCTGCTGCCGATACCGCTCGCAGTACTTGCACATCAGGAAATGTAGCCTTAGCAGCATGCGTTTCCGGAGGGGGAGCGCGTGGTCCAGGGATTCCGAGAACAACTGGATCACGGCGGAACAGGGAGGTGTGTTCCGGGCCAGAACATTCGCCAACGGTCCAAGCCACATCGCGGAACCTCAGGCCGCCGTGCGGCCGAAATGATGCCCTTCCAAGCATTGCCTCAGGTGCTTGCGGGTACGATGGAGTATGACCCAGAGGTTTGAGGCGGTGATATTCAGCGCGTCACACACTTCCTCGCTGCTGCGGTCATCCACTTCTCGCAACGAGAACGCCGTCGCCATACGAGGAGGCAGGCTCGCCAGGCAGCGTTTGAGGACTTCCCAGAACTCCTTGCGTTCCAGTTCAGTGCTGGGATTATGGGGCCACTCCAGGGGTTCTGTCCGGCCAAGCTTCCAATGCCCGGCCTCATCGAAGAGGCCCTCCGTGTCCAGCTCGCGCCCCAGCTCTTGAGGATTATCCCGCGGCGCTTCTCGATGCGCTTTCCGGAAATGATCAATAACCTTGTGCTTCAGAATCCCGACCAGCCAGCTCCTCTCTGAAGATTGCCCGGCAAATCGGTCGCGAGCTTGCAGGGCCGCCAAGAACGTTTCCTGCACGACTTCCTCGGCCAACGCCGAATCCCGCACGCGCAGGAGGGCACAGCGATACAGATAATCCCCATGCTGGTCTGTCCACGTCTCAGGATCCGATAATTGCCTGGGTTCCATCCACCGCTCGTGCGAGATCTTCAGAAACCGTGTGTCCCGCTGAGGTTCGGATCAAGACCTAGGACCATAAGACTGCTGCCAGCGAGGCGGACACACCTCCAGCCCCCATTAGTCGCAGGAGCCCCGACATCGTTACACTCACATTCCACGTGACGGTTGGGAAACGCTCAAGGTGGCACTGGAGAAACGTCATTAAGGCAGGATGATGGCCTCCTCGGCATAGCCGAGATCCTTGAGCGAGCGCTCAAGCGCATCCACCATCGGTGGGGGGCCGCAAAGGAAGACTATCGTGCCAGAGGCCGGCGCGGGAAGGCGCTCGCGGAGCATCTCGGGGGTTATCCGGCCGACACCCATGGACCAACCCGGGGGCGGCTGCTCAAGCACGTGATAACAATGAAAGTTCGAGTGCTCACGGAGATAGTGACCGAATTCCCGTCCAAGGATGATATCCGCTTCCGTCTTATTGGCGAACACCAAAAAGAGCTCCACGGCCAGCTTCCTGGACAGGATCCATCGGATAATAGAGATCATGGGAGTTATGCCGGTCCCTCCCGCCACGAAACCGACCCGCGTCGCCATCCCGTCAATCCAGTGGCCACCTTGGTTGGGACCGCTCATCTGCACCTCTTCCCCAACCTGCCGATCGTGGACATACTTGGAGATGACCCCGGATTCGTAGCGCTTGATCGTTAAGTCAAAGTAGCCCACTGTGTCCGGTAGGGATGACGGCGTATAAGGCCGTTTTACCGCCTTGCCATTCACGGTCGCATGCACATACAGATGATCACCGGGCAACATGTCGAGGGTCGCGTTGTCCGGCAGGGCGAATCGGAACGTTTTCGTGTCGTGGGTTTCCTCCTGGATCGTCGTGATACGGTACGGACTCGGCGTTTTTGTCTTGAGGCGGGTGATCTCCATTTTCGTCCTCCGCTCACAGTATGGCGTGATGCACGTGATCAAGCCATCCTGAGCGGACAGATCATACTCTGATGGGTCACCTTGCAGCAATCCACAGCGGGCCAAGCCCTGCCCCAGCACAGTGGCATGAGGCATTACGCGCAGGAGGCGTCACTCACGGCAAGGGGGCAAACACTGACGGAAGCTCGAATGGGAGGGATCAGCAGTGGAGAGGGGAAGAGCCTTCGCTAGCTCCAAGTCACTTCGTCTTGATTCACAAGGAAGTCAAGGAGTTCAATGCGGTCAAGTAAGGCGCCCTGTGCCTGCTCAGACATGGGCATGATGACCCCGATCGGCCTCCCGGGTTCCAGTTCCTCCAGAGAGGGAATGCCTGCGGGGCCGCGCTTTTCGAGTTCTGAACGATAGCTGGCCATCCGACCCTTCCTTGTCAACAACTTCCAATACTACAAGATAAGTCGCTTCCAAGGCCAGTCAAGTCCTGTGCTTCCACCTTTACCTTACCACAGGTTTTCGCCGGCGTCGAACCGGCCAGCTATTCGTGAAAGTTCTTGACGATTAGGTAGGGATCTCTGGGCTTTAAGGAGATCCGTCAATTGGGGGCAAAGCTCCTAAAAAGGCGAAGCCGCCGATTCGGGTCAGTGGGGTGTCAGTGCGAAGTCGAAAATCATAGAGGCCGGGATCGACGAACCGTGGGTCCAGGATCAGATCCGAGTCGGCTTTCAGGTCCGGAGCCGGAAGAGGGGGAGAACCGGTCTTCAAAAAGTTTCCTTCGCTATTGTAGAGCGCGTTATAGGAGGTCAAGGCCCGACTGGAAGGCCCGATGACAAACCCCACTTTGTTCAACCCTACGATATTGCCGGACACCTCGCTCCGGGAATGGCCCAGGAAGGCAACTCCCCCGCCGTTCTTCACGATGGTGTTACTCACGAGCACGGCCTGCGCCTCATCGGTGACCACGACGCCCTCGAACAGGCTTCGGGTGATCACGTTATGATCCAGACGAACATGGGATTTGCCTGCGACTTTGACTCCATGGTCGTTATCGTGAATGAGGTTCCGGACCAGCACGGCTTGCGAATCCACGAAGGACACGCCGGTCGTCTCGCTGCCGCCGATCACACTGTTCTCGATCTGGACACCCTGAACCTCTTGGCCGAACAGTTGCCCTTTAATACGGACATTGCGGAGCGTGATCGCGCGGCCATTGAAAATGCCCAATGCCAGCCCGCCATGTTCGTGAATCGTCAGGCCGCTGATCTCGATATCCGTCGCGCCGTATGGCCATTTCCCGATATGGAACGAACCCACCCGTCTGAGACCGAGAATCGTCACCTGATCCACCCCGTCGCCAATGAGCCTCAGCCCTTCCTTGCTGTGGATGGTCACATCTTCGGCATAGGCTCCGGCCTTAATCCGGATGGTATCGCCATCACTCGACTGGTCAATCGCCTCCTGAATAGATTGGAACTGCCCGCTTCCGTCGAGCGCCACCACCAACGTACGCGGTGGTCCTTCTAACAGGGGCTCACTTGCAAGGACGGATGCTGGCCCACAAGAGAAGAGCGAAAGGATGACCGCCACTGCGCAGGTCCACACCCTCCTGAAAGACTCACATTTCATAGGCGTGCTGATACAGGGAAGCAGCGCGGAAAGTCAAGGTGTGCGCTACGGCGCGCAAGGCAAAAGGTATGTTGTTGCCTGTCAAGACCCCATGCTATCCTGCCTCATGATCGTGGCCGGTCTCACGGGTGGTCTCGCCACCGGAAAAAGCACGATCGCACAGCTGTTTAAGCACTGCGGGGCCGTCGTGCTGGACGCCGACATCTTGGCTCGTGCCGTCGTTCGGCCCGGGAAGCCCGCCTGGCGGGACATCGTCCGCACGTACGGAAAGGGGGTGCTTCGAGCAGACCGGAGCCTCGATCGGACGGCCTTGGCTCGAATCGTCTTCCAGAGTCGGGCCAAACTGCGTGCCCTCAATGCGATCGTGCATCCCTGGGTGGCCCGGCAACAGGCCCGCCTCACCAAGCAGGCCGCACGAAAGGACCCCCGCGCTGTGGTCATCTACGATGCCCCGCTGCTGATTGAAGCCGGGGCGCACCGGCGCATGGATCGCATTATCGTGATCCATGCCGACCGTGAGACCCAGATCACGCGCCTTCGGGAACGCAACCAGCTCACCCGTCCCGAAGCGCTGCGACGCATCCGGTCCCAAATGCCGTTGGCCCAGAAGGTCAAGCTCGCTGACTATGTCATTGACGGGACCTTACCCGTAGCGCAGCTCCGCGGAGAGGTCACCCGTATTTTCTCGGAACTGCAACGTCTAGCCTGACTCGACCTCTTCCGCTTGCGCAATCCCTGTGTTAAAGTCCCCCGCATGCGAAACGTCGTCATTCTCGGATCAGGGCTGGCGGGATTGACCGCCGCGATTTATACGGCACGGGCCAACCTCTCGCCGCTGCTCGTGGAAGGCGCACAGGCCGGCGGGCAGTTATCGCTGACCACCGAGGTGGAGAACTATCCGGGATTCCCCAAGGGCATCATGGGACCGCAGCTTATCCAGGACATGCGGGCCCAGGCCGCGCGCTTCGGCACGGAGTACCTGAGCGGGGATGTCTCGGCTGCGGATCTCAAGCGGTCACCGTTCACTGTCACCATCGAAGGAGAGCAGACCATCGAAACCAAAACCCTGATCATCGCCACCGGCGCATCGGCCATCATGCTCGGCGTCCCCGGCGAAGCCCGACTGATGGGCCATGGGGTCTCCACCTGCGCCACCTGCGATGGCTACTTTTTCCGAGGCAAGGAACTCGTCGTCGTCGGTGGCGGGGACAGCGCCATGGAGGAATCCACCTTTCTCACCAAATTTGCCACGCGGGTCTCCGTGGCCCATCGCCGGGATACGCTGCGGGCCTCCAAAATCATGCAGGATCGGGCGTCCAAGAATGAGAAAATCACGTTTATCTGGAACTCGGTTGTGGAAGAAGTGCTCGGAGGCAGTGTGGTCACTGGCGTCCGTTTACGGAACGTGGCCAGCGGCGAGACTTCCGAGTTGAAAACGGCAGGCCTGTTTGTGGCCATCGGCCATACGCCCAATACCGGTTTGTTCATGGGCCAGGTCGAGATGGATGCGAAGGGCTACATTCTCACGAAGAATGGGACCCACACCAATGTCCCCGGCGTCTTTGCAGCCGGCGACGTCCAGGACCCCAAATACCGGCAGGCGGTGACGGCCGCAGGCTCTGGGTGCATGGCCGCCATTGATGCCGAACGCTTCCTGGAGGGCCATGGTTAATGCGCTGCGCCATCGTCCACTACCACGAGCTGGCGCTCAAGGGACGGAACCGCCCGTTCTTCGAGGGCCGATTGGTCCGTCACCTGCGCCTCGCGCTTCGTGACATCGGTGTGAGGCAAGTCGAGGCGCTGCCCGGCCGCATTCGCATTGCTCTACTGGATGAGACGCCCTGGGAGAAGGTGAGCGCTAGACTCTCCCGGGTCTTCGGCATTGCCAACTTCTCACAGGCGCACTCAGTCTCCCTCTCCAAGCCGCAGCCGCTGGACGGGCTCAAATCCGCTATTGGCGCAGCGGCCCAAGACCTCCCGTTCGTCACGTTTCGCATCTCTACCAAGCGCGCGGATAAGCGTTTCCCGTTGACATCCATGGATGTGGACCGGGAAATCGGCGCTCACGTCTGCGCTGTCACGGGCAAGCGGGTCCGTCTGCAGAACCCAGACCTCACCATCCGCATTGAGCTCCTGAGCAGAGAAGCGTTCTTTTCGTTGAGCCGAGAGCCGGGCCCTGGTGGACTGCCGGTTGGCGTGAGCGGGAAAGTTGCCTGCCTCATTTCAGGAGGCATTGATTCTCCCGTTGCGGCCCATCGCATGATGAAACGGGGGTGCAAGGCAGTCTTTGTGCATTTCCACGGGCGCCCGTACGTCAGCCGCGCCTCGGAGGAAAAAGTGCGCGAGATCATACAGCTACTAACCTCCTACCAACTCCATTCCCGGTTATATCTGGTTCCGTTCGGCGAGATTCAGCGGCAGATCGTGCTCGGCGCGCCGGCGGCATTCCGCGTGGTGCTGTACCGCCGGCTGATGATGCGGATTGCCGAAGAACTGGCACAACGGGAGCAGTGTTGGGCGACGGTGACGGGTGACAGCTTAGGGCAGGTCGCCTCTCAGACGCCTGAGAATCTCGCAGTCATCGAGGAGGCGGCTCATCTCCCGATTCTCCGTCCCCTGATCGGCATGGATAAGGCCGAGATCACCGAGCAGGCTCAACGGATTGGCACCTTTGAAACCTCTATTGAGCCGGACCAGGACTGCTGCCGACTCTTCGTCCCTCCTCACCCCAGCACGAAGACCAACCTGGATCACATTCGGAAGATCGAGCGAGGGTTTGATGGGGACGCCCTGGTCAAGCAGGGCCTCGAGCTGGCGGAGCTGGCGGAGTTCCGGTTTCCGCCCTGAATCGCTTCACCACCCACTCGTGTAAAATTCGGAAGTGCTCTTCGAGTTCACGCCGAAGGCTCCAGGTCACGAGCCACGTCGGAGCCCAGGAGGCCAGTTCCAGTCTCAGTTCCATCTCAGCGCGCGTCCGGTTCCTGTCCCCTGCCCCATCGGACCCGATTTTCCATCGCCGGACATACCGTTTGAAATCCCCCTCGATCAGGCTTGTCACCAGCTCTCCATCAGGCAGCCTTTTGGTTTCGCAGAGGAGCCGGAGCTCGCCAGGGAACGGAGACCGCTTGATCTGCAGATCCGTCACCACCCGTCCTTCAGTCCGCTCCAGCCGGGCAATGCGAAAGCGGTGTCCGAACAGCCCCGGCCAATGTTCGTAGTCAGTCAGCACCGCAAGGACGATTCGCGGCGGCACAGGAAGGTGAAGAATGGCGGTGGCCAGGACACCGCCGGAAGGCTCCGTGCGGATCTCCAATCTGGGAACAGAGTCATTCGCGGCCCGTGTAGGCGATGCGATCCCACTGGACGTGTAGCTCACGAACAGAAACGCGGCAGCCCACAGCATCGGGGTTGTGCCCCTCCTGACGCAAGTCGTGAGCTGTCTTAGACGCAGCACGGAAAGGGGTTAGCCAAAGATGGCCTCGGTCAGGCGCAGGTGGATGCGTCGGACGCGCTCCAGTTGCCCCTTCGCCGGAAAGCGTTCATAGAACCCGTCGGCCCGAAACTCCTTCACCAACTGCGACCAAGGCGCGAGCGTCGCGACAAAGGGCTTGGGCGAACGCTCCCGTTCCCACTCTCCCATCAGCTTTCGATCAGGGAGCAGATCACCCAGCACCCGGATCAGGGCCTTGAGTGTGACATCCCGCGTGAACATGTACCGCTCGTTCTTCCCCCACACCTCGCTCATGACCTCCTTTGCAGCTTTCAGGTAGTCTCGAACCAGGGCGTAGCATTTGTCAGCCCTGTTCCCGAGATGGTTCTCCACCCAGCGCGAGTGCTGCGTGACCAGCTTGTACAATTCGTTAAACATCTCGGACTGGAGGATCCATTTTTCCTGCCGGCTGCGCCCTCCGAGCCGGTTGATTTTGTACTGGAGCGGTGAATCATCCTCCCCGTACAAAAGATTCACCACGCGAGCCGCAAATTTCTTCTGCGGGCTCTCCCACGAGACTTTCTCGTACAGATCGACCAGATGAGACCGGTTGATGCGGGTATGGGTCGAGTTGATGATCACAAACATCTCGGTGGCAAAATCCGCGCTCCGGCCGTCGAACAGGACGCAGGGCACCTCGATCCGTTTGGTCTCCTCGGGATGGCGCTGCCTGAAAAAATGCAGCGCGGCAATCCGGTGCTGGCCGTCAATGATCAGGTACTCACCCTTCGGCTCGCTCAGATAGCCCAAGGACTCCGAGTCCCCCATCTTCTGGAAACGCAGCGTTTCATCGGTGAATAGGAGGACTGTGCCAGGCAGCATCGGCTGGGTCACGGCCGTTTCGTAAAAGTTGACGATCTGTTTCAGCTTCTGGCGATTGAGCGCGCGCTGGAAGCCTTTCTCGCTGCGCTCGATGCCGCTGATGAACCGGGCCACCTCGTCATCTTCCCGCACCGCCTCCTTTTCGATCTGCTCGCCTTCGAAATAATACCGACTGGTAAACCGGACCCGTTCGAGCAGGTCGGCCGCTTTATACGCAACAATGTAGAAGAGGCTGTCCTTCTGTCGAATGCGTGTCGCAAGCATGGCGTCTCCCTATCTCACGTTCATTGCAGACGCGGTCGCGCGGTTAGGGCCGGGAGGATCTCGTCTGGCCCCAGGGTATTGATCACGTCGGATGCCTCCAACCCCCCTTTGCGGGCCATGTGTACGCCGAACGGGACATCTTCCAGTCCCTCAGTCGAATGGGCATCCGGGTTGATGCTCACCTTCACGCCCTGAGCTTTGGCAGAGCGACAGAATCGCCAGTCGAGGTCGAGCCGGTGCGGATTGGCATTGAGTTCGACCACTTTCCCATACCCTTTGGCCGCGTCAATGACTCGCTTGAGGTCAATCCGATACCCCTCGCGTGACAAAAGGAGGCGACCAGTGGGATGGCCCAGCATGGTGACGTGTGGATTGGCCAGGGCCCGGACGACGCGTGCGGTCTGCTCTTCTTCCGACAAAGTAAACCGGCTATGCACCGAGGCAATCACGAAATCGAACCGGGCCAGGACCTCGTCGGGATAGTCCATCGAACCGTCAGCGAGAATGTCGGCTTCGATCCCTTTGAAAACAGCAATGCCGGTGACCCTTTTACGGAGGGCATCAATTTGAGCATGCTGCTCCCGGATCCGGTCTTCCTTCAATCCATTGGCGTAGAAGGCCGACTGGCTGTGATCGGAAATCCCGATGTACTCATACCCCAGAGCCTTTGCCGCCGCCACCATATCATCCAGGCTGGCGGAGCCATCACTGTACGTGGTGTGATTGTGGAAGATTCCACGAATCTGTCCCGCCTCCACCAAAGGGTTCAGATGGCCTGCCTCCGCCGCCTCGATTTCTCCGAGCCCTTCCCGGAGTTCGGGCGCAATGAACGGGAGGCCCAGGGCCTTATAGAGCGCCTCTTCCGAGTCAGCCTGAGGCCTTGTCGCCCCGTGTCCGTTGTCCTCAAGGTTCCAAGGTACGTTCATCCGAGCGGCACGGGATGCGAGCGCCTTGAGGTGTTCGTCGCTGCCCGTCTGCGCGAGCAACGCGTGTGGGGTGAGATCTCCTGACACGACGACACGCAAGGGCACGCCCAGGGAGGATTTAGCGGTGACCTCCCGACCCGACACAGTCAGTTCTGTCAGGTCCTCGATCTGCTGCAGGCCGATCAGCACTGCCTCCGGCCGGTCCGCGGCAGCCAGCACGGAGATTGCGTTGACCACCTCCAGGCACCGCCGCAGGTCGCCGACCAGTTCCGCGCGCCTGACGCCGGCCGACTGCCTGATAACCCCAAGAATCCGCTCGGCCTCCCCGACGACGTTGGCGAAGAGATGAAACCCTCTCCGCCGCTTCATCTGGAGGATCCCCTGCTGGATCTTGTCCTGAGTCTTCTGACCGAAACCCGGCAACCCGACCAGGCGATTCTCAACGCAGGCGTATTCCAGTTCCCCGACCGTGGTGATGCCAAGCTGATTCCAGACCGCGGTGATCTTCTTCGGCCCGAGGCCTGGGATGGCCGTCATCTCCAGGAGTCCAGGCGGCACCGACCGTTTCAACTCATCGTAGTACTCGAGTCGGCCGGTCCCGACCAGTTCGGCCAGCTTCTCCGCCAGCGCCTGCCCGATCCCCTTCAGCTCGCGAATCCGACCCGATGCAACCAGTCCATGCAGATCCTCAGTGATAGATTCGATGGTACGGGCCGCATTGTGATACGCATTGCTCTTGAACGGGCTCTCGCCCTTGAGTTCGAGCAAGAGACCGATCTCCTCTAAGATTGCGGCAATCGCGTGTCTATCCATTCCGTAGCCGTTCAGGCGGACGTTGTGTCCGTGTGGTCAGTTTTGAACGTTTCGACTGCTGCCCGATTCTACGCGCAGCTCCACAAGGCTGCAAGCTCAACCCGGCTCACCCGCGAATTTCTTCGGCAGTAGCTGATCCCGCCATGCCGCAGGGTTTTCCCCCGTCCGCAGCCCGACCAAATTCTTGGACTATACGGACTGCGGAATGTGGTACGATCAGTGCGGGAGGGGCTTCCATGAGCATTCGAATAGACTCCCGGACCACCGCTAGCCTGCTCGCAGCGGCGCTCGCCGCGATCCTAAACTTAGCGTGGGTTGACGTGTCGGCTGCCCAACCCATGGGAAGTTCCACCGCCACCACCGAAAAGTTCTGCAATTTCGGCATGGCCAA
>JACZQN010000012.1 GCA_022545705.1 Nitrospirota bacterium | reverse complement strand
TGGCTTGGGTGGTTAGAGCTTGGAACGTAAGATTGAGACTGAAGATCGCAACTATAACTTGGTTATATCTCCACGCGTTAGTAGCATGCATGACGCCCACCTCCCTTGTGCTCGAAGGGCTCAGTGGAATCGTCCGACAGCCGGGTCTCCTGACTCGCGGATCCTCGCTCCCCTGCGCCTTCCCATCCGCCGCGTCAAGCGTCTGTTGCGTCAGTCGCGTCATTGCGTCCATGTATCAGACGCAGAACGCGATAGACGCTATGGACGCTGCACGCACACGGACAGTGGCTCGCCTGCAGGATCACTCCCCGCTTACAGTGGCGGCACCGTGATGGCTTCGCACCATCTTCCCCGTCGCTGGCGGCCTATCCTCTAATCTTCCCTCTCGTGTTGATTGACTCATGGACCCCCAGCTCAACGCGGAAGGATCGGGTCCCAAATCCATCCCGCTTTCTTCGGCAAACAAGCGAGCAGGCTCACAAGCGAAAATCCGGATCTTGTCAGCTTTCTGCCTTGTCAGCTTGCCGGCTTCTGGATATCAGCTTGGTCATGTGCACGCTTGTCAGCCCCGCCGGCTACCGTCCGGCCAGGTAACGTCACGCGCGGGAGGCCCGTCACCGGATGGCAATCCACGAGTACTTGGCACCCATAGACTGCCTCAAGGATTTCAGGTCGGATGACTTCCTCCGGCGTGCCGATCTGAAAAATTTGACCATCTTTCAAGAGTAGGAGCTGGTCACAGTATTGGCTCGCAAGGTTCAGATCATGGGACACCAAAATAACCGTCAGCCCCCGCTCTTCATTCAGATGTCCCAGAATGCGACAGATATCCAGTTGATGGTTAAGGTCCAGAAAGGCCGTCGGCTCATCCAGCAACAGCACTCGCGGTTCCTGCGTGAGCGCACGGGCAATGATCGCCCGCTGGCGCTCGCCGCCCGAGACATCAGCGATGGACCGATGGCTCAAATGCGCGACGTCCATCTCCACCATCGCGTGCTCTGCGAGCCTGAGGTCTTCCGGCCTTTCCCATCCTAAGCCCAGTAACACCCCACCGCGACGACGATGTGGGAATCGGCCCATGAGAACCATCTCAGCAATTGTGAACGGGAAAATCTGCTGGCTATCCTGAGGCACCAGAGCCGCGACCCGAGCCACCGCGTCTTGTGGCATCCCAGCAAGCTCATGCCCGAAGAGGTGAACCGCACCTGCCTGAGGCTGGAACACCTTGGTCATCAGCTTGAGCAGCGACGTTTTCCCAGAGCCATTGGGCCCGATCACTCCGAGAATCTCGCCCTCAGCGACCTCAAAGCTCACACCGTCCAAGACCCAGGCCGGCGCACCGTTGCGGCCATCCCGATAGCTAAACCTGATCTGCTCGACAGCGTAGGCCTGGCGAGTCATACCGCGAGCCCGCCTTTCCGGTACATGAGCAAGTACACAAACACCGGTCCCCCCACGAGTGCTGTGACGACCCCTACCGGGATTTCGGCCGGGGCCATGATCGTCCGGGCCACTGTGTCGGCGGCCATCAAAAACGTGCCCCCGACGACGGCTGAGGCTGGCAGGAGCAGTCGATGATCAGCTCCGATAACCATCCGGACTGCGTGGGGAATGAGCATTCCCACAAAGCCGATCATCCCGCTGACCGACACCACCGCCCCAGTCAAAAGCGCTGACGTGAAGAACACGACTTTTTTCGCTCTTTCCACCTCGACCCCGAGGGATCGCGCAGACTCCTCTCCGAGTGTCAAAAGATTGAGCGCCCGCGCCTGCCGGAAGAGGATCAGGCCTCCCACAAGGAGGTAGATGGCGAGCACGCCAAGAGCCGGGTAGTCTGGTGCTGTCAACGTGCCCATGAGCCAGGACATCAACCCGAACGCACGATTCGGACCCATTATCGAAGTGATGAACATGATCAAGGCCGTGAAGATGGCGTTCAAAATGATTCCGGCCAACAGGAGAGTGTGCACGGGAAGACGCCCATACGAGGCCGCGATCCGATAGACCACGACAAGGGAGAGCAGCCCTCCCGCGAACGCAAACAGGGGCAGTGTCGAGATGGAGAAGATAGTCGTGCCGATCCCCAGAAGGATAGCCAGAGCAGCCCCTAGCGCGGCGCCACTCGAGATACCGAGTACGTAGGGATCCGCCAGCGGGTTTCGCAGCAAAGCCTGGAGCCCCACTCCGACGGCGGCTAGGCACCCACCAACCATGAACCCTAACAACACCCTTGGGAGTCTGACCTGCAAGAGGATAACTTGCGCCGTCTCGCTCGACGCCTGGCTCGGATGTGAACTCTGTACCGCCCGGCCCAGGATGCTTGCCACTTCGAAAAAGCCGATGTCTTCCGCACCGAACTGTAGACAGCCGATCATGACGAGCAGACCCGCCGCTCCTAGGCCCAGCAACGTGGCCACCCATCGCCTGACTGTGAGAACTGATTTCTCTTGCCAGGGCTTGACCTTCGGCCCGGCACAAGATGCCTGCACGCCAGGCGCCATTACCTCACTCACGACCTCCTTCTGACCACCCCTTTTTTGCGCGCCCGAGATGCTCATCAAGATCAGTTTCGGTCCTTAAACACTTCCGGATGGATGATTCTGGCGAGGGTTTCCAATCCTTCGGCGATGCGCGGACCGGGACGGTTCAAAAGATCTGGATTAATGTGATGGAACTCCCCATGTTTGACCGCCGAGACTGTCGTCCAGCGGCGCCAGAGTTCCTGCTCGCTCTCAGGAATCCCCTCGGCCCCACCCACCGGAAAGAGAATCAGTTCAGGGTCTCCTTTCAGGACTTCTTCCATGCTGAGCCTCGGATAGGGAGTCGGCGCGTGCGCCGCCACGTTCGACCCGCCAGCAAGCTCAATGAGATGATCGATGAAGCTCCCTGGTCCGACTGTAACCAACGGGTGTGTATTAATGACATAGAGGAGTCGGCGGCGGGTGAGGTTCTCGGTGCGGGACTTGACGTCGGAGACGCGCCGACGCGTTTCTGCGGCCAAGGAATCGGCAGCCTCGGAACGATTGACCATCCGCCCAATCGTCCGGATGTGGGAGAAAATATCCTCGACGGTCTTGGCCTCTAAGACATAGACTGGGATCTTCAATTGTTCCAATTTGTCCAGGATATCGGCGCGCAGATATTCCCTCGGAGCTAAGATCAAGTGGGGCTGGAGCGCCACAATAGTTTCAAGGTTCGGACGGGTATATCCCACCTTCGGCTTGGCTTTGGCTTGAGGCGGGTAATTGCAAAACTGGGTGACGCCGACGATCTGCTCATCGAGGCCAATCGCAAACAGAATTTCGGTGATACTCGGTGCCAGAGAGACAATGCGGGTGGGCGGCTTCGCCAGATAAATTTTTCGGCCGAGATCGTCTACAAAGGTGCGCGGGGCCAGGTTGGCCATGAACGGCATTCCGGTCAGGATACCCTGCTGCCGTCGCTTCATGGATGCGTGCTCCCCTGCGGCTGCCTGGCCGACCCCTGCCACCAGAAGTGCGGTAGCCAGGCAAACCCCTCCAACCCTTCGCCGCCATCTGGTCTGTGGATGCTGCGAAGCCAAATAAAAAATCCTCAAGGCCTTGGCGGCCCTGAGGATTGCACCCGCTTCTTCACCCTCACGCTTTCCCCAGCCCTCGAGGGAAAGACGGCTTTACGCCCGGGCAGGTCTTCTGGCTGATGGGAGTCGCGGTGGGAGGCCTAACCAGCGCCACTATTTAGAAGCCGGCGAATCGGTCAGCCCGTCCGCCCCTTCCTCAACGGCACTACCTCCTCTTCACCATCGCTCTCTAGTCCCCGCGCCTTCCCATCCGCCGCGTCAAGCGTCTGTTGCGTCGCTCGCGTCATTGCGTCCATGTATCAGACGCAGAACGCGATAGACGCTATGGACGCTGCACACATATGGACAGTGGCTAGAGCGGGTTTCTTCCCCAATCACAGCGGCGGGACCACGAGGGAGTCTCACCCTCTTCCCTTGACCCAAGGCAGATTCAATAAATCGTAAACTCACTCTAGGAGAGGCGTAAGAAGGTTGTCAAGGTGAAAGTTGGCCAGAGCCTGTTCAAGCGTGCACGTGGCGCCGAAACTTGTGCGGTGCCGCGAATGGTTCGTTACATGATCTTTTGTCCGGCCAGCAGACGTGCAAGATGCTTCCCTTGATTCTGCGGCTGCTGCCCCCTTTTCACCTGATCTGCCACCGATGCCAAGTTTCCGCGCACGGTTGAGAGGGGATAGGTTAATTATTGCAATACATTCAATCAGTTATGTGGTCTGGTAAAATTGAACTGGGTCCACCACAGACGGTCACCAACCCACATTAATAAAAGTTAAGGGCTCAGCATGCAAAGATTCACCAGGCTTGTCCTTCTCCTTTTCTTCACCATCGTGGCCGTGGACCTTGTCGGCCTGTTCTATTCAGGGGCCGATGACAGTACCAGCACCAACTTTCAAACCGTAACCACCGCGCCTCCTCTGTCCGTTGATCGCCCGAACAGCACGGGGTACTTCCTGTTCCTCGGCTTTGCCGCCGCTCCTTCAGTAGACCCTATCAAAGCCGGATTCGATATGTGGCTCGAAGCCGAGAGTGGTTATGGTCACTGGTTCCTCGACTACAGCAAAGAGCAGCGTGCCGAACTCCGGTTTACGGCCAATGAAGTCCCGGCTTTCGACGCTTGGAAAGAGCCTGATCCGATTGCGAAGTTCACGGAGCATCAAGAAGAGTACACAGCGGCTGTCGCTCGATATCCGCACCTTATCAACCGGTATGCTCAATGGTTGAGCACGCCATTCGACGACATGGGGTATGGTCATCCCGGAAGCCCCCGTGCTGTTGAGCTTTTTGTCGCGCATCGGCTCTACCTTGGTCAGGGATTTGCCCTCAACGCAGGAGAAGGGCTTGACCGGCTGGAGCAGGACCTCTCCGCGTGGCGGACCGTCCTGGCCAGCGCGAAGACGCTCCCGGTGAAGGTCTTAGCCGCGAGCGTCGTTGACGATGACGCTCACCTCCTCTCCGCGCTCTTGAGCCAGCCAGATCTGGACCGGAGGACTTTCCAACGAGTGACCACCTTGGCGCGTCCCCTTTCTCAGGAAGAGCGATCGTTACGGTGGCCAATCCAGAATGAATTCGCCAAAGGACTCGCCCGGTACGAACGGACACGCGTGAAACAGGATCCCACGGCCCAAGAGGACGCCAAGAACAACCAACAGTGGATCGCTTCGACCGCCGGTATGACGGAACACGAATTTGAGCAGGTTGCCCATCCGGTCCCACCCCTTGCGATCGTGAGAGGGCTGGTCAAGAAACAGCGCAGCCTGAATATCTTCGCAGCGTATTACGACTCAACGATCAAGGCCACGGAGGCACCCGGCAGGACTTTGCCGAAATTGCATGACATCGCCAACGCCGTCCCGGGAAGCTTTTTCGACGAATTCATCAACCCGTTCGACAATTTCCTGTATAGGGCCCCAGAGCCAAATTGGAAACCGTTCGTCGACCGATTAATGGAAACCGACACCCGCCTTCGTCTCGCCGCACTGCAGGCGGTGTTGCGGATCGCATCCAGCCAGCAACCCTACCAGGCACACATCGCTAAAGCGGGCCCCAACTACTATGATCCCTTCACGGGACTCCCGATGATTTGGGACCCGGAAGAGGGGAAACTGTACAGCGCCGGCAAAGATGGGAGAGACGATGGTGGTGAATACGCCTTTGATATCGGCGTGCAAGTATATCAACCCCGACAGCCTTCCCTCCTCGCCCCACGTGCGCCAAGGGTCAACCCCGCTCACGTTCCCCGTCAGACATAGCCTCGCCTGTTTCAGGTTGACCCATGTGATGATCATGAGGTGGGAATCCTTGCCATTGATTCCCTGCGAGCCTTGTCACTACACTGCCCTAGCACGCCGACATATCAACCTTGGCCGCGGCTCCACACGAGGAGCCGGGACAGTGGATCGCATGCTCAAGAAAATCATCTCAGGTGGGCAGACCGGGGTGGACCGTGCAGCGTTGGACGTGGCCAGGGAACAAGGAGTCCCGTCAGGCGGGTGGTGTCCCAGAGACCGGAAAGCGGAAGATGGCCCCATCGCGCTCAGCTATCCGCTCACGGAAACGCCATCCGACGCCTACGCGCAACGGACGGAGTGGAATGTCAGGGACTCCGACGCAACGCTGGTCCTGACCAGGGGAACCCCCTCGGAGGGGACAGCATTCACCATCGACGTCGCCGCACGCCTGGGAAAGCCGTACCTCTTGATCGATCTCGATAACCCGCCTGATCCTGCGGCCATCGCGTCATGGCTTGAAGCGCGCCAAGTACACGTCTTGAATGTTGCGGGGCCGAGAGAAAGCAAAAGTCCTGGCATCTGCCAGCAAGCTATTCACCTCCTCAGCAACGTGTTTTCATGCACTGCTCGAACCCGGTTGGGAGGATGACCACCGTTCAGCTCAATCACTCCCCTGGTTGACCAGTGTCGAGGTAGCCTCTACAATCGCCACGAGCCTGCCCAGGGACACTGAGGTAGGCGCGACTTGGACATGCCCGCGGCAACCCGCATTCACGCACTCCTCGAAAAACACCGAGCCCTCATCTTCCCCGGCGTGTACGACGCGCTAGGAGCCAAGATCGTCGAGAAGGCCGGCTTTCCGTTAACGTTCATTTCCGGATACAGCGTCGCGGCGACGCAATTTGGCTTGCCAGATTTCGGCTATCTCACCCAAACCGAAATGGTGGCGGTGGCCAAGCGGGTGTGTGGCGCGATTCAGATTCCGGTCATTATTGATGCGGACACAGGCTATGGGAACGCGCTGAATGTAATCCGGACCGTGCGAGAGCTAATCGAGGCGGGAGCCGCGGGCATGTTTTTGGAAGATCAGGTCTGGCCCAAACGTTGCGGGCATATGAAAGGCAAGCGGGTGATCCCGGTCGAAGAACAGATCCAGAAGATCAAGGCCGCGGTGGATGCCCGCGGGACCCGAGATTTTTTCATCGTAGCACGGACGGATGCCCGTCAGGTACATGGGCTAGAGGACGCCATCCATCGTTGTCGGCTCTACAAGGAAGCAGGCGCTGACGCACTGTTCGTGGAGGCCCCGCGAACTACGGAGGAACTCACGACCATTGGCAAAGAACTTCCGGCACCCTTGGTCGCCAATATGCTGGAGGGGGGCGTGACGCCTCTGCTCACGAAAACCGAACTGTCTGTGCTCGGATTCCAGCTCATCGTCTGTCCCTTGACCGGGCTCTATGCCTCAGCCCAAGCGATGCGGGATATGTTCGAGCTCATCTCGTCTGCCGGCACGTCACGCACCGCATTGGACCGCCTCATTCCCTTTGATCAGTTTCACGACATGCTCGGGCTCGACGCGTACTACGAGCTAGACGCGCGATACCGTGCCCCCGAAGAACCCTGAAGCGGGTCCTCCATTTGACCGACCAAATCGCATTCTGAAGATTCCACGATGAGCGTCCTCAACACGGAACGTGGCGGTATGAAAACCCTCCTCGCGTTCCTTCTCTTGGGCATTGTGATT
This sequence comes from Nitrospirota bacterium, assembly GCA_022545705.1. GTDB lineage: Bacteria > Nitrospirota > Nitrospiria > Nitrospirales > Nitrospiraceae > JACZQN01. Next base: position 25,924 of record JACZQN010000012.1, on the reverse strand, counting down.
GTCCTGGCGCCACGGCTGTGGCTCCAGCAAACCGATGGGCCTACGCCATCTTTAGAGAGCCCTGATTCCACCTTCACGAACTTCCAACCCGGCATGGAAACGCAGCACTCTGTGGAGCGACCACACGCCTCGGCCAGACAAGCTCCTCAGCCACCGTTGGGTGAACCATCCGACGCGAGCCTTGCGGGGAACCTGCAAGAAATCTATCGCTTGATCGAGCAGGGGCAAGAAGCGGAGGCGGAGGCCAAGCTGGAGACCGTTGCACAGGAGGCGGTCACTGACCCAGAGATGCGGCGCTATCTCTCGGTCCTTTGGAACAATCTCGGGGCGCTCAAGGCAAAAGCGCACGGGGCCGCCGCTGGGGTGCGGGCCCTCGAAACAGCAGTGTCTCTCAACCCTGACGATGCCCAATCGCGTCTCAATTTAACGCATGCGTATTGGCAACTGAAAGACCCGGCCTTAACGCGGGACTTTTTGGAGCGGACGATCGAGCTGGCTCCCCAAGATCCATTGCCCCACCTGGCACTCGCGGACATCCTCTACGACAGAGACGACCTGACCGGAGCAAGACTCCACCTCGAGCACGCGACAGAGCGCGCGTCACAACATCCTGACCTTCACTCGTATCTGAAATTCGTCACCGCCAAGGTGAAACGAGCGGAGCAAGCTGAACAGCGGTTTTCCACGCGGAAGAGTTCCCATTTCATGGTGAAATACAACGGCCACGAGGATGCCCAAGTCTGGGATCGCGTCCTGGACATCCTGGAAGACGCCTACCGCGAGATCGGCCAGAAGTTCGGCTATTTCCCTCCCGAGCCGATCACGGTGGTGCTGCATACGAGACAAACTTTCCCGCGCGCCACAGGGAGCCCAGCGTGGGCGGACGGGCTCTTTGACAAGGTATTAGGACGCATCCAGATTCCAACACAGGGGGCATTAACCGATCAGGCTTGGCTGACGCGGGTGCTGCGCCACGAGTTTGTCCACGCGCTGCTCCACGAACGAATGGGGGGCCGGCTCGGCGCAGTTCCCACCTGGTTGAACGAGGGCCTCGCAATGCAACTGGCCGGCGACCCCTGGCCCGATATCGACGAGCTCGTGCAAGGGGAGATCACCTTAATTCCGCTCACCCATCTCGAAGGCGGTTGGACGACGCTCCCTGTAAACGCAGCGACGGTCGCGTACCTCGAAGGGAACTCCGCGACCCTCTATCTCATCGACCGGTACGGCATGCAGAAAGTGAGGGAGATCGTCGGCCAACTGGCGGCTGGGCAGCCCATTGCCGCGGCCATCAAGGATCGGCTGTTCATCTCTTATGATGACTTCCAGCGTCGGTGGGTCCACAACCTCAACCTGAAACTGAAGACATGAGCCAAAAGGAAGGTAAACTACGGGACAAGCCCCGAGGGAGACAGAGTACCCATCAATGCGCGCTAGCCGCGATCGTGGGTCGGCACTTCTCCAAACCAACGATAGCGGTAACGGGCGACCACGCGGTAGAGGAGCTTGCCTAGCTGGCGGCCCAAAGGAAGACGGAGCAACCCGAGGAAGAACCGCCCCCCTCGAAGACCGGGAAGCATGGGGATAAAGGCATCGAGCCCTCGATGGATCGCCCCATTCCGATCCACCAGAAAGGCGACGTCCGGCCTACCTGGCCGATACTCGTTGCCGAGGCACCGAACCGCTTCTTCACTTTGATACGGCACGAACCTAACCCCCAATCCTTCCTCCCGTTGTTCTATCGCTTCCTTGGCCGTGACGCACAGACGACACCGCGCATCATAAATCAGGAGACTCTCCGAGTTGGCTTGTCTTGGTCTTGGATCCATGAATCTTCCGGGTCAGGGTATTATACCCCGCAAGGATCCCTTCTCTCAGATTGCATGCTCGATGGGCAGCGACGTCGCGTGCCTTCACGCGAAGCCCATCCTATAGTAGAGCAGTCACCATGAATCGGCGCGCGCAGGCCCTGGTGATTCTCCTATTAATCGCTCTCATGGGCATCGCGGCCCTTTCTGGCCCTCCGCTCGGTGCTGGACCGCGCACAGCCACGGCAGGTGCTCCCTCCCGGCTCATGTGGGACGTGTTTCAGTTTGGTCTTCCGTTGGTCATTGGGACCTTGCTTGCCACAGGAATGCGATGGGTCCTCATGGCCGCCGTGATGTACGGAACGGTCGGCCTCGCGCTGGACATCGCGACTGTCGTGCAAGACTTTAGTCCCGAAGAGGCCCAGCGGACCGTCCTCGTCATGAGCAGTCTCACAGGCCTGCTGAATGTGCTACTCATCATGACGGGCGGGTACGGGTTCCTGCAGGTGGGGCCAGGCTCAACGCCTCAAGGATTCCCTCCTCCCAATCCTCCGTCCCCTCCCGAAGCTTGAGCGACCTGATTCGCCCGAAGCCAACCTTACGCAGCCACAACGACACATCCTTTGCCGAGTAGGTATTGCCTCGTTCGGTGAACAGTAACATCGTGACCGCAAACAGGGTCGCTTTCTCCGGATACAACCCGTTCCGGTCATGCAAAAAGGCATCTTGGATCAACAGTCGCCCGCCTGGCGTCAAAGCAGCCGCCAGTTTCCCGAAGAGGCGCTGGTTCTCCGAAGGCGAATAGATATGCACCACGTTCGAAAGCCAAATGACGTCAAACCGTCCCCGGATGGGGTACTTCGTGAAATCGCATGGCAAATACGAGAGCCGTCGGCCATAGGAGTACCGTGCCGCGATTTCCCTGGCCACCTCCAAGGCTGGAGGTCGGTCGCAGACGGTCGCTTGGAGCTTAGGGTTCTTCGCCAAGAAGGCCAGGGCATAGGTGCCCGGACCGCCGCCCACGTCAAGCAGCGTCCTGACACCGCTCAGGTCGAGCTGGGCCACCACGCGCGGCGCCACCTGAAGCGAGCGCTGATGCATTGCCCAGCTAAATGCACGTCGGTACGCCGGCTCATCTGGATCGTCGTGGTCTACCGGACGCCCTCGCTTGACCGACCTCGTCAGTTGTGACCAGTCCTCCCATTGACCGCGCAGTAAGTCGAGATAGGCACCCCGGTGTGCGGGGTTCTTCGCATTCAGGAAGGTTCGGGCAACAGTCCCATTCCGATACCGATCCGCTGATTTCACGAGTACGCCGGCGCTGGCGAGGTTCCGACAGAGAATGTCGAGCCCACGGCTACTCACGCGAAGGCGTCTTGCTAAGGTGGGAACCGCCCAGGTACGGGAGCCGATAGCCGTAAAGAGATCCAGGTCCAGCGCGGTCAGGAGGATGCGGGGGAGGCGGTAGGCAGAGACGGCGTCACGAAAGTCGTCGAAACTTCGGATCGCCGCGCCTCCCATCATGAGTGAACGAGTTTATGAAACTGATCGGGATCGAGAGGGGCACGCCGCGCCACATCGAGGTTATCGCAGACATGAGCGGCCTGTTTCATCCCTTCCAAATAGAGCGAGTCGGTCCTCGCGTCATACCCTCCGAGGTAGGTTCCCAGCCCGATCGAGGACAACGACAGCCCACCCAACCGTTCACTGAAGTGGTTCGGGTGGGCCTTGCCCGCTGCACCCATGCGCTCACGGTACCGGCGCGTGCCTTCACCCGTGGCGTAGCCCTCAATTGCCATCTCGATCCTCTTGACGGCAAGAGGCTTGAGGCAAGAGGCTAGGGGCAACAAGGACTAACCATTAGTCTGTCGCTTCTTACCCCTTGCCACTTGCATCTTGCCTATCGCCTATCACCGATTGCCTCTAGCCTCGATCCCCTCGCCTCTCACCTTCCCATAAACTGCTGCCGGCACCAGCCGATCGCCTGCTTCACTTCATCAAGGTTTCGGAAATCTACGGGCCGCTGAAAGGTGACAGCGACGTACTGGTCAGTCATCTCGGTATTCTCTTCGAAGCCAGCCTTGACCAGCGCATGCCTGGCTTTGGCCACTGCGGGTTGCAGATAGTACTTGGCCTGCTTGGCAAGCTCGTCCGTGCCCAAATCCTCCGGGGTCCCATCCGAGAGCAGGCTCTGGATGTCACTCATATCCATGCCCATCTGGCAGATCAGACGGCCATCCGGCGTAATCTCCAACAGCCAGCCCTCCCCACCAAGATGCAGCGCGAGCGATCCGCCAGGCTCCAACTCGTAGAACTCCGGCTCATATTGGCAGAGGAGCGAGCGCGTCTGCTCCCATGCCGGCATGGAGGTCTGGATGTCAGTCATGCACGCATCTCCTCACGGCCAGGCTGGTAGGATTGGGGTTGGTTTGCACCCGAAAGGCGTGTCCGTATGGCTTCCAAGCGCCTCGTGTTTTCCTCAAGCTTCGGTAACTCGTATTTCCGGTCCACACGCACAACCTGCTCGAGCAAGTCCGCTGCCTCTTTCAGCCGTCCCTGCTGTTCGTAACAGTGGGCCATCAGGTACCAGGCGCCCGCGACTCGCAACTCGTCACCTAACCGTTCGGCGATGGCGAGACTCGTGTGACAGCACGATACCCCCTCCTCGTAGCGATCCTGCAACGCAAACGTGCGGGCCATCATACGCCAAGCGTCGGCCATCCCTGCCTGATTTCCGATTCGGCGCATGAGCGCCAGAGAGTGTTCGTAATATCGCAGCGCCTCCTCACAATTGCCGGTCTCACGCGCGACGAGCCCCAGGTCTGAGTACAGGACAGCTCTGCCAGCGTCGTCCTTCGCGCGTTCCATGATATCCTGCGCTTCCAGATAGTACGCCCGTGCGCGCTCCCACTCGCCGGAATCCGCGCGAAGATTGCCCAGGTTGGCCAAGGTCGTCCCGATTCCCCGCTCATCGCCCAGCACCTTTTGGAGCTTGAGGACCTCTTCATAATAGGCCTGCGCCTGCTCGCGACGCCCGCTGACGGCGCAAATATTGCCGAGATTCCCCAGGGTCGCCACGAGCACGCGGCGATTGCCGCTCCGCCGGTCACACTCAAGCGCCCGGATATAGCAACGGTAAGCTTCCGTATAATGACCGCGCGAAAACAACTCGTTGCCCCGGTGATTGAGCTGTTCGGATTGGGAATGCAGCATGGCGGAGGAAGGTCAGGAATGCAGCGCTTGCTCCACTGCGGTCTTTCCATCGGTCATGATGGACGCTCCGTCTCCGACCAGGATCGTCTCAAACTGATACTTCAAAAGGCGTCGGAGCCCTTCCCGCGCTTTAGCGAGGTCGGCATATTTTTCGGCGGCCAGCATCATCAATGCTCCGGGAGGCTTCCCGATCAAGGCATCGCCGACGATCACAATGCCCGTGCCCTGCGCCAGAAACAACGCCGACTCGCCAGGCGACTTCTGATCACGGAGGTGTACGGCCCAGATCCCACCCGGGAGCAACTCACCATCTTTGTAGGTCTTGTCAGCCCTGATCTCCATCTGGGACGCGTCGGCTTCCGGCACCATCACTTGGCAACTGAATTCCGCTTGCAAGGCCGCGGTCTCCCGTTCATGGTCGCGGTTCGTGATCAAGATGTAATCGATTTGCCCGCCCCTTTTGGACTGGCTCAGCTCGTCGGCCGTCATGGGCGGAGGATCCACCAACACCCGGTGCTCCCCGACGGTCAAAAAGAGCCCGTTGAAGTCGAGCTGCTTCTCCTGAGAGTACCACGACCACTGCCAGATGCCCGGGAGCACCTGCTTCATCTCAGACCCTTTCGCCTCATGCCTCTGCTCGACTACAGAGAGCCGACCGCATCCCGCACCACTTTGGCGACTTTTTCCTGAATGTCAGCCTCATTGGGGAGATCGATGATGTCGTCCTCGGACACTGTGATGAACTTGCGATTGGGACCCTTCGTCAGCGAGATGAGAAACATGCTGTTCGAGGGCGTCACCGGGATCACCACCTGAACTGCCGAGTCGACCCCCTTCACAAGGTCCAGAAACTGCTGCTTCCCCGTCTCCATTTCATCCATAGGTAAATCGTCCCTCTTTTCAGTGCAGACTCATGAGACGTGGCCACATCTCACGCGTCACGCCTCACCCCTGACGCTTTATGCCTTCCGCTTCTGGCCTAGCTCCACGCTACAATCCGGTGCTTCGCCCAGCGGGGTCGCTGGCCAGCGCTCTCTCCACTTCCTGGAGAATCGCCTTGGGCCCGGCCAGGTCCATATTGCCGACCCGCTGCCACCGGATGATCCCGTCTCTGCCGATCACGTAGACGTTCGGGATAAACCGCCCGCCGCCATACAGTTTGTCCGTGATTTTTTCTGGATCCAGCAGGTAGGGATAGGTGACGTTGACCGGGAACCCCGCGAGGAATTCCGTGACGGCCCGACGCGAATCACCGGAAGCATTCACTCCAATGACCGCGACATCTTGGCCGCGCGTCGCCTCGTAGACCCTTTGTAAATTTGAGCCCTGGATCAGACATGGCTCGCAGATGTGAAAAAGCCCCAACACCACGACCTTGCCCCGCAAGCTTTCCATCGAAACGGTCTCGCCGCTGACCGAGGTCAGCGTGAACAGTGGAGCGGGCTCATTGATCTTAAAGAAGCTCTTGGCTGGCACCGAAGATGCCAGGAGGAGACAGACAATAGGCGTCAGTAACGATACAAGGATCCGTTTCATGGTGACCTCCCTCCTACATGGCGGCCATGCTCCTACCGCCGCCAGTCGGCAGTTATCCTAGCATGGGAGAAATTTCATCAGCAACAGGCCTAAAGGCTTGGCTCGAAGAGGCCCAATTGCATCTCTTCGGCCTTCGTGAAGGGAATGGGATAGTCCTCCGTGAAACAGGCCGTGCAGTAGTGGTCTGGAGCGCCCGGAGCAGCTTTGAGCATGCCATCCAAGCTCAAGTAGGCGAGACTATCGGCGGTGATGTATTTTCGGGTCTCTTGGATCGTGTGGCTTGATCCGATCAACTCTTTTCTCGTCGGCGTATCAATACCGTAAAAGCAGGGCGAAACGATGGATGGCGAGCTGATTCGCATGTGGATCTCACGCGCTCCTGCTTGGCGAATCATCTTGACGATTTTCCGGCTGGTCGTCCCCCGGACGATCGAATCATCCACCACAACAACCCGTTTACCCTCCAGCACTTCAGGTATTGCGTTCAGCTTGATCTTGACACCGAAGTGCCGAATGGACTGCTCTGGCTCGATGAAGGTCCGTCCGACATAATGGTTGCGGATCAGACCGGTCTCGAAGGGAATTCCGGAACCCTCTGCATAGCCCATCGCAGCCGGCACGCCGGAGTCGGGGACCGGGATGACGATGTCCGCGTCCACCCACGCTTCCCTCGCCAACTGCCGACCCAGCTCTTTCCGCGTCAGGTACACCGCCTTTCCGCCGAATATCTTGCTATCAGGTCTCGAGAAATACACATACTCGAACACGCACATCGCGGACCGCGTCTTGGCAAAGGGACTATAGGAAGTGACGCCTTCACTGTTCAGGACCACCAGTTCACCAGGCTTGATTTCCCGGACATATTCAGCCCCGATCAGGTCGAACGCGCACGTCTCAGAGGCCACAATCCAACTATCTTTGAGGTGTCCCAAGGAGAGTGGGCGGAATCCGTAAGGGTCCCTGGCGGCGATCAGGCTGTCGTCCGTCAGGAGCACCACTGAGAAAGCCCCGCGCACTTGGCTCAGCGCGTCGATCACGCGCGCGAGCAAGGTCTCGGCGCGGGAATGGGCGATCAGGTGAATGATGACCTCGCTGTCGGTAGTCGACTGGAAGATCGCGCCATACGCTTCCAGCTCGCTCCTCAGCATGGATGCGTTGATCAGATTACCATTGTGGGCCAGCGCCAGGTTCCCGAACGCAAAATTCACGATCAGCGGCTGGACATTCTTAAGACTGCTTTCGCCGGCGGTCGAATAGCGATTATGCCCGATCGCCATCTGTCCCGGCAGCCGCTTCAGCACCGGCTTGGTGTAGATGTCGGCGACGAGCCCCATGCCCTTTTCGTGGAAGAAGTCCTCGCCATTCGACGACACAATACCGGATCCCTCCTGCCCCCGATGCTGCAAGGCGTACAGACCCAAGTAGGTAAGGTTCGCCGCCTCGCGGTGGCCACAGATTCCGAACACCGCGCATTCATCGTGAAACTTGTCAGGCGTGATCAGGCGCATAAAGAGCGTTCAATACTCGTGGCCCAGCGATCAAGGAGACTGCCCAGGTCTGCATCAATTCGGCAGCCTGTTCCGCGAGGGTCCGCTTCCACATCAAGAATCAGCCGCTCACCACCCACCTGCCCGATGGCCGACGCGGCAACTCCCAACTCACGGGCGATGCCGAGCACCGCATTCGTATGAACCGGACTCGCCGACACGACCACGCGCGACTGGCTTTCACCGAACAGCAGCGAATCCCGCCGGAGACCCTTTGAGTGTAATTGTATCACAGCGCCCATCGGTTGCATTGGATGAGAGAGGCAGCTCTCAGCCACGGCCACGGCCAAGCCGCCATCCGAACAATCGTGTGCTGAATGCACCAGGCTTTCTCGAATCAGCCGCAGCACGCAGGTCTGGACCGCTTTTTCCCGCTCCAAGCTCAATTGTGGAGGCGTGCCCTGTTCGCGCGAATGAACGACTCGTAAATATTCCGTCGCGCCTAGATCCTCTCCCGTCGATCCGAGCAGGATAATCGCATCGCCGGCCTGCTTGAACCATTGGGTCATGGCGCGAGCCGCCGGCTCGATCAGCCCGACCATGCCGAGAATGGGCGTCGGGTAGATCGAGAGCCCGTTCGTCTCGTTATAGAAGCTCACGTTGCCGCTCACAACAGGAATGTTCAACGCTTCACAGGCGTCCTTGATGCCTTCAATCGTGACACTGAACTGCCACATGACGTCGGGCCGCTCAGGATTGCCGAAGTTGAGACAATCCGTTAGCCCAATCGGCTCAGCCCCCGAGCAGACTAGATTCCGTGCCGCTTCCGCCACCGCGATCGTGCCACCCAGATAAGGATTCATCACGCAGTACCGTCCGTTCCCGTCCGTGGTCATGGCCAACGCCTTATCCGTGCCCTTGATGCGGATTACTGCGGCATCTGATCCAGGACGGACAAGCGTGTTCGTGCGCACCATGTGGTCATACTGTTGGTACACCCAGGCCTTGCTCGCGAGCGTGGGTGAATCGAGCAGAGACAGCAGACATGCAGTGGGATCCTTCACATCTGGAATTGCATCCATATTGAGGGACTGGAGCCAGTCCTGATAAGCAGGTGGCGAGCTGGGCCGTTCGTAACGAGGGCCCTCATCCGCCAGTGCCTTCGCCGGAATCTCGGCGACCAGCGTGCCATTGTCGCGCACGCGCAGCAGGCCATCTTCGGTCACTCGACCCACCACCTCCGCGGCCAAGTCCCATTTCCTGCAGATCTTCAGCACCTCTGCTTGTCGCCCTTCCTGTGCAACAAGCAGCATCCGTTCCTGCGATTCCGAGAGCATGATCTCGTACGGCGTCATACTGGGCTCGCGCCGCGGTACCTTGCTCAGATCCAATTCAATGCCGGTTCCGGCGCGTGAGGCCATCTCGCAGGACGAGCTCGTCAAGCCCGCCGCGCCCATATCCTGGATGCCGACCAGCAGATCGCCGGCCATCAGCTCAAGACAAGCCTCCAACAGGAGCTTCTCGGTAAAAGGATCTCCCACCTGAACGGTCGGCCGCTTGGATTCGGAGGCCTCGTCAAACGTATCCGACGCCATGGTGGCTCCGTGGATGCCGTCGCGCCCTGTCTTGGACCCAAGGTAGATGACCGGATTCCCAGCACCCACGGCACGCCCCTTAAAGAGCCGGTCCTTCTCTGCAATACCTAGGCAAAAAACATTCACGAGTGGGTTCTGCCCATAGATCTCATTGAAAACCACTTCGCCGCCGATCGTCGGCACGCCAACGCAATTCCCGTATCCCGCAATGCCCTCTACGACGCCCTTAAACAGATGACGATTCTGCGGCCGGTCCAACAGGCCGAATCGGAGTGAGTCTAGCAGCGCAACCGGTCGCGCGCCCATCGTAAAGATGTCCCTGAGAATCCCGCCGACCCCCGTGGCCGCGCCTTGATACGGCTCAATGAACGAAGGATGGTTGTGCGACTCCATCTTGAAGACCGCCACAAGGCCATCCCCGATATCCACCGCACCCGCGTTCTCGCCAGGCCCCTGCACCACTCGATCACCTGTCGTCGGCAGGCGTGTAAGGTGCATGCGCGAACTCTTGTACGAGCAGTGCTCGCTCCACATCACCGAGAACATCCCCAGCTCAGTCAAATTCGGTTCCCGCCCGAGAATCTCCACGATTTTCGCATACTCTTCCTCTGTCAGCCCATGCTGAATAATGAGCTCTATGGTTTTCACTTGCCCGTCGGATTTCATTCGTGCCGTCGCTTTATATCCTACACCGTTGCCAGCAACTGCTCAGCCTCTTTTGCGTCCAACCACATGCCCCAATCCATCTGACGCGAGTTACGCAGGCCACAGAATCCCGATTTCCGCTTATAGGCTTTCCGCACGTGGAAGCCCCCGGCGAGCCCTGACTCCTAACTGCGATTAGACAATCTCAAACTGCATTTGCTTCAGGTTCGCCAGCGGAACCCGGCTCTTCACTTGTAGGATCTCAATGCCTACCACCTGATTCTTCTCGTTGAAATCAAGCACGATGCCGGGCTGGACTTCCTGCGACTCAACAATCCGAGAATCGTCCAGCCGAAAGTAAATCGCGTCGGCTTTTTCGTCAAAATGCACCTTCATATCCTACCCCTCTGGGCTCGATCAAAATAAGCGGTGATAACAACCCACGGGTTTGTGGATTCGTTATACACTACGCGCAGTACCCTGTCATCATGTTCAGGTATAGAAGCTAAGGCGTGGCGAAGGGCGGGGTCGTCGCGGTCAGGCTCGGTTTTTTCGGGGTGAGCGAGAACACGAGCTATCCATGCCATCGGAATCTCGCGCTCGGAGATAACCCTGGAAGCATGAACCGTTAAGGCAAAGGGAAACTCAGCCAGCATGCTCTCTTAGAGGCAACGAAATCATTTCTCTCCCGAAAAATAATCACTTCGAATTCCATTGGTGTCATTTCGTGCTCCCGACGATAGAGATCATGGCAAGAGTTCAACCTTATCCTTTTCTGCTGTTCCGCATCTATTACCCTCACCAAATGCTGGAAATGCGTAACAATCAATAGTCTAGCTACTTTGGGCCAAAAAAGCGATACTGCTAAGCTGATCCATTGCTTCGGCATCGCTCTTTGAGAAGGTCTCGAATACCTGGCCGAGCATGTCTTGTTGTTCTCTTTGGAGGAAAGTGCTGGCGGTACTCGGTAACGCGGTAGGCAGCTGCTGGATGCATCAAACTTTTCAGGACACCCCGATCGGTAGAAGAAGTACTCCAGATGCGTCTCTATCTCGTGCAACACGGAGAAGCCCGATCGGAAGCTGAGGACCCAACCCGCCCCCTTATGGAGAAGGGCCGCACGGAGGTGAGACGTGTGGCAGCAGCCGCGCAGAAACTTGCTGTCAGCCCTGTGAAGATTCTGCATAGCGGCAAGCTGCGAGCCCAGCAGACTGCCGAGCTCTTCGCCGAGGCCCTCCACCCATCCAAAGGAGTTGAAGCCGCCTCAGGTCTCTCTCCCAATGACCCGGTGCAGCCGTGGGCAGAGTGGCTCAGTCAGCAAGAAGAGGATCTCATGCTGGTGGGACACCTGCCGCATCTGGACCGATTAACCTCTCTCATGCTGTGCCACAACGAACAGGCCGGAGTGATCCGCTTCCGTTATGGTGCCGTTGTTTGTTTGGAGAGGGAAGGAGCCCACTGGGCTGTCCAATGGATCCTCACGCCAGACATCAGTCGATAGCGAGGGCGCGGCCTTCTTAAAGGTACACACTCGAACTTTTCTAAAAAATGGTCTCGCTCCACATCACCGAGAACCTCCCCATCTCAGTGAGATAGGATTCGCGCCCGAGGATCTGGACGATCTTTTTGCACTCGTCTTCCCAGAGTCCGTGCTGCGCAATGGGGTCTTTGGAGATGGCCAGGTCTGTTGGGTGTCATCCGTGCCATTTACAATTTTCCAGTAGACAGGTCACAGCCGTCCAATTCTTCGGGTTATTACCAGCTCCGCGGTCCCCTTGTTAAAGTTTCTAGGCTGTCACCGTCTTGGGTTGTAGCTTGGCTTTCTTCAGCGCATCGATCATCGAGAGGAAGATCAATCGCCCGTCCTCGTTCCCCAAGACTTCCTCGGCACACCGCTCCGGGTGCGGCATCATGCCCAGCACGTTGCCGTCGGCGTTTGTGATCCCGCCTATATTGTCGAGGGATCCATTAGGATTAGCCTCCGGTGTGACCGCGCCGTCTGCTGTGCAGTAGCGAAAGACGACCTGTGCGTTGGCTTTCATCTGGGAGAGGGAGACATCATCGGTATAGTAGTTGCCGTCTGCATGCGCGATCGGGAGCTTCAATACCTGTCCCGGCTCACAACGACCGGTAAACGGAGTCGCAGCATTTTCGACTCCCACATAGACATCTGTACAGATAAAAGTCAGTGACCGATTCCGCAGCATGGCTCCGGGCAGAAGCCCAGCCTCCAAGAGAATCTGAAAGCCGTTACAGATTCCGAGCACCATCCCACCGACACTGGCGAACTGCTTGACGGCGCCCATGACCGGCGAGAAGCGAGCAATGGCGCCGGTGCGTAGATAGTCACCATAAGAAAATCCACCCGGCAGGATCACGGCATCCAGTCCGTCCAGTGACGTCTCCTTGTGCCAAACCTGCCTCACCGACTGGCGGAGAACTTCCCCGAGGACATGCACGCAATCATGGTCACAGTTCGATCCGGGAAAGACGATGACACCCAAGTTCATGGTGCAGTTCTTAGTTTTGAGTTGTTAATTTTGAGTTCTGGATTCCTAACCTAAAACTCAACACTCACAACTCAACGCTCGGCATCCAGTTCGTAGCGGTATTCTTCGATGATGGGGTTGGCCAACAACTTGTCGCACATCGCCTTAAGCTGCGCCTCGGCCTTTTCTTTTTCCGTTTCGTTCAGATCCAGTTCCAGGTACTTCCCCACCCGCACATTGCTCACAGCGGTATAGCCCAACGTCGCCAGGGCCTGCTCGATGGACTTCCCCTGAGGATCGAGGATCCCCTGTTTCAACGTCACATGAATTTTTGCTTTCAACTCTCCCCCCTACCCCCCCCTCTCCCCTCCTGGGGCGAGGGATCTGTCCTGTCGGAGGGGCGGGCTGGATGATCCCTACTGCGCGCCTGTAGTTTGCCCCTTCCCGTTCACCTCTTCGGCCGGGGGCAGGCTGACCGACCGCTACTGCGCGCGTCCAGCGAGCACAGTCTAATCGTGCGCGCTGCGCGAGCACGGCGGCCGGTCAGCCTGTCCCGGACCCCATGCGCCGAATATCTTCATGAATATGCGCGCTGCGCGAGCACAGGATCATCCAGGCCGTCCCTCTCCGCAGACCCTGCGCAAGACTTCCTGATACGCCTCCTCAACCTCGCCCAGGTCCTTCCGGAACCGATCCTTATCCATCGACTCACGGGTCTTCTGGTCCCAGAACCGGCAGGTATCCGGCGAGATTTCATCGGCCAGGATCAGTGTCCCGTTGTGGAGGCCGAATTCCAACTTGAAGTCCACCAAGACCATGCCGCGTTCCCGAAAGAAGGGGAGGAGGAGTGTATTGACCTGAAGCGCCCGTTCTTTGAGTTCGTGTACCACAGACGGCTCGGCCAGATTCAACAGACGGATGTGGTCCTCGGTGATCAGGGGGTCGCCCAGCGCGTCGTTCTTGTAAAAGAACTCCACCAGCGGGGGCTCGATCTCGTCCCCTTCTTTGAGCCCTAATCGCTTCGCCAAGCTGCCGGCAACCAGATTCCGGACCACGACCTCTATCGGGACGATCGAGACTCGTTTGGTCAGCATCTCACGGTCGCCCAGCCGCTCGATGAAATGCGTTGGGACTCCGCCTCCTTCCAGCAGCTGAAAGAGGTGCGCGGAGACCTTGTTGTTCACCACGCCTTTGTCGGTGATGCTCCCACGCTTTTGGGCGTTGAAGGCGGTGGCGTCGTCCTTGAAAAAGTGAATCAGTCGGTCAGCATGGTCGGTCTCGTAGAGTTTCTTGGCCTTCCCCTCGTACAGCAGCGCGCCTTTGGTCATCGGACTAGACACCTTTCCTGGGCCTTGTCTTCGCTGACTGACCGCCGCGATGGCTCTTCCGAGCTGACGCTCCGAACACGCGTTGATAAATTGTGTCAAGGTGCCGGAGGTAATACTTCGGGTCGAAACAGGCTGCGATTTGGGCCGCACTAAGATATTTGGAGACCACCGGGTCTTTGCTGACGAGATCTTGAAACCCAGCGCGGCCCTTCCAGGCCTCCATTGCGTTGCCTTGCACCGCCTCGTAAGCGTCCTTGCGCTGTGCGCCCTGCTCGACCATGGCCAACAGGAGCCGCTGTGAGTAAATCAGCCCGCCGGTGAGGTCGAGGTTCTGCTTCATACGGGCCGGATACACCAGCAGGGTCCTGATGATCTCGGTCAACCTGACCAGCATGAAGTCCACAAGGACCGTGCTGTCGGGCAGAATCACCCGCTCGACGGAGGAGTGACTGATGTCTCGTTCATGCCAGAGCGCGACGTTTTCCAAAGCCGCCAGGCTATTCGCCCGCACCACCCGCGCCAACCCGCACAGGTTTTCCGACGCGATCGGGTTCCGTTTGTGCGGCATCGCCGAAGAGCCCTTCTGTTCCGCTGAGAAGTATTCCTCGGCTTCCAGGACTTCCGTCCGCTGCAGGTGGCGAATCTCCGTTGCGAACTTTTCCACGCTGGCGGCGAGCAGTGCCAGGGCGGAGAGATAGGCGGCATGCCGGTCCCGCTGGATGATTTGGTTCGACACAGGGTCTGGTTTCAGGCCAAGCCGCGCGCAGACATAGGCCTCTACGTCCGGCCCTAGATGCGCAAACGTGCCCATGGCGCCGGAGAGTTTCCCAACCGCGATCTCCTCCCGGATCGTCCGAAGCCTCACCTGGTGGCGCCGCACCTCCTCATACCAGATGGCCAGCTTGAATCCGAAGGACACCGGCTCCCCGTGAATCCCGTGCGAACGCCCGACCATGACCGTATGCCGGTGCTCGAACGCCCGTTGCTTGAGCACAGCAAGGAGCTCATCCAGGTCGGTCAGGATGATGTCCAAAGCCTCTACCATCTGGAACGCCAGCGCGGTGTCCACGATATCTGAGGAGGTCAAGCCCGTGTGCAGAAAGCGGATGTCCTCTCCGACCGGCTTTGCCAGGGACTCCAGGAACGCAATGACGTCATGCTTCACCACCTTCTCGATCGCCGCGATGCGTTCAGGGTTGATCCGCGCTTTCCGTCGAACACGAGCCGCCACGCCACGCGGGACTTTGCCGGCCCGTTCCAGCGCCTCGCAGGCGAGCAGCTCGACCTGAAGCCAAATCTCGTACTTCCGCCGGAGATCCCAGACGGCCTTCATTCTGGGCAAGGTGTATCGGTCTATCATCTCATCCTCAGAGTCCGGGCAAGGGGCGAGAGGCTAATGGCTCTCGGGCTCACGGCTCGACAGAAACCTCAGCTCGTTTCGCCTCGAGTCGCGGGTCCCCTTTGAGTACCTGATCAAGGATTCCGTTGACGAAGCCTTTCGTCTCGTCGTCTGCAAACCGCTTCGCAAGTTCGATCGCCTCATTCACAGTAACCTTCGCCGGTATGTCAGAAAGCCAAAGCAATTCGTAAACCGCCATCCGGAGGATGTTGCGATCCACGATCGGCATCCGGTTCAGCGTCCAGTTGGTCGCCTGTCGGCCGATGAGAGCATCCAGTTCATCCCGATGCTCCATGACCCCCTGCACCAGTTGCTCAGCGAACCGGCGGACATCGGGCTCAGTCGGGCGCTGGGCCCAGAAGTCATCCAGCCAGTGCTCGGCCGTCCGGTGGATATCCCACTGAAAGAGAATCTGCAACGCGCATGTCCGCGAGTGCCGCCGGCTACCCATTGTTTTGCACGCTCACTAGCTCAACAGAAGCACCCGACAAGCTCACAGGCGGAGAAGCTGACATAGGGGGTATTCTCTCATCTCTACAACCCGGTCCCTCGACCGGTAGGCTTGTTGCTTGCCCGCTTGGTTCTTGTCAGCTTAACTCTTGTGGCCTTGTCGCTTGTCCGCTTGCTACCTGTGAGCTTGCCCCTTGTCTCTGGCAGCTTCCTAAGCAAGCTCGCCATCTCGATAGCCGTGTGGGCTGCCTCTGCGCCACGATTCCGTTCAGGTGCTCCGGCCCGCTCCATGGCCTGCTCGACCGTGTCTGTGGTCAGGACACCAAAGATGACCGGAAGATCCGAGTCCAAGGAGGCCTGTGCAATACCGCGGCTGGCTTCCCGGCTGATGTATTCGAAATGAGGCGTTTCCCCACGAATCACGGCCCCTAAGCAGATGACCGCGTCGAAGCGCCCTGATCTGGCCAGGCGTCGGGCCACAAGCGGAATCTCAAAGGCACCGGGCACCCACGCAACTTCGATGCCTTCTTCGCCTGCCCCCGCCTTGGTCAGCACCTCCACTGCTCCGGCCAGCAGCCGGCTCGTGACGAACTCGTTGTACCGGCTAACCACGAGGCCAACCCGCAGACCCGCGGCATCCTGCTTCCCTGCCAATTCCTTCATGTCCGCCACTCACCCTGGCTCGAGGTCATAACACACATTGTCCTCTTGGGCGCACACGCCCTTCGGAGGAATGATGTCGTTGCAGGACAGTCTGCTTTTCAGGAAGCGAACAACTATGCGGGCGAGGCCAGTATGCACCTACGATGTCCCCCGAACGGCACCACCTGTACCGGTTCCGAAGGGAATCATCCCTCGCATTCTGCCGAGTATCAAGACTCTAGACTTTGTGGAGGATATGCCCGAGCTTCTTTTTCTTCGTGCGCAAATACCTCAGGTTCGATGCTCGCGGCGCGATCTCGATCGGCACCCGCTCCACCACCTTGAGACCATAGCCCTCAATCCCGACGATCTTGCGCGGATTGTTGGTGATGAGCCGGATGTTGCGAAGACCGAGGTTCACAAGAATCTGGGCGCCGATCCCGTAATCACGGAGATCCGCTTTGAATCCCAGTTGGAGGTTGGCCTCCACCGTATCGCTCCCTTCATCCTGTAACTGATAGGCCTTAATCTTGTTCTGGAGACCGATCCCGCGCCCCTCTTGATTGAGATACAGCAGAACGCCTCGACCTTCCTTCTGGATAATCTCCATCGCGCGATGGAGCTGATCTCTGCAGTCGCACCGCAAGGACCCGAAGACATCGGCGGTCAGGCAGCCGGAGTGGACCCGTACCGGCGTGGGTGTGGAGCCGTCAATCCGGCCCTTGACCAACGCGATGTGTGTCCCGTTATCCACCTCGTTCTCGAACACGACTGCTTCGAACTCTCCGAACACGGTCGGGAGTTTCGCACTTGCGATTCGTTTGACGAGCGTTTCCCGATGCAACCGGTATTCGATCAAGGCCTTGATCGTCACCATCTTCAAGTGATGCTGCGTCGCAAACTCCGTTAGTTCCGGAACCCGAGCCATCGTGCCGTCGTCGTTCATGATCTCGCACAGGACACACGCCGGGTACAGACCAGCCAGCCTCGCCAGGTCCACCGAGCCCTCGGTCTGTCCAGCCCTCTTGAGGACACCTCCCTTATGCGCCTTGAGCGGGAAGATGTGCCCAGGACGCGCCAGGTCGGACGGCTTGGATTTCGCATCGATGGCGGTATGAATCGTGGTGGCCCGATCGGCTGCCGAAATGCCGGTCGTCACACCCTGCCGGGCATCAATTGAGACTGTAAAGGCGGTTCCGAACGCCGCGGTATTTTCTGAGGCCTGAGGTGGCAGCTGTAACTCCGCCACACGTTCTGGTGTCAGCGCCAGGCAAATCAGCCCGCGTGCATGCTTGGCCATAAAATTGATGTTCGGGGGCGTGACCTTTTCGGCAGCGATGACCAAGTCGCCCTCGTTTTCGCGGTCCTCGTCATCCACCAGGACGACGAACCGCCCTTGCTTGATTTCCTTGATGGCCTGCTCGATGGAGTCAAATCTCGGTGTCATTGTTGATACTCGGGCTGAAGTTATCTAGCTTTGATAAGTACTTAAAATATAAAACTTTTTCGTGCAAACTGTCAATGCCGAAAACTCCTGGCGTCCATGACTTGGTCAGCCAGCGGTCCCCGGCGCCACAGCGTCAGCGCGACGCTCACCGTCGCGACTGCTGCAAGAGCAGCAAACAGGTGAAACCCGGTGCCATACGTCCCTGTCATATCCTTCAGCAGGCCGAGCCAGGATGGAAGCAGGAATCCCCCGAACCCACCTGCCGCCCCAACCAGACCGGTCGCGATGCCCATCTGTTTCTGAAACCGATCAGAGACGACCCTGAAGACCACGCCGTTTCCAAACCCCAACGCGGCGACCGCCGCTACCATCAGCGACGCGCTCCAGAGCAGGGCGGGAAGCTGCCCAACCGCAACGATCAGCAACATGATCACTGGGAACAAGATGCCTAACACCCGCAGGCCGCCGAAACGATCTGCGACATACCCGCCGACCGGTCTGATCACACTCCCAGCCAATCCGCACAGGGCCGTTAACGACCCGGCAGCCACCAAATCCAGCCCGTGCTGGTCATGAAAAAAGATCGGGAGAAAACTCGCCAATCCTACGAACCCCCCGAACGTCACGGCGTACAGGAAGCCAAGCCAATACATGGAGCGATGGCGGAGCGCAGCCGCCGTAGAGGCCCACCAACGTTCCTCCTGGACCTGTGGGGCACGCCCCCCGTCACCACGGACCAGCAGCCCGAATAGCACGATCGTGACGACGATCGGGATGGCCATCAAGCCGAACACACCATGCCAGCCGACCACCTGCGCGAGCCTGGGGGCAAAAAAGGCGACCAACACAGTTCCGCTGTTGCCGGCGGCGGCCACGCCGAGCGCCAGCCCTTGGTGATCCGGTGGGTACACGCGACTGGCTAATGGAACCGCAACCGCGAAGCTCGCCCCCGCGAAGCCTAAAAAGAGCCCCACGCCGAGCACCTGGACATAAGTGGTCGCGCCGAGCCAGCCCCACAGGACAGCGGCCAACTCGCAGACCAAGAGGGCCAGACCCGTGGGTTTCGGCCCGAACCGATCAGTACAGACACCCACCAAAATCCGCAAGGCCGCGCCCCCTAAGAGCGGCACCCCGACCAGCAAGCCTTTCTGGGTCGCGGTGAGCCCGAACTCCTCGGCGATCGGCACACCCAGTGCTCCGATCAGCAACCAGACCATAAAGCTGACTTCGAAATGCAAGGAGGCGCCGATCAGTGATGGCCAGTGACCGCTCCGGAGGGCCGCGAGAGCCGTTCCCAGCATTCAGTCTTCTCCAAGCTCAATCAGGGTTGCCGACCGTGATGCCCCCATCCCACCCGGCCTCGAGCAAGCCTTCTCACCGAGTCATCCCTGCGCTAGGCAAGGGCGCGCGTACTATAGTGCACCCCTCCGCACATGCGCAAGGCAGCAGGGTGTACCCGATCGAAGAAGTAGCCTTTGTCCTCTTCAGCGGTTACGTTTATAATCATCTCAACACCTGTTAGGCTATGTTCAGGGTATCGCGCCTGCGGCGGCGCGCAAGGGATTGCAAATGGCTGAGCAACAGCAAGACTCGCTTCAGGATTCCTGGGATACTGACGAGCTCCCGCACGAGCGAGTTGTCGCGGACACCGCGGAACACCCCCACGATGCTTCCGTCCTGCCCGAGACGACTGATGAGGCAGAACCCGAGCGGACGACCGCCATTGCGCCGGTCACCGCCCTGCAGCAATATCTCGCCGAGGTTCGGCGGTATCCCTTTCTCACGAAGGAGGAGGAACTCCGTCTCTTCGAGGAGTATCGGCGCCGGGGAAGTCGCCAGGCAGCCGTGAAGCTGATTTTGGCAAACCTGCGGGTTTCGCTCGCCATTTCCTCAGAATACCTCCACACCGGCGCCGACCATATGGACCTCATCCAGGAAGGCAATGTCGGACTCATGCAAGCGATCAAAAAGTTCGACCCCACTAGGAATGTTCGCTTTCACGCCTATGCCGCATGGTGGGCCCGCGCATACATTCTACGGTACCTGCTGAACAATTATCGGATGGTCAAGGTGGGCACGACGCAGGACCAGCGGAAGCTCTTTTACAACCTCCGAAAGGAGAAGGCCAAGCTGGAACGGCAAGGCTTTTTGCCCGACACCAAGCTCCTGGCTGACCGCCTCAACGTGCGCGAACGTGATGTGATCGAGATGGACCAGCGCTTGGGAAGCTGGGAGCTCTCGCTGGATCAGCCCTTCGCCGGGGACACGGACGGGACGTTGCTCGATGTCCTGCCGGCTCAGGGCACGCCGGTGGATGAGCGGGTCGCGGAGACTGAACTCCGGGTGCTCTTTCGAACCAAGCTTGCGGAGTTTACTAAAACGCTTGCAGAACGCGAGGAAGATATTCTTCGCAACCGAATCCTATCCGACACCCCCCTCACCCTCGAGAACCTCGGTCAGAAGTACGGGATTACCAAGGAACGGACACGCCAATTAGAGGCCAGAATCGTCAAACGCCTACGAGACTACATCAAAAGCCACGTCAAGGATTTTGACCGCCTTCGGTCCTGACCTTCAAGAGCAGAATATCCTTATTATTCAATTACTTAAGTCACTCAAATGGCTCCGTTCAGAAGGGAAGAGAAAAATGTGCCCCCCATCCTTGACTTGCCTGAAAGCGTTGTTATCTCACACCAGTTACAAAACAGCCGGCGAGAAGCGCCAAGGCGCAGGAGAGGCAACCCAAATACCTCTCCAGAATTTCGGACGGTTGGTGGGCAGGAGCACATCAACATCATTTCATCACTAATACACCACGGAGGGAGATAGTATGGCGACGGAGACCAAGGAGAAGGAAAAGGAGAAGGAGAAAACCAAGGGGAGCGGGACGTCGGCGAAAGGCTTCCAGCCACTCGGCGATCGGGTCATGGTGACGTACATAGAGGAATTGGACCGCACCGCTGGTGGGATCTATGTACCAGACACGGCCAAGGAAAAACCGCAGCGCGGCACGGTCCAGGCTACCGGTGAGGACGTGAAAACTCTTAAAGTTGGGCAGCAAGTCCTGTTTGATAAATATTCCGGCACGAAACTGAAAATCGAGGACGAAGACTGTTTGATTCTCAAAGAAGAAGACGTGCTCGGAGTGTTTACCACGACCTAACCAGGCAACAAAGGCCACTTACCACTACGACAACCAACATGATGGAGGAAGAATATGGCGAAGCAGCTCTTGTATAGCGACTCAGCCAGGAGCTCGATGCTGAGGGGGGTGAATCAACTTGCTGACGCCGTGAAGGCGACGTTGGGCCCCAAAGGCCGCAACGCGCTTCTTGACAAGAAGTTCGGTGCTCCAACGATCACGAAGGACGGCGTCACGGTCGCGAAGGAAGTGGAGCTCAAGAATCCTTACGAAAATATGGGAGCCCAGTTAGTGCGCGAGGTGGCCAGCAAGACCAGCGACGTGGCCGGTGACGGGACCACCACTGCTACGGTGATTGCGCAGGCTATCTTCCGCGAAGGTATAAAAAACATCACCGCCGGCGCCAATCCCATGGACATCAAGCGAGGCGTCGAGCGCGCGGTCGAGGTCGTCACCCAGGAACTGAAAAAGCTCAGCGTGCCTTGCCAGGCCAAGAAAGAGATTGCCCAGATCGGGACGGTTTCCGCCAACAACGACCCGACGATCGGGGAGCTCATTGCCGAGGCCATGGAGAAGGTCGGTAAGGACGGCGTGATCACGGTCGAAGAAGCCAAGTCCATGGTTACCTCACTGGATGTCGTCGAGGGCATGCAGTTCGACCGCGGGTACACCTCTCCGTACTTCGTGACTAACGCCGAGCGCATGGAAGCCTCCCTTGAAGACGCGTTCCTGCTCATCCACGAGAAAAAGATCACCGGGATGAAGGACCTCCTGCCTCTCTTGGAGCAGGTGGCCAAGATGGGGAAGCCGCTAGTCATAGTGGCCGAAGAAGTGGAGGGTGAGGCGCTGGCGACCCTGGTCGTGAACAAACTCCGTGGCACGTTGAACATCGCTGCAGTAAAGGCGCCTGGCTTCGGCGATCGCCGGAAGGCGATGTTGGAAGACATCGCGATCCTGACCGGCGGCCAGGTCATTTCTGAAGAACTGGGCTTGAAGCTTGAAAACATCAAGCTCACGGACCTTGGACGTGCCAAGCGGGTGACGATTGACAAGGATAACACGACGATCGTGGAGGGCTACGGCGATCCGAAGAAGATCGAGGCCCGCGTGAAGCAGCTTAAGGCTCAGGTCGAGGAGACGACCTCGGATTATGACAAGGAAAAGCTCCAGGAGCGGCTGGCCAAGATTGTCGGTGGTGTGG
Source organism: Nitrospirota bacterium (assembly GCA_022545705.1). Lineage (GTDB taxonomy): Bacteria > Nitrospirota > Nitrospiria > Nitrospirales > Nitrospiraceae > JACZQN01. Next base: position 3,542 of record JACZQN010000012.1, on the reverse strand, counting down.
CGGTCATTAACGTCGGTGCCGCGACGGAAACCGAGATGAAAGAGAAAAAGGCCCGCGTCGAAGACGCGCTGCACGCGACGAAAGCAGCCGTAGAGGAAGGGATCGTGGCCGGCGGCGGCGTGGCCTTGTTGCGTTGCGTTCCTCCACTGGATTCACTCAAAGTACCTCCTGAACAAGAGGTCGGTGTAAAAATCGTGCGGCGGGCCTTGGAAGAGCCGCTCCGTCAGATCGCAGAAAATGCTGGTGTTGAAGGATCGGTTGCGGTTGACAAGGTCAAGAAGGAAAAAACCAACACCGGCTTCGATGCCCAGAATCTTGAATACGTGGACATGATCGAGGCCGGGATCATTGATCCGACCAAGGTGGTGCGGTGCGCCGTCCAGAACGCGGCCAGCGTTGCGGCTCTGATGCTCACGACCGAGGTCATGGTCACCGATCTGCCTGAGGAGAAGAAGGAGCCGGGCATGCCTGGCGGTGGCGGTGGCTGGCCACATGCACGACATGTACTAACGGCTGCCAGCAGTCAGTCTTTCATGAAAGGCCGAGCGACCCGATAGGTCGCCCGGCCTTTCTTTTTCCCACATCGCAATTCCTGACTCCTTCGACGACTTGGGCACAGATCAGAAGACTGCCGCGAGGCCGCCGCGAACCTCGGTGCCGCTATTCACAGGCGCCTGGGAAGCAGCCGCGAATTCTTTATGAGACCCCCCACGGAAACGGCTAGCCGGGTTGGCCTTACGAACTTATCTTGGCCAGAATCCCCTGCATCTCACCTTCATCAAAGGCTCGGAGGGTTTCCGAACGGATATTGCCCAGTGAACAGCCGCTCAGCATGATAGCAGTCGCCGTGGCTTCATCGGGGACCTGGAAAATAATCACGCCGTCATAGCGCCCCATGGTCCAATAAATGTTTTTGAACGTCCCACCAGCCTTCTTGATCGCGGCCTTGAACTTTTCGGCTCGCTTCGCCGTCTCTTTGACCTTTCGCATCCCTTGATCCGTCCATCCAAACAGGGTTATGAACGTCGGCATCGTCCACCTCCTTATGTCAGACCTATGAATCTATCCACGGATTGCGGCAGCCTCTGCTCGTCAATCACTGCCTCTCGGCTCTTTCAGCAGCGTCCTCCTGTACCTATGTTCTCACAGCCCGCGCAAACCAGGCTATACGGACAGTCAACGCGCGCTCACACATTGTAATATAGGAAGAGCTTACTAAAAATCTCTAGATGTCAAAGTAAAGGACAAACTCATACGGATGTGGCCGCAGCCTCACTGGGTCGAGCTCCTTTTTGCGCTTATATTCGATCCACGTATCGACCACATCCTTGGTGAACACACCTCCCTTCAGCAAGAAGTCATGGTCCTGTTCCAAGGCGTCTAGCACCTGCTCCAATGATCCGGCCACCGACTTGATCTTCGCCGCTTCCTCAGGTTCCAGGTCATAGAGGTCCTTATCTAAGGGAGGCGGCGGCTCGGTTTTTTTCTCAATCCCATCCAATCCGGCCATCAACATCCCAGCGAACGCATAATAGGGGTTGCAACTCGGATCAGGAGTTCTGAACTCTAGCCGCTTCGCCTTCTCGCTCTTCGAATACATGGGGATCCGCACGCAGGCACTTCGGTTCCGTTGGGAATAGACCAGGTTGATCGGAGCCTCATAGCCAGGTACGAGTCTTCTGTATGAATTTGTTGTTGGGGCCACCAGAGCGCATAAGGCATCCGCGTGTTTTAATATCCCACCAATATAGTGCCTGGCCAGGTCGCTAATGAGAGCATAGCCCTTTTTGTCATAGAAGACGTTCTTGCCGTTCTTCCAGAGGCTCTGATGCACGTGCATGCCGGAGCCGTTGTCCATGAAGAGGGGTTTGGGCATCATGGTCACGGTCTTCCCGTGTTTCCTGGCCACATTCTTGGTCACATACTTGTACATCAACACCTGATCCGCCATGCGGGTCAAGGTTGTAAAGCGCATATCCATCTCGGCCTGCCCAGCCGTACCGACCTCATGGTGGTGAATCTCCATCCGCACACCTATCTTCTCCATTGTCCTTAGCATCTCGGAGCGGATATCCTGGAGATGGTCCATAGGCGGCACTGGGAAATAACCCTCTTTGTAACGGGGCTTGTACCCCAGATTGGGTTTGTCTCCGTTGCCGGAATTCCAAAAGCCTTCTTCGGAGTCAATGTAGTAGTACCCGTAATTGTAACTTTGGTCGAACCGAACATTGTCCAGAATATAAAACTCTAACTCAGGTCCCCAGTAACTAATATCGGCGATCCCGGTTGACTTCAGATATTTTTCCGCCTTCTGGGCCACAAAGCGAGGGTCCCGCGAGTAGCTCTGCCCGGTAATGGGATCCTTAACATTGCAGATCAGGCTCAATGTGGGAAGCTGCGCGAAAGGGTCCAAAAACGCACTTGCCGGATCCGGGAACAACAGCATGTCGCTCTCATCAATGCTCTGGAAGCCCCGGATGCTGGAGCCATCAAAACCGATCCCCGATTCGAAAAGCTCTTCGTTGAATTCAGAAGTGGAGATCGAGAAATGCTGCCAGAGCCCCGGCAGATCAGTAAACTTCAGATCCACGATCTCCACCTTGTTTTTCTTCGCCAAGTCCAACACTTCACGGGGTTTCATGCGTCGCCTCCTTTCCTACCGCCTTAGGATGATAATGACCCTGATTGGACACTTGCCTGTTCACCACTTTGTTCCACCAGAAACCGGTCAATGTTGTCTTTGACGGTCTTTCGGATCGTCTCCAGGCGGGCATGATCCTCAATCTTCGTGCCGTCACGATCCGAAACATAGAACACATCCGCCACCTGGTCCAGCCTGGTCGAGATACGCGCCGCATGCACCGAGAGCCCAAGCTGGAACATGGCATGGGTGACCGTATAGAGCAAGCCCTGTCGGTCATCAGCGAACACATCGATGATCGTAAACCTGTCCGAGGTCTCATTGTCAATCTGCACCTCGGTCGGCTGTCGGTTCGTCGGGAGTCGGCGACCGGTCGGTAATCGTCTGCTTCGGGCCACCAGGTTTTCAACCAACTCTTCTCCCGTGAGGATCCTGACCATGGCCCGGGCGATGCTCTTCCGACGCTCAGCAGGCGGCGCGCCCACAAAATCGGGATCTATCACCTGAAAGGTATCAGCCACAATACCATCGTTGCGGGTAATGATCTGCGCATCCAGGATTTGGAGGCCTTTTGCGGCCATGACGCCCGCGATTTTAGAGAAAATCCCGGGGGTCAGACGATCGAACATGACCACGGTGTACTCACACGTTCCCAGAACCGCATTGAAGTGCTCCTCCACGCGCACCTCATCCGGGCGGAGTCTCTTGATCGCCGCCAAATGGGTCGCAATCCGTTCGGGTGGGGTCCCGAATACATACCGTAACGGGAACTGGGTCAGCTGGGATTCGACCCACTGCACCTCCAGTCTCACATCTAACGTGGTCAGCGCCTCACGGACGACCTCGCCGGCAAGCTGCCGCAGACGATCGGTGCCAGACGACGTCTCCCGCTCGCCCGAGA
>JACZQN010000075.1 GCA_022545705.1 Nitrospirota bacterium | reverse complement strand
CGCCTCGGGCCGATAGGCCTCCTGCCTGGTCTCGTTACAAAAGGCGTTCGGCGCGCCGTCATAGGTGTGGATCTCCACGCGCTTCCCATACTCCTCGGCGGCCTGGCAGAGTTGCGCGACCTCCTCCGCGCTGACCCACTCGTCGGCTGAGCCTCGATGATACTGGAGGGGGCAGCAGAGGTCCTTCAGGATGCTTAAGTAGCCCTTTTTGGCTCTTAGCCGCAGGGCATGGTGAGTCCACCGCTAAAACAGGTCGTAGTGGTAGATGGATTGGTGGTGCCCAATGTAACGAAGTTCCGCCTGATCGGGACCTGTGAACTTGAAGATGATGCGGTAGGAACGATCCACCCGGAAACTCCAGACTTCGTGGTGTTTGGGATGGAGTTTTTCGGTTCGGAGTGATGGGTGAAACGGATTCTCTCTAAAGATCCCTGTCTTGCTAGCAGCTTTTCGCTGGATGATCCGTGGCAGGGCGCGAAAGAGTCGGTCGAAGGTGGCAGTCGTCGAAATCTCGAATATTGCCACCTAGGAGATCAGCCCCTGTAGAGATTTCCGTTTGGTAACCCGTCCGGCACGATGATCCCGCTCAGACGAATCCAGTGCCTCGAGGAACTCTCTCCGGTACAAGCCGATCGCATCACAAAACGCCTCGAAGTTCTGTTTGGAGATCTCAATTTGAATCTTTGACCTTGTCTTCCGAGTGATTGTTGCCGCAAGAGTCCGTGGCATCGCAGGCCTCCTCATTTCAATTCCTTCAAGCTGTATACACTGAAATTTTGAAGGGCAGATCAAAGCATAACAGAAGATGGCGAAGGGTGTCGATTCCTTGCGGGCTGTTGCTCAGGGGGGCTGTGTTCGAGAGAAGGACACCAGGTCCCAAGCTGCAGGGCGAAGTTTCAAAGTTGGTCGAACGAAGGGAAGGGGGGATTGGCTCTAGTGGGAGGGGTATCTTGTCCCTGGGAGGCACTGACCTATATTCCAGCAGGTTGCATGTCAGCCTTAAAGCAATCGTTCATGTATACTACCATGGCCTCCCAGGCTTGTTCCCTCGCCTCGGGCCGATAGGCCTCCTGCCGGGTCTCGTTACAAAAGGCGTGCGGCGCGTCGTCATAGGTGTGGATCTCCACGCGCTTCCCATACTCCTCGGCGGCCTGGCGGAGTTGCGCGACCTCCTCCGCGCTGACCCACTCGTCGGCTGAGCCTCGATGATACTGGAGGGGGCAGCAGAGGTCCTTCAGGACAGTAGGGGGCGAGACCATCTTGCCGTAGAACGAGACTGCGGTGCGGAGGCGTTTGCGGAGGCAGGCAAACCGAATCGCGAGTGAGCCGCCCATGCCGAATCCGACGACGCCATGGACATTTCGTTTGATGTGATCTCGCGTGTTGAGGAACTCGCAGCACGTGTTGACATCTTGCAGCAGGTCGCTTTCCTTAGTCCGCCCCATGAGCGCCTCAGCGACCTCGGCATTGCCCGTGACGATCCCCCCCTGTCGGACGTACAGGTTCGGGACCAGCACGCAGAAGCCTTCGCACGCGAGCCGGTTGGCAAGGTCCTTAATCTGGGAGTTCAAGCCCCACCACTCGTGGAGGAGCACCAGACCTGGATAGACGCCTTTGGCCTGGGGCCAGAACTGGAGGCCTTCGATCTGCACCCCCTTGGGCATCCGCGTTGAGACATAAGGATCCACGGACGCGTCCGAAATATTCGGGATCGGTGCCCCGCTGGGGAACCGAACCGTGCCTGTGCCGATTTGCTCAAGGGAGAATGGTGGGACCCTGTCGGACACTGTTTCCTGGAAAGTCTCTCAGTTGTTTGTTCGGCTACACGACTGGCACATCTTGTCAAAAGCGCGGCGTACTATAACGGTGGCTTTCTGAAGTTGTCAATGCACGCTGTGGTTGATCCAAGTCTCTTGAGACGCTACAATCCGTCAGGCGGTTCCAAAGCCTTGATCGTGGAGGCCGTGTTGCTCGACACGGCCTTTTTATTCGAACCGGGCAGTTCCACCAGTCTTGGGGAGCTCTGTTGGCGCCGGTAGGAATCGGACTCATCGGGCTAGGCCGGCACGGGATGCGATACGCCCAGCATCTCTTGGAGCCGTTGGCGAACGCCCGCCTCGTTGCTGTCTCTCGCCGAGATACCGCGCTGGGAGCCAGCTTCGCGGTCACCCACCGCGTCCGGTTTTACCGGGACTACCGCGAACTCATTGCCGACCCCCGTGTGCAAGCTGTGGTGGTCGTGACGCACCCCTCCCTGACGCGCTCGATTTGTCTCGAAGCGGTCCAAGCCGGAAAGCCGCTCTTGATCGAGAAGCCCCTCGCAACGACCGGCTCCGCAGCGCGGGAGATGGTCCGTGCCGCTGTCTCCGCACAGGTGCCGCTGATGACAGCTCAAACCCTCCGGTTTGAAGCCACGGTCCTTGCCATGAAAGCAGAGCTCGCTGCCGTGGGACCGCCGCAATACTTCGTCCTGACCAGTCGGGTGGAACCTCGGCCGGAAGTGTGGCGTGAGCCCACCGATTACGCGGGCCGCGGCGTGTTACTGGAGATCGGCATTCACCTGCTGGACCTGGTCCGGTTCCTCACCGGCGAAGAAGTCGCTGAGGTCCGCTGTGAATTGGACCGTGCGGCGCCAGGGAAGCCTGAGTCCAGAGCTCTGGTCAGCCTTCGCACTTCCACGAACCTGGCTGGCATCGTGGACGTCTCCCGGGTGACCGGTGGGCGCATCAGCCGAGCTGAGTGGGTGGGAACCGGTGGACAGATGATCGCCGATTGGGTCCAACACAGCCTCAGGACTGTTTCCTCAGGGAACATCGTGAAGGAGCGCCCTCTGGAATACAGACCGACCGTGGCGGCGGTTCTGCAAGCCTTCTGCAACTCGCTGGAGCATGGAACTCCGATGCCTGTGACAGGATGGGACGGACAGCGGGCCGTGGAAATCGCGGATGCCTGCTACCAATCAGCGGAGACAGGGGTCACCGTGCGGGTGGATCCAGGGCAAAGGTAAAAGGGCGAAAGGTAAAAGTAAAAGGGCAAAAGGCAAAAGTGCAAGAACGGCCTTTTCTTAACTTTTTCCCTTTGCCCTTTACCCTTTGCCCTTCGTGGCAGGTTCTAGGTCTCCGCCACGATGTGCGTGTCCGTCTCTTCAACGCCGTCAATGATATGAACCTTGGTGATCACCAAGTCTGACAGCGCCTTCTCATCGTCCACACTTACGAAGCTAAAAATGTCCGGCTGGCCGAAGCATGGATGGACTTGCTCGACCCCGGGGATCTTCTTCAAATGCTTGATGACGTCCTTGGTCTTTCCGGCCTTCACCTTAATAAGAATGTAGGCTTTGGTTGCCATGATGGCCTCCTCTGTGTCGAACTGACGATCCACGTTACATCGTGTCGCTGACGGGTGCCTGGTCATCGCTGCCCGAAGCCAGGCATCTCGCGTCGTCGCGCCGCGTACACCGCGTGCAGGTCTTGTCCCTTGGCCGCGAGCTTCGTCCGAGCCGCTCTGAAGGTCTGCGCAAGCAGATCGAAATCCTCCTCTCCCACGTTGTAGTCATGAAACCCCTGAACAAGATCGGGCTGGGTCCAGGATGGTCTGGAGGCGGTATAGTCCACCAGCGCCTCCAGGGTCTGGGAGGTCCAACCCTCGGTTTGGAAAGTCCTGACCGCTCCCGCTGCACGGTCTCCCAGTTTCCTGGTCAGCGCTTCGCGCAGCAGTTGCCTCACGGCCTGGTTGGAGCTTTTCATAAAGGCGGCTTGAAACTGAATGAGGGCCTTGATGAGTCGGTTCGCTTCAGGGCTGGATTCGGGGGGAAGGGCGCCGGCGTCCTGGAAGGCCGCGAGTAAGGCCATGATGGTGCCCACCCGTTTCGGCGAGGCGCGGCCGCCACTCTGCTTCTCTAACCGCCTGATTGACGGCTCGTCGTGTGCTGACGGCGGAAGCGTCCTGTTCGCTCTTTTGACTCCGCTTCCCCCGGCGAGGGCGGGAGCGCTGATGGATCGGAATGCCAGTCCGTCGGCGGCGGGCAACGGGTCAGCCACGAGCAGCATGGTGCAAGGAATCACGATCAAGACCAAGACGGAACTCGAACTCACAGAGAGTCTCTCCGCCTCGCTGGCTAATCCACGCGGGCCGGGTTCGGGACATCTCTGAACACGTGGTCGGCCAGTTTTCGGCCCAAGTTGATACGGTCGGGCAGCGTCGGCGCGGTCATGAAGGCGTGGAGCAGGTCGCCGAGCGCCGGGTCGCGCGCGGACAGAAAATTCAACATATCGGCAGGCGACGTGAGCCAGTATCCCCTGAGTCGAAACGTGGCGTCCAGGAGATTTTCGCTGAAGTGTCCAAGGAGATACTGAGCGGTCGCCGGCTGGTTGAGCAGATCCTCCGCTTTCCCCAGCCAATGCAGGCAGTCGGCTTTGAGACGAATCTTCTCGTTCAGGCTGACTCGCGGTGGGCTTTGCCGGAACCGTTGCTGTGCCTTCTCCACCAGCTTTGAACCGACCGCCTCATGCTCAAACAGGACGCGGCCTTTGCGAAGCAGTGGTGGAAGTCGGGCCACATACTCCAGTTCTTCCTCGACGGCCTTGTGGCCCCGGTAGCGAATTTCGATCAAGCGGTCCGCGACCCGAACGATCTCGTGCCATTCATCCTGTCCCGCCACCAACGCGATCAAATCCAAGTCGCTGTTCGGCGTGAGTGACCGGCGGGCACCGGACCCAACGAGGATGATCGCGAGGAGATCACCGCCTCGCCTTCCTCGTACATACCCGATTGCCACCGTAAGGATGTGATCCAGCTCAAGAGGCACAAGGGGGTTCGGTTGGTCTGGCAGGGGCGGGACTTCCAGCAGCTCGGCGTTCAGCTCTTCGCGGCTCGGCACGTGTGGAGGGGCTTCGCTGGATTGTGAGGAGTTCTCGTCCATAAGGCGCCTCTCCGGCGGTCATCGTCCCTCGTGGACTGTACTTACGAGCTGGTCACCCGTTTGATCTGCGCTTCGAGAGTGGTCAACCACTCGTCGAACGGTGTGTCTGCGTCTACCACGATTTCGAGCTTACCATTGTCGAGCTTCCGCACGACGCCCGGGGTGGCAGTGGACAAGGGAATCTCGACCCATTCTCTGGAAAGCCCCAGCCGGTCGGTGAGTTCCAGGATCGCGTTGATTTGCTGAAACGAGACCATCTGCAACATCGTTCCTCCCTCGAGCTACGCGGACACATCGAGCGAAGCGCATTCTAAAGATGGCTTGCAGACGCTGTCAACTTCAGGTGCGAACGCAGGCCATCAGGAGAGCACTTGGAATAGGATCTGCCCGGCTTGCTCAATCTCTTGTGCGTCGACTCCCAGATGCGTAACGGCCCGGAACGTCGTCTTGCCGACCGCGTTGAGCAGCACGCCATGCTTTCTCAGGGCGTCCACGATCTCTGAAGCGGAACGGGAGGAACCCACGACGTCAAAGATGACGATGTTCGTCTCAACGTGATTGACATCCACAGAGACCGTCGCAACCTTATTGAGCAACTCAGCAAGGCGGCGGGCATTGTCGTGGTCTTCCTTCAGGCGGGGAATATTGCGCTCAAGGGCGTAGATGCCCGCAGCGGCGAGAATGCCGGCTTGCCGCATGCCCCCTCCGTACATCCTTCGGGACCGACGGAGCTGCTCGATGATCGGCCCGTCATTCGTCACAATCAGGGAGCCGACCGGTGCCCCGAGGCCCTTCGAGAGACAAAAGGAGACGGTATCGAAGTGGCGTGCGTACTCTGCAGCCGGGATACCGGTGGCAACGACGGCGTTGAAAAGTCGGGCGCCGTCGAGGTGCATGGCAATGCCGTGGGCCTGGGCTATGGAGCGGGTCCGTTCGATCTTGGCGAGCGGATAGATGGAGCCGCCTCCGCTATTATGGGTGTTCTCCAGGCAAATTAAGGACGTGCGTGGGTGATACGGATCCTTCGGCTGGATCGCTGCCTCGACTTGTTCTGGCTCGAGGATACCACGGTCACCCGTGATCCCATGAAGTTGGGCCCCGGCCAGCGCGGCTGCCGCTCCATGCTCGTACAGGACAATGTGAGCGCTGCTCTCTATAATGACTTCATCACCCGGCTGGGTCTGAGCGCGAATCGAGAGCTGGTTGGCCATGATGCCGGACGGCACATACAACGCAGCGGTTTTTCCCAGAAGGGCTGCCGCGATCTCCTGCATGCGGTTGACAGTGGGATCTTCGCCGTAGACATCGTCGCCCACGGGGGCGCAGCACATGGCTTCGCGCATCATGTCAGAGGGTTGGGTGACGGTGTCGCTTCTGAGGTCGATCATCGCGGCTTGCCGGTAGCCTGCTCCACTTCCTGCCGCGTTTCGAATTTATAGGTTTGCCGGCTCAGCACCGGATACACCGAGAAGATCGGCGTATTACATGGAACGAACGCTGTCTGAGTCCCGGGCAGGAGTTGCAGGTGCAGGTTCACGAAGTTAAAACTCAAGCCTTCTTGCCAGGGCTGACTGAAGGACTCCACGTAGGAATGCACCTTGTCCGAGGCATAGGATCGCGTCATGAGACCCGCGCCGCCCTGGAGGCCGTACTCGTTGAGGTCCGGGGCTCCCTGGATCAGCAGCGACACAACCGCGGCGTCAAACCACACCTTAAAATTGCAGCTGACTTGGAGATATGGCCCCAGTGATCCCGTGTGTTCCAGGAAGGCCAGTGGCAACGCGATCTCAGGTGGAGTCTCGGAAGAAGAAGGACTGTCCGGCAATTTCAGCTCAGGCTCCTTGACGGGGGAGAAAGAGATAAAGAGCAAATGGGGGTCGTCTCGCGCGATGTCGAGGACCTGCCCGTCGTGATAGCTGCAGAGCTTGCCCATCTCGTATCGAAGCGGGAAGGAATAGCCCATCTTGCCGTAGAAAATCCTGACCCCCGCGTCCAGCGGGTCAGCCGGTGTCCTGCTGATCTTGAGGTCGAACGGGAGCATCATGTGAAACGCGCTGGTGCGCGCGCTCATGAACGGGGCGCACGCCCCGGGGAACTCCTTTTGAATGATCGGGTTGTCAGGATCGAATTTGCGAGGAGGCCCGCCAAAATGCTGTGCGATCTTCGACTCCTTAGGCAGCCGGAATTTGTTCTGGTAGTATTCGGCTGCCCGCCGCTGCGCGATCCCGAGGAAATACTCCGGCAGGTCAGTTTCGACAATAATCTGCTGCCTGTCCTGAGCCTGTGCACGTGAGGGTCCTCGGTGGGGCTTCAGGGCTTCGTTGTAAATCTCCAGTTCGGCTGAGGCCTTTTGAATTTCTTGCCCGAGGTATTGGGCAAGTCCCGGATCGGAAAACTGTGTGCCGTGGAGGAGCTGCTGCGCTCTCTGTAAGCATTCAAGTTTCTGGTTGTATCGTTTCGGTTCCGGCGCAAAGCTGTCTGCGGTGGCCATGTAGAGGTTGAACTGTTCCTCCGCAGAAAGCCCGAGCTGGTCGAGATCATGGTCCTTGATAAAGGCCAGGGCGAGAGGGCCGAACGATTCCTCCTTTCTGATGCATAGAGTCATCAGATAATTGAATTGCGCGCGAGCTTCTTGGGGGGTCATGGGGCTGGTTCCCACATTGTGATGGCATTCTAAGGGAATCCTACTCGAGCGGACAAGCCCCACACCTTTTTGCCTGTATTCCCGCTCAAGCCTGCGCTGGCGACCACCGGGCCCGGCCTCCCCCAGGGGGAGGCACGGCAACAGGCACTACCGCCTTTTTGACTGCCTTAAAACGCGCATGCTATAGTCCAAGGCCTTGGTAAAGCATCGGTTGATCGACTCATTGACGATGTTGGAATTTTGGATGAGGGAATTCGCCGGCCCGACGACCGGAGCGCGGGCGATGGGCGACAGCCGTCCGGCCATGAGCCGGTGCCTCGGTGAGCCCAGGCCAAGGCCGAAGAGTAAGGTTAGTGCATAAGGAATCAATGAATCAGTCATACAATCAATACATTCTGCGAGTGGGGTTCAAGCAATGGTTGAAGTACCGATTAAAATCTACATCAACAACTTGACCAAGAAAGCCCGGGCGGCTGCACGCCCGGTCGCGTTGCTCTCCACCACCGTCAAGAACCAAGCTCTGCTCGAGATGGCCCAACGTCTGACCGCGAACGAGGAAGCGATCTTGGAAGCGAATCGGGAGGACGTGGAGGCGGTTGGGAAAACCCTCGACCGGGAGGCCAATAAGGAGGCGGTTGAACGGATTAGTCTCACGGCCGAGTCGATCAAAGAGATGGACGAACGTCTTCGTCAGATCGCGGACCTTCCGGACCCGGTTGGGGAACAGACCAAGTTGTGGCAACGGCCCAACGGCATGCAGGTCAGTCGCGTCCGCGTACCGATCGGGGTGATTGGTGTCATTTCAGAAATGGGCCCACACGTGATGATCGAGTCCATGGCGCTCTGCCTCAAGTCAGGCAACCCCTGCGTGTTTCGGGGCAACCCCGAATGTGTCCGCACGCTCACCATCATCGCAAAGATCCTGTGCGAAGCGGCTGAGCACGCGGGAGTCCCCGCCGAGGCGATAACCTTTGTCGAGCGGTTGGAGCGCGAGGCGGCTGTCGAGCTCATGCGGCAGCATCAGACCCTGGACGCGATCATTGCCCGAGGCGGGGCGGGGTTGAGAAAGGCTGTCGCGGAGCAAACGCGCCTTCCAATCCTCTGTCACGACAGTGGAATCTCCCACATTTATATCGATGTCGATGCAGATCTCCCTTTGGCCCAAAACGTGGTGGTGAACTCGAAGGCCCAGTTGGCCTCCGCCTCGAACTCTGTTGATACGTTGTTGGTCCATCAGTCCATTCCCCGGACGTTTCTCTCAGGACTAGTCCGGCGGTTGCTCGATGAGTTTAAGATCGAGGTCCGGGGTTGCCCGAAAACGATCTCCCTCGCCGGAGCTGAGCAGTTGAGCGGTTATAAGTCCGCGATAGCGGCGTCCGAGGAAGACTGGAGCCGGCAATTTCTTGGACCTATCATCGCGGTCAAGCTCGTCAAGGACATGGATGAGGCGTTGGATCATATCGCGCAGTACGGTCCCAGCCATACGGATGCGATCGTCACGAGACAGTATGCGAGCGCGATGCGGTTTGTGCGCGAGGTGGATGCCAGCGCGGTGATGGTGAACTCCTCAACCAGGTTGCACGATGGAGAGCAATTCGGGATGGGCGGGCAGATGGGCATCAACACGAGGCGAGTCCACGCGCGCGGCCCCGTGGGACTTGAAGAATTGACTTGCGAGAAATACATGGTCCTCGGGTTCGGTCAGCTTTGCTATCCCCATCCGACCCCGGTCACGTACGAGGACGCCCTCATGCTGAAGCATCCTCGGTAATGGGATGCGACGAGAATTCCTCACCGTCACCGAAGATCGACCCCCATTGTCGGCTCACGAACCTCCAAACGCACGGCGTGTCGTCCGCTCACTCTCAGACAGCGTTCCAGGACACTCTCACAAGTCATTTGGCCTGGTGGGGGCTTCGGCGGTTCGAGCGCGACGCGGACTACTTCCGGTGGCAGCGAGAGACCCTCAGCCCGGGCGATCTCAGAACCCTGAACACACTCGTTGAGCGGAAACAGGCTCCGGCCGCCGGGGCAACAGAGGAAGTGGCCTTTTACGATGGCACCGCGCAACCGCAGATCCTGCCGGTCCTCCATAGCCAACAGTACGACTATTACATGGCCGTCGGGCCGGCGGTGGCTGGGCGAATCGGTCAAGCCCGAACCGTGCTGGACGTGGGTTGCGGGGTTGGCATCCTCACCACCTTCTACGCGCGACAGTTCCCTCACGCATCGTTCGTCGGAGTGGACCGGTCGGCGCGCTCGGTCACCGCAGCCTCAGAGCGGGCAGCGGCCCTCGGGCTCGGCAATGTCCGATTCGAGTGCCGTGAAGCGGAGCAGGTACAGTCAGGCGACCGGTATGACCTGATCGTCGCGACGCATGCCCTCTTGCAGGCCGAGCGCGACCCGGGAATCCCCAGCCGGAACTGGCAGACCTTCGAACGGGCACTGGATCCCGATCCTCAATCTGCCTTCGAGCGACGCACCGGTCTGGACGCGAGGCTCGCATACGTGACCGCGGCCTTGGCGCCAGGCGGCCGGCTCATCGTCTTTGAAAAGACGCGCCAAACGGCCCGACGTGTTCCCTTTCAGCGGGCGCTCGCCGCCCGAGGGTTCACGCTCCGGGAACCGCCGCTACCGCTTCGGTACATGCTGGTGGAGGAGGTTGCCGATGATGGCCCTCTGTATGTCGTGGGGTGGGTGACGGATGGGAGTCCTGCGCACGCCGGCTTAGTCTGGGATGAAGCTCCGGAACTGAATGCAGAGGAAGAGGTCTCTCGTTGTTCGGGAGACGCAGCGACCTTTGTGTGGGAACGTTTCCCCGATCGTGTCGTCACGCGTGAGGCGGAATGGGTCGACCCGAGGCACGGGTCGATCCGAGTCGAGTGGGGGACCTCTCAGACCATTCTCTCCTACCTTTACTTGACAGCTGGCCAGACATTCCGCGGGATCCTCGTGTGGAGCCAGCGCCTCGGCCCCGAGGTTGCCAGCCAGGTTGCCCGTGAGCTCGAGGGAACCAAGCTTCGTGGTTCTGGGTTGGGCGATCTTTTAAGAGCAACGTGGCCTGCCCCGGCATCACAGGAGGAGGTGGATCAGACCCCGCTGTATGAGAACCACACGGCTGCAGCACAGCATGTCTGGTCATGGTTACCGTGCCGCCGGGTTCTGCAGGGCTCGACGAGCGAGGCGCCAGACGGACGGCAACGGCACCTCGAACATGGCACGGTCGCGGGCCTGGCCTACTTGTATTGCGCCAATACCTTTGACCAGCGCCAGCTCGTGATGGTCGAGCCACCACGGGCTTCCCTGATTCTCCGATATTACGAAGAGCTGCTTCAAGTGGATGAGGCTAGCCCACATTATTCATGACGGTTCGTCGCGAAATCGCGGAGTCGCGCAGCTTGACGGGCGCGTGGAGCCGCGAAGGACCGAGGCGTACTGGAACAGTACGTTGAGGGACTGAGTGGCGAGCCCGCCCGCCTGCATGCAGCAGTAACCGCATGCAGGCTTGTCGCAGCCGCGAATCCGAG
>JACZQN010000074.1 GCA_022545705.1 Nitrospirota bacterium | reverse complement strand
CCGACCAACCCTACGAGAGCTCACCTTAAGCGATTGTGATATTTCCCCGACGCACGGATTCTTACCGCCCTCGGACCCGCTGGAGCGAGTGGCACATTTTCCATCTTTACAACACCTCGGGACGGAACTTCCCAAACTGCTCGCCGCGCGAGAACTGCGGAGTGTGGTCGTGCACACTGAGCTTGCCCATCTTTCCGACTTGGAACGATGTAGTGATCAAGAGTATCGCTGCCTCGGCCGGCTACTTTCGTTTGTGGGACAAGGATTCGTCTGGGAAGATCCGGAGCATCCCGCTGATCGCCTTCCGGCCAACCTCGCCGTGCCGTGGTACCAGGTCCTGCAGAAGCTGGGCCGACCGCCCGTGCTTTCGTATGCGTCCTACGCGCTGGACAACTGGCGCCGGCTTGACACCAATAAGCCCGTGGCGCTTGGCAATATCGCCCTGATCCAAAATTTTCTGGGCGGGCAGGATGAGGAATGGTTTGTCCTCGTCCATGTGGAGATCGAAGCCAAAGCGGGGCCAGCGCTTGCAGGGATCGTTGGCGCGATGAACGCGGCTGCGGAGGATAACCTCGAGGAAGTGACCCGGAACCTATGGGCCGTCGCTTCGGCGGCAGAAGAGATGTGTAAGACACTCCAGCGGATGCCGGAGCGATGTGACCCGTACATCTACTACAACAGGGTTCGGCCCTATATCCACGGGTGGAAGGACAGTGTGGCTCTCCCCCACGGCCTGATGTATGAGGGCGTGGAGCAGTTTCTCGGCCAGCCGCAGCAGTTCCGCGGTGAGACCGGCGCACAAAGCTCAATCATCCCGTCTCTTGACGCTGCGCTCGGCGTGGTCCATGCCGAGGACCCTCTGACGCATTATCTTGTCGAAATGCGACAGTACATGCCTCCCAAGCACCGGGCGTTCATCGAAACCTTGGAATGCATCAAAGACGACCAAGGCAGACCGCTTCTCTACGGATACGCCCGCGACCATAAAGGCGGGAATGAGATGGTCTGGCAGGCCTTTCGCACCTGCGTGCAGCTACTTGCAACGTTCCGGGAGGCACACATAGAATACGCGAAGCGCTACATCCACCAACAGAGCGAACGGAGGAAGAGCAACCCTACAGCAGTTGGCACAGGCGGAACACCCTTTATGACCTACCTGAATAAGCACCTGGAAGAAACCAAACGGTTCGTCCAGGACTAATTGCGACAGTACCCACCTTCCGCAATCTCGATGGAACCTAGGGGACCACGATGACCACCCAGCGTCAGTCCATCCATGGCCAGTGGTCTTCCCGCTGGATGTATATCCTCGCCGCCACCGGAGCCGCGGTGGGACTCGGGAATATCTGGAAGTTTCCGTATCTGACAGGCGAGCACGGGGGAAGTGCCTTTGTGCTGGTTTATCTTCTTTGCGTCGCCTTGCTCGGCATTCCCATGATGATGGCGGAGGTCATGCTTGGACGGCGGGGACGCCAAAACCCAGTAAACACGATGCGCACACTAGCCAAGGAGGCCAACACGAGCCGTCACTGGCAGCTCATCGGCCTGGCAGGAACCCTTGCCGGAGTGCTTATTCTGTCCTACTACAGCGTCATCGGAGGGTGGACCCTGGCCTACGCATTCCGCTCCGGAACAGGCGCTTTCAACGGGGCGACAGCGGAACAGGCGTCAAGCCTGTTTTCGCAATTTGTGGGGGAACCGCTCGGCGTGCTCGGCTGGCATACCCTGTTCATGGTCATGACCATGGTGGTGGTCGCCAGGGGCGTGCGCTATGGGCTCGAGCGGGCAGTCAAGTACCTCATGCCTGCATTGTTTATTTTGCTTGTGGTGCTGGTGGGATACGCGACGACGACGGGATACTTTCTGGAGGGACTTGCGTTCATGTTCGCGCCCGACTTCAGTAAGTTGACAGGGACGAGCATGCTGGCCGCCATGGGCCAGGCCTTCTTCAGCCTGAGTCTCGGAATGGGCACGATCATGATTTACGGGTCCTACGTGCCTCAGGAAATTTCAATTGCCCGCACCTCGATCGTGATCGCGCTAGCAGATACGCTCATTGCCATCCTCGCGGGGATCGCGATCTTTCCAATCGTGTTTGCCAACGGCTTGGAGCCAAAAGCCGCCGGTCCCGGACTCATTTTTGAAACTCTCCCGGTAGCCTTCGCGCAGATGCCTGGGGGCCATCTAATCGGCGTCCTGTTTTTCGTCTTGCTCATGGTTGCGGCTTGGACCTCTTCTATCTCGTTAATCGAGCCAGCAGTGACCGTCCTGGTGGAAAACTTCGGGATGACGCGTTTGAAGGCCTCGTGGTTGAGCGGGCTCACCACCTGGGCGTTGGGATTTGGCACGATCTTTTCGTTTAATGTCTGGGCGGACTACCGGCTCTTTCAGAAGAACTTTTTCGAGCTCCTCGATTTCTTGACCGCCAACATCATGCTCCCCTTGGGGGGATTGTTTCTGGCGATCTTTGCCGGCTGGCTGATGGCGAAAGAAGCCAGCCAGCCGGAGTTCGCGATGCGAACAACGCTCGGCTTTCAGATCTGGCACCTCCTCATCCGCTATATCGCCCCCGTGGCCATGCTCATGATCTTTTTCGTCGCTGTGGGGCTGCTCTGACAGATCTCCCGTCTCGCCTCTCCCGCCGCTGCGCGCCTGTCGTGTAATTACGTTTCCCGGGTGGGTCGACCCACCGCCGTGGCGACGAGGACTTCAGAGCTCATGCCGAAGGAGGATACAGTATTGTGATAGTCCGCCTTCCAGGCCCTGGGATCCAGGTAGGAGAGCAAGGCGAGTGGCCGGCAGCCTCCCACGAGTCGCGGGCGCCAGTCGAAGATTCTCGCCCAACCCCATGACACCGCCTTTGAAAGCATCGTTTGCCCCCAAGTGAGGCTCACCAGGCAGAGGCGTCCACCGCTGCTGACGACACGCCGGGCCTCAACCAAAAGCGCGCGGATATCCGAGTCGCTCAGAAGGTCCAGGACGTAGAGAGAGACAAACCGATCGTAGCGGGCGTCGCGGGCGTCGATTCGAATCGTCGGACTGGCCAGCTCTATTTCAGCGCGACCTGACCAGCGGCTGAGTCGCTCACGGGCGAGCTGGACCATCGTCACACTGATGTCCCCAGCCCGATAGCAACATTCCTCGGGAAGGTGCGTGGTCAGCAACTCCTCCGCAAGACGGCCGGTACCACACCCAAACTCGAAAACAGAGGTCGCCCTGTGAAACTCACTGTGGACGAGAAGGTCACGGACCGCGGCATCCTCATACCACCCCTGCCGATCCTGCTTCTCACCAAAGCGATCGTAGAAGTCACGGGCTTCCGATGGGGTCAGGCCCCGCCACCTGTCTTGGGTCGTTGGGTTCTCCACGTCGCGGCGGGCTCGTGTACCCGTTCGGCTATCGCAGGCCGTCAGTCTCGCGCACCACAGCCGGAACTCGATCGGTCTCCACGCGTAAGCATAAGCCAGGCCCTTCGAAAAATCGAGGCAGCGATTCATGGCATGGAACCAGATCTGAAACCGGAGCAGGTCGAGGCCCGCATCACGAAGGCGGTATCTGGCTCCACCCTGCTTGAACCTCTGACTGGTGAGGATTAGTATCGAGCGGGTGATGAGCCAGTCCAACATGATGCGCTCTAGTCTGCCACAAGGTCAGAGCGGAAAACTCTCGACCTTGCTCCGCGCCGAAGACTGGTGGTCGATCTGGTTCGGCTTCATCCTCATCCTCGCCGCGTCCTTTGGCCTGCTCACTGCGGTTCCAAAGCCTGGTCGATGGTCCGTGAACCCCTTGGACGCCTTTCCGGACTTTACTCTGCTCCAGTTGGGTGGACTCGCGCTCGGGCTTGGTGTGCTGACGGCAGTCGGGATCCGGGCCATGGGCCAGCCGGTCCCCGCCTAACTTCATGGATTCCTGGCAGTCTTCGCCTTGGCCGCCTCATTGCTCCTTTCGTTCCTCCTCGTTCCTACCCTGGGGCAAGAGCAGGTCAGTGAGATTCTCAAGGTGACGAAAGGGCTCCGTGGGTGGTGGTTCGCGCTGGCCTTCGTCGCCATTGGCCTTGAGTCAAATTTCAGGCAATTGGCCTCCCAGCTTGTCGGCGGCAAGCCGATCTGGTTGTACATCACCGGACAATCCTTCAATGTCCTCCTGGCATTCCTCGCTGCGTACCTTGCTTTCGGCGGGATTCTCTTCGATCGCCCTCTCTAACACCACGACGGGGCAACCCTACTCTCAAGATATTCGGAGTTTGCAATGGAGCCTGTCAGCCTTCCAGACATCCAAAAAGCCGCTGAGAGACTAGGCGGAGTCGCGCACACCACGCCGGTCCTGACCAGCCGGCAACTGGACGAGGCTTCCTGCGCGAGGGTCTTCCTGAAGTGTGAGAACTTCCAGCGTGTCGGCGCCTTCAAGTTTCGCGGGGCCTACCATGCCATCCTGACGCTGGAGCCCGCCGAGCAAGCGAAGCCGGTGGTGACCATCTCGTCCGGCAACCATGCCCAAGGGGTCGCGCTCGCGTGCCAATTGCTCGGCAGGCAGGCACACATCGTGATAGCGCAACCGGTTAATCCGCTGAAACGGCAGGCGGTGCTCGGCTACCACGCCACGATCCACGAGGTACCCGACACAGGCCAGGCTGAAGTGAAACTCTGCGACCTCCTGGAGCAGCTCAACGGCGTCCACATCCACGCATTCAACGATCCGCGACTCATCGCCGGCCAGGGAACCGCGATGCTCGAGTTCCAGGCTTCTATCCCTGACCTAGATGTGGTACTGGCCCCAATTGGAGGAGGCGGACTCCTGTCCGGCACCTGTATCGCCGCCCACGGAACCAACCCCTCCATTCGGATCTATGCCTGCGAGCCCACAGGGGCACTCGACGCCATACAGTCGGTACGCAAGAACCGCATCGTTCCGATGACAAACCCCCGGACGATCGCTGAAGGCTTGCGGACCAGCCTTGGTGACGTGACGCTCCCGATTCTCCGCAAGCACCTCGCCGGCTTCTTCACCGTCGAAGAGGACGAAATCGTGTCGGCCATGCGATTCGCCTTCGACCGCCTGAAGATCGTCATCGAGCCCTCCAGCGCGGTTGCGCTCGCTCCGCTCCTGAGACGTGAACAGGCATTAATCGGGAAACGCGTCGGGGTAATCGTGACCGGTGGGAATGTGGACCTCTCCTCGTTCTTTGAGAAACTTCTGTAGATGACGCTGCGCTGGTACGCGAGCAAGGCGGCCTCCAGCAAGGTGCCTTCTGCGAGACGCGTGGGTCACGGTCCGTCGGATTACGAGCGTCCCGTCCGCGTGCTCCTAGGTCTGATGGCGGGAGAAGATCAAAAACACTTGCTTCGGAAGAAACTGAAACTCGCGATCTAACGAGTACCCTGCATCCTTGAGTTCCCGTTGGATCGTGTCGCTCGAGGTCCAGTGGCCTCCGAGTTGCTGGAGCCAACCCTCGCCGTTGAATTCAATAACCGCAATACGGCCTCCTGGACGAAGGTACTTGCCCGCCCTGGCAAAATAGTTGGCGCGGTCGGCAAGATGGTGGTAGGTGTTGCATGTGAAGATCAGGTCAACGCCGGATTCCGGCAATAACGGGTCATTGGGTTCGGCAAGGATGACCTGGATGTTCTCATACCCCTCTTCTTGCGCACGGGCGGCCACGTATTCGTTCATCTCGAAATCCACATCGACGGCGTACACCTTCCCTGCCGGCCCTACAGCTTCGGCGAGTCGGAAGGTGAAATACCCACCCCCTGAGCCAATGTCGGCGACATGATACCCGGGTTGAATACCGAGGGATTGGATGACTTGCTCCGGGTGCTGCCAGGCATCTCGGTTGATTCCTTCGTAGGCGCACCGTTTGAGGGCCCCGCATCCTGCGGTGAGGACCATCACAAAGATCAAACTCGTGCGGAGCTGCCTTTTGACGAACCAGATCCGTGGCACCGTTTCTACCTCCGACGATAGACCCCCATCAATTCACCCTGCTTCAAGATGTGCCCTTGCATGGCCTTTTCTAGAGCAGCTTTTGTTGTGCTTGAAGGCAGGTTCAAGCTCGTGTCTAACGCATACAGTTTGAAAAAATACCGGTGCGTGCCTGAGGGCGGGCAGGGACCCCCATAGCCAACTCGACGAAAGTCGGTTGTGCCCTGCTTCATTCCGTTGGGCAGCGAGTCTTGCTTAGGGAGGCCTTCGTCAAGCGAGCGCGAAGTCGCCGGGATATTCCATGCGACCCAATGGACCCAGGTGCCACGCGGAGCATCGGGATCGTCCGAAATCAGTGCAAAGCTTTGGGTTCCACTTGGGGCATCGCTCCAGCTCAGCGGCGGAGAGACATCCGAGCCATCGCACGTGTACTTAGCCGGGATCAAGTCGCCAGCTTCAAATGCCGAGCTTTTGAGTTCCATCTTCTTACTCCTCCTGCGGGGAGCCGGCCCTGCACGTTGCCCGAACTGGCTCCGTCAGACTCCGAGCAGTTCTGGCCCCCCACCATTCAAGAGAATGCCCAGAGCGCAGAATGGAAGAACGCTCACGTGACGCCAGGCGCGATAAAGGGCCGTACCGGCCAGGACAGTGAAGGAAGAATTAGGCAGGGGAGCCAGCGTGCCATAGCAACCTCTGGCAGGGGACGAACCTGACCCAGTATAGCGAGGGCCACGACGAAAAGCCAGCATCAAGCATCGCTCGGGCTTCCCGAGGCCATCACAGGGGTTCTGACCAATGAGGCAGCGACTAGGAACGAGGCCGGCCGAATCAACTCACCTTGGTCGAGGCGCAGCACCGCTCACCAGGATCGCGCGGCAAGGTGCCGATCTGACGACGGGAAATCAAGGAGTGGTTACTGGTGCCGGCTCTGACGGTTGGGCTCTTAGGCGGATCAACCTTGCCTTACCAGCGATGGCCTGTGGCGAGTAATTTCTGGGCTCCCTCATGATCCAAGGGCTTGGAGAAAAAATAACCCTGGCCATATTCGCACTTCAACGACTTGAGCAGTGAGAAATGTTCCTCTGTTTCCACCCCTTCCGCAATCACTTTCCGGCTAAGGTTGTGCGCGAGCGTGATGATGATCCGGACTATTTCGAGGTCCTCGGCACTCGTGCCCATCCTGCTGATGAACGCCTGGTCAATCTTCAACGCGGCGATCGGAAAGCGTTGCAGGTAACTCAGGGAAGAATAGCCTGTGCCGAAGTCGTCCATGTGGGATTCAACATTGAGAGCTCTGAGCTGAAACAGGGTGGCGGTGGCGGATTCAGCGTGCTCCATGAGGACAGTTTCCGTGACCTCGAGCCGCAGACTGCTCGCCTCCAGGCCGGTCTCGGCTAAAATTTGATCGACTTGTTTGATCAGATCCAATTGGAGGAGTTGCTTGCTCGAAAGGTTCACACTGATCGTCAGGGGTGGCCTTGCGGGAAATTGTAACTGCCATTCCCGCAACTGGCGACAGGCGCAACGAAGCACCCATCGACCGACGGGAACCAGCAGTCCGATTTCCTCCGCCACCGACAGGTATTCCATCGGGGTAATCAGACCACGCTCCGGATGCTGCCAGCGCAGCAGGGCCTCAAAGCCGCTAATGCCACCGGTATCGAGGTCCACGATGGGCTGGTAGTAGAGCCTGAATTCCTGTCGCTCCACAGCCCTTCGCAGGTCAGTTTCCAGTTTTAAGCGAGCCATTGCTTGGGCATGCATGGCTGGGTCGAACACCACAAACCGTGCCTTGCCCATCCCCTTCGCACGATACATGGCCGTGTCGGCATCGCGCATGACATCCTCGTACCGGTCATACCCGGTCGCACTGAAGGCAATGCCGATGCTCGCGCTGGTAAACACGTCGCGCCCGTCCAATTTACATGGCACTTCCAGTTCCTGCTGGACTCGATTGGCAACGCGTGAGGCGTTACTGATGTCTTTGATATCATCCAGCAGCAACGCGAACTCATCACCTCCGAGACGCGCAACCGTATCTTCCAGACGCACACACCGGACCAACCGCTTACTCACCTCGAGCAGCATTTGATCCCCTACAGCATGCCCGAGACCGTCGTTGACGATTCGGAACCCATCGAGGTCGACGAACAACATCGCGAACGTGTATGCCTTATTGCGCTTCCCATGGAGGATGACTTGTCTCAGGCGATCCACGAGCAACGCCCGATTCGGTAGCCCGGTCAGCGCATCGTGAAACGCGTCATGGAGTAATTGTTCCTCATGCTCCTTGCGCGCGGTGATATCAGTGAATGATCCTGCGAGGCGTTTCACCTCTCCTACGGAATCCCGAACCGAGTGAGCTCGAATGAGCATCCAGCGATAGGTGTCATCCCTATGCCGCATGCGACATTCATGTTCAAAGTGCCGGGTCCGCCCTCCAAAATGGGCAGCCAGCTTCGACTGAACCTGCGCCAGGTCATCAGGGTGGACCAAGTTGAACCATCCGTCAGGTGATTGCGCAACATCCGGCTCGTCGTATCCGAACATGGATTTCAACCGAGCGGAAAAATACACCTGGTTATCTATGAGGTTCCAATCCCAGAGTCCATCATTAGCACCGAGTGACGCCAGCTCATACCGCTCGAGGTTCCTCCGCATGAGGGCTTCGGCTTGCCCCTTTTCCTCGCGGAGGCGCTTCCGGTCCAGAGCATCCCTCACGGCCTGACCCAGCCTCGCCATTCGATCTTTCAGCAAATAGTCCGCGGCGCCGTTCCTCATGCATGTGGCGACCGACTCTTCGCCGATATTGCCGGAAACAATGATGAAGGGAATATCCAAGCCGGCTTTCTCCAAGAGATGGAGAGCCCGCAGCGCATCAAGTTGAGGAAGGGAATCGGCGAGGATGACGTCTAGGTCAGGATTCAACTGGGTGAGGTAGTCTGACTCTGTCTCGACTTTCTTCCAATCAGGGTCGAATCCGGCACGCCGGAGTTCCTCTACCATGAGCTTGGCAGTGGCCGGCCGATCGTCAAGGAGCAGGACACGCAGAGGGTTGGACATCTTCACCCTATCAGCTCATGGAACAGAGCCTGCCACGACCGACCGCAGCTACGAGGTCACTCACATTTTAGAGAAGTTGTTGTTCTGGATTAGAGAATAGGGCTCGAGTAGGGTGCTGCTTAAGCCAGCAAGTGACCGTAACACGAGAGATGAATTCACAGCGACATCCTTGTGAAGGTGGAGAGCCCAGCAGGCCGATGACAAGGTTTGTACCTAAGCCTATCTACTAGTACAATGGCAACACCTTCACAGGGGAAAGGCGCCTTGGAACAGAGACACGGGTCGCCTGCTCAAATGTATGCCATTATGCCCAGTTGTCAAGAACTTAGCTTATTTTGCTTAGCAGAAGCTCAAGGGGGGTGTACAAGCTGAATTCCAGTAGGCCCAATAAAGGGTGAGATGGACAGGAAGGCTGACTCAAAACGCCAACCCTTCAGGCCAGTGGAAATAGACCATGCGCATGGCCCCTGCGCGGACGGACACACCCTCCCGAACCTGTGTGTGACCATCCTTCGATGCCGTTATGGTATAGGTCCCGGCCGGAAGGTCCACGAAGAGCCAGGGTCCGGCGACATGCTCTGGAGGAACTTCCAGGCGAACAGCACCCGACGTCTCCTCGATGACCACAGAGACATAGCTCAAGTAGGGTTTCGTCCCGGCCACGAAGATCAACTTCAAGGGGAAGGAGGGATATTCCGCCTCGCGCTCTTCAATGCCGACGCCGGCGCTAAAGTAGCGAATGCCCCCTGAGCGGTAGAGCGGAAGCATGATTTTGTAAGAGGTGCCATTACTATCGGCAAGCTCGATCCCTTCACCTGTAGGGAGAATTCTCGCCGACGGCTTCGCCTCGCTCTGCGTAGAGGCCATGGCCCAGGCCAGCGCGAGCATCAATCCGCTGAGGACAGTCGCTCGTACCGCTTGTAAGACACTCTGGCGTTTGCTCACCCTGCCTGTATCAGATTGTTGTCCAGCCATCACGTGACCTCACAAAGTAGTGAGGACAAGACATGCCGCGTACGGTCCCGGCCCCCACAGAGAGCGCCATAATACCTCGTCCCGACCCGAACCAGACGATGCCCGGCGCGAAGGAGTGAAGATCACCGATCAATCCAGGACCTCCGGTTGAATATACACCAAGAATCAGCTTGCAGACTAGTGGTGTATGGACATAGGGGCAGGGCAGCAGGGTATATTCTGTCCCTCAGAAGGAGCATCCCTTTTCGATGGAGATGCTCGGGGTGTAGGGCTTGCCAAACAGGCCTTTCGGGGGCCATCCTTTCGTGGTATTGCTAGATCCTGCGCGTTCTCAGTATGTTAAGGCTACGTCGGTGAACAGGCCCCCTTTCGCTGGAGGCCTCCATGGCTATCCAGCTGGGAAAAACTAGCTCCGATCCGAAATTAGCGGCGCCGCAGTGCCACACGTTCGGCTTGGAATACCGAGGCATCCAGAGCATGTCCGCCTGTTTGCTCAACGCCACATACGTGGCGAATCCAATCAGGGCTATCCATGCCAATGCCCCTTATGCGGGTTACTGTTTCCGAATTCAGGTCCAAACTTATTTTCGGATCGGGGCTAGCAGGGACTCGGGATAAGTTGGAGGGGTCACACTGCCCGTTCCGTGGGTGGGCGACATACTTTATTATCATACAACATAGGGCGAGAATACATAAGGATGGACACCTGTCTCACTGTCGGACCTTCCGGTGAACAAGACGCCGTGTCACAGACACAACCTCTACTCCGCCCCTCCGCTCACTAACCTCCGAGAAACTGAGGCATCAGCCCTGCCCGAACCCGATCTGTGAGCCAGATCACAGAGGCGCTCAGGGCCTTCTGTCATAGATATAAGAAAGCCTATTTTCCTCGGAGCATGAGGAGGGAGAGGTTCAAACATGAAGCCATCATTCCTTAAAGCGACAGATCCCCGGCCTTCTCCAAGGGAAAAGGCCGCTCAGCCTCCGGGCGTGGCAAAGCCGCTACTCCGGTATCACCTTGTTCTGGCAATCGTGTTGGCCCTTCCAGCGCTTCTCTGCATGACACCCCTCGATCCTGGGAATGCCCTCGGTCAGGAGGCGATTGGGCAGGTGCCTAACTCGGGCCAATGGGAAGGC
>JACZQN010000140.1 GCA_022545705.1 Nitrospirota bacterium | reverse complement strand
TGAGAGCACCTCCCCCTTTTCTGCTGAATAATTGAGATTGTCTCCAGTCTCCATCGTCGAGCCTCCCAACGAGCGGGATCCAGGTCGTTATTGATTTGGCAGTTTACCCTGATCCGAAAATATTTTGTTCCCCAAAAATACGCCTCATCGCTTTCTACGAGGCTCCTCTCCCTCCGCTGGAGGGAGAGGGCAACGGTGAGGGGGGCGAGGAGAACATGAGGCTCATGCCTGAAAAGAATGTCGGATTAGGGTTTATTGTAACAAATTGTGGTGGGTCACGACGATCCTGTGTTCAGCACGACGCAGGGATAGCAGCCTGTGAGAAGAAATGGGGACAGGCTACTTTAAAAAGAACCAGCTGGATCTGCAGCTATAGAAAAAAGCAGCCTGTCCCACTCTTGGTACGCTATGGGGAGGTGGGATCGGGGGATGGGGTGGTGTCGGCCGGCGACGCTTCCGGGGTCTCGTCGGAGGAACCGGGGCTCGGTGTGTCGGCCGGTAGATCCGTGGTGTAAGGTATCACGTGCTGCTCAAGGTCAATGACGGTTGACGCGGTGCTTCTTTCTCTGGAGAGGATTGCCAGGCCGAGGGAAGTGAGGAAGAAAATAGTCGCGGCGGCGATTGTGACCTTGCTCAAAAACGTGCCTGGGCCGCGACTGCCGAACACCGTCTGACTCGACCCCCCGAAGGCCGCGCCAATCTCAGCTCCCTTGCCTGCTTGCAGCAAGATGGCGCCGATCATGAGGAAACACACCACGACGTGAATAACCACACCCAGCGTGTACATTTACGCTCCTATTTCCTGCGGCGCCGCACGCCTAGGGTTAGCGCTGTGAGCTTTGCGCGCACGCAACAATCTTAGCAAGGGAATGTGGATCCAGGCAAGCCCCGCCCACAAGTGCTCCATCGACTTCAGCGGACGCCAGGAACGCACTCACATTGTCGGGCGTCACGCTGCCTCCGTACAGTATCCGAACCTGTTCACCGGTTTCGCTGCCCCAACTGTTGGCCAGTGTAGAACGGAGCGTTTGGTGCGTGGCTGTAATCTGCTCCGGCGAAGCGGCACGGCCGGTACCAATCGCCCAGACAGGCTCGTATGCGATGGTCACGGTGCGGCTCTCTTCCTTCGAGAGGCCCTCGAGACCTCGGAGGAGCTGACCCCTCACCACGTTCTCGGTGTCGCCGCGGTCGCGTTGCGAGAGCGATTCTCCCACGCAGAGAATCGGACGGAGTCCATGCCGGAGCGCGGCGCGCACCTTTTTGTTGGCCCCGGCGTCATCCTCACCGAACAACTGTCGGCGTTCTGAGTGTCCGAGGATAACATATCGGCAGCCGAGCGCGGTGAGCATGGGGGCTGAAACCTCGCCGGTGTAAGGACCCGTGTCGTCCCAGAACAGGTCCTGTGCGGCCAGACCAAAAGGGTGCCCGCTGGATTGGCCCACAACGTGGAGGGCTGTGAACGGCGGCGCGAGGACGACTTCGATAGGGTCGGCACGGGGGACAAGCGCTGAGAGTTGCTGCAGATAGACCGCAGCCTCCGCAGCCGTCTTGTGCATTTTCCAGTTGCAGACGATCAGTCGTTGGCGCACGGAATCTCAGCAAGGTACCAGCGCGGGACAGGCGGCCCTGGGTACTCAGCCATCCACATCCGGCAAGGCTGCCAGCGCGGGCAGCTCCTTTCCCTCCAGGAGCTCTAAGGCTGCTCCGCCTCCGGTTGAGATGAACGACATGTTCTCCGACTCACCGGCCCGGTGTACGGCCAAGGCCGTGTCCCCTCCCCCGACGATCGTCAGGGCGTAGGCGTTGGCGACGGCATGCGCAAGCGAGGTGGTGCCACGCGCGTATGCGTCGACCTCGAACATCCCCATGGGTCCGTTCCAGAGAATGGTTTTTGCGTTCTGGACCGCCTCGCCGAACAACTTCACGGAGGCTGGGCCGATGTCCAGCCCGTACCAGTCTTTGGGAATCTCCTGGACCGGAAGCACCTTGGTCTCGGCTCCCGGCTCCCGGCTGGCTGCCACGACACAGTCGACCGGCAGATAGAACTTGACTCCCCGCGACACGGCGTGCTCCTGAATGCCACGGGCGAAATCCAGCATGTCATCTTCAACAAGGGAATTCCCGATTTCGAGCCCCATCGCCTTGATGAACGTGAACGCCATGCCCCCGCCGATAATGACTTTGTCAACGCGTTTCCCGAGGTTCTCGATGACGCCGATCTTCCCGGAGACCTTGGCTCCGCCGAGGATCGCCACAAATGGTCGCATGGGGTTGGCGACGGCCCCTTCAAGGTAGTCGATTTCTTTTCTGAGGAGGTAGCCGACCGCGGCTACCTTGACGAATCGTGTGATGCCTACAAGGGAGGCGTGCACGCGGTGCGCCGCGCCGAACGCATCATTTATATAGACATCGGCCAGAGCGGCAAGCGATTGCGAGAAGGCGAGGTCGTTTTGCTCCTCCCCTATGTGGAAGCGTAGGTTTTCCAGAAGCAGCACGTCCCCCTGCTTCATTTTGGCCACCATGGCCTCAACCGACGGCCCGATGCAGTCTGGCGCGAACGCGACTTCCTTGCCCAACAGGCGCTGGAGACGCTTCGCCACCGGCGCAAGGCTGGATTTCGGATCACGTTTCCCCATGGGGCGGCCCAGGTGCGAGCACAGGATGACCTTGGCACCCTCATCCACAGCTCGATTGATGGTGGGCAGGGTTGACCGGATGCGCGTGTCGTCGGTGATCTGGTGAGCGTCGTCAAGCGGGACGTTGAAGTCGGCCCGGATCAGGACCCGCTTGTCGTAAAGGTCGGTGTCTTCGATGACCCGCTTGCGCAGGCTCATGGGCGCTCGTTAGGGTTTGGCCGCGAGAAACTTGATCAGATCGCGGACGCGACAGGAGTAGCCCCACTCGTTGTCGTACCACGCGATGACTTTGACCATGCGGCCGTGCAAGACCGTGGTCAGTGGGGCGTCCAGCGTGGCGGAGTGGGGATCGCCGTTCTGGTCCACCGACACGATTGGTGCCTCGGAATACTGTAGGATGCCCTTCAATGGTCCTTCACTGGCTTGCCTGAAGGCCGCATTCACGGATGTGACGTCGCAGTCCTGCTCCACCTCCGCCGTGAGGTCCACCAGCGACACGTTGGGCGTCGGGACGCGGATGGCCATGCCCTCCATCTTGCCTTTCAACTGGGGAAGGACGAGGTGCAG
>JACZQN010000073.1 GCA_022545705.1 Nitrospirota bacterium | reverse complement strand
GTGCGCAGTGGACTACCACGTTGGGCCCCTGGCGCTCGCACATAACGGTAACCTCACGAACGCCGCGGAACTGAAGCGCGATCTCGTCAGCAAGGGATCCATATTTCAAACCTCGTCCGATTCGGAGGTGTTGGTCCATCTGATCGCCCGGTCGGAAGCCCGCGAGCCCGAGGACCAGATTCTAGACGCGCTGGAGCGGGTGGAGGGTGCCTACACGCTCGTCCTCACCATCGGAAAGACGCTCTACGGAATCGTGGATTCGCGTGGGTTCCGACCCCTCGTTCTGGGAAAACTCAACGACGGATACGTCCTCGCGTCCGAGACCTGTGCGCTCGACATCGTTGGAGCGACTCCGGTGCGCGAATTGCAACCGGGGGAGTGGATCCGCATCGATGGGAACGAAGTACAGGAGCTGCCCCCGCTGCCGCCGAAACCCCACCGCCGCTGCATCTTCGAGTTGATCTACTTCTCGCGGCCGGACAGCAAGGTTTTTGGAAAATCCGTCGACCGCTTCCGGCGAAGTCTCGGCCGCCGATTGGCCCAGGAGCATCCCGCGCCCGGCGCGGACTGCGTTTTCTCCGTTCCCGACTCGTCGAACGCGATGGCGCTGGGGTACTCGGAACACAGTGGGATCAAACTCGAACATGGTTTGATCCGCAATCACTATGTCGGCCGAACATTCATAAGTCCGGGACAGTTAGCGCGGACCGAGAAGGCTCGTATCAAATTCAATCCGGTTCGCGAGGTCGTCGACGGGAAGAGCGTTGTCGTTGTCGACGATTCACTGGTTCGCGGAACGACATCGAAGAGTTTGGTAAAAATGATTCGCCATGCAGGGGCGAAAGAGATCCATTTCCGCTCATCGTCACCACCCATTACCGGGCCGTGCTACTATGGGATTGACACTCCCACACGCGGCGAGCTGATCGCGTCGACCCATACGGTGGAGCAGATCCGCCAACACCTTGGGGTAGACTCACTCGGTTATCTGTCCCTCGAAGGATTACACGCTGCGGTGGAGCGCAAAAGTACCGGGTATTGCGACGCATGTTTCTCCGGAGCCTATCCCACGGCAGTGCCGGACGCCGAACCGGATGCACCGTCGATCGAGATTCCAGTCCCAGCCACGGTCAGGTAACTACGCACAACTAACCACCGCCGCCACCATGCCCAACATTTACTTCTTCGCCAACGGACAGGCCGACGGCTCTGCCCAGATGAAGGACATACTCGGCGGAAAGGGCGCCAGCCTGCATGAGATGACGAGGCTGGGCATACCCGTTCCCCCGGGCTTCACCATCGCCGCGTCGCTGTGCGCGCCATATCTCGCCGACCGAAAACTTCCAGAAGAACTCTGCAACGAAGTCAACGACGCCATGGGCCGTCTGGAGTCCGCCACCGGACGGGGGTTCGGCGAAGATATCGCGCAATGGGATAAGTGGTTGGAGGCCCAGGAGGACCCAGGTGGTGGCTATTAGTGGGACTGGCCCGCCTCCCACCTGGTCGAGTCGCAGCGCAGGGCTGGGAGCTACCTGAGGAGTCGCGATCATGCAGGATGAAACCGGGAGAGTGCGTGTGCTGACGGATGACCCCGAAGAGTTGGAGCGGGAAACGCTCCGCAAGCAGGCCGAGGACCTTGCACGACTGCTGGATTCTGCGATCCGCATTCCTGGCACCCCAATTCGCATTGGACTCGACCCGATCCTTGGGCTGATCCCCGGGATTGGGGATGCCCTGGCCACTCTCATCGGGTCTTACATCCTGTTCCTAGGCTCGCGGTTACAAGTGCCCAAAATCGTCCTGGCTCGAATGGGCTTGAACATGGTCCTGAACGGTGTGATCGGCCTGATTCCGGGCGTTGGTGACCTGTTTTCATTTTGGTTTCACAGCAATGCTCGCAACGCCCACCTGCTTCGCCGCTATAGCTCAACCGCGCCGCAACCCGGCACGGAGTCCGACTGGATCTTTGTCATGGGCGTGCTGCTGATCGCCCTGACCGCGGTCGGGGGAGCGATGGTCGGCTTTCTGTGGCTAGTGGCCAGGATATGGCAGTTCGTCACTTGACCTTCAGCTCCACCTTCGTCCGTTGGACAAAGAATCCACTTCGAGAACGCAGGGCTTGTGACAGTAGCAGTCCGGAAGCTCGTGCGTGGAGTGATGGCAATGTCTTGGGCCCGCTCAAGACTCTACAATCTGAACCGGTACGAAGAGTAAGCCGGACTTCCGGTTTCAGACCAGGTAGGTCCTAGGGAGAGACGCAAGCACCCCCGCAAACCGGTTCAGTGCGCCATTTCGTTCAAGGGCGATCACATTGTAGGCGAATGTACCTCCAGTAACCTCTCGACGGGAGGCTGTAAGGTGGTCAGCGATAAGCTTGTCTATGTGGGGACCATCTTAGAAATGCAGATCCATCTGCCAGGTCAGAAGTCGCCGCTGGAGGTAGACGAGGCTGTGGTCCGGTGGCTCATCGGACGGGAAATTGGCGTGGAATTTCTCCGCATGCGTGCCGAGGAACAGGACCGACTGGCCCGCTTTCTCAACACCCTCCCCACAGAATCGCGTCCATAAGTTGAGACTCCCATGCTCTTTCACAACCGCGAAGCCCTGTGGTATTGTGGGATGAACTTCTACATTCGAAGTTGATAGCCGACAGGGCATAGGGAGGGCAACATGGCAAAGGCCACGTTCGGAGCAGGATGTTTCTGGGGTGTGGAAGCAGCGTTCCGTCAAGTCACGGGCGTGACGTCAGCCGCGGTCGGGTACCTTGGGGGGACGCTGAAGAATCCGACCTATCATGATGTCTGCACTGGCAAGACCGGCCACGCCGAAGTGGTGCAACTCGAGTACGACCCCTCGCTGGTTTCGTACGACGAGCTGCTGAATGTATTTTGGAGCCTCCACGACCCAACGACGTTGAACCGGCAAGGACCAGACGTGGGCACGCAGTACCGGTCCGCGATCTTCTTTCACAATGCAGAGCAGGAGGCAGTGGCGAAGGCGTCGAAGGAGAAGCTCCAGAACTCAGGCCGGTACAAAAGGGATATCGTCACGGAAATGACGCCTGCTTCCGAATTCTACAGGGCAGAGGAATATCACCAACAGTATATCGAGAAGCGTGGGCAGGCGTCCTGCGGACTGCCCTAAAGAGAAACGCACGCCCTTGCCGCGTACCCAGTACAGGACAGCTCACCTTTCACAGGCTGGTCTTACCGCGATCTGGCCGTCGGGCCCAGGCAATTTCTCGAGGCTGCTCCCCACTTCTTCGTCGTCTTGCGGGACAGACGAGGTTAATCGTCGATGCTACGGGGTGCATTCCTGGATTTCTGGAATGCGATTGCGCCGTCTGCAAGCAAGAACAGCGCGATCACCGTGAGCAAGGCGCCGCCCGTAAACCACCCCACCGGCCATAATTTCCACGTATGATCCGTTAGACCGGCCAAAAGGCCGATCAGCCCGCAGAGAAAACCGAGGGCCGCGCTGATGCGTGCAGCCAGAGTCCGTTTGAACCCAATGGTCATGGTCCACCTCCATTTCTCCTTCCGTCCCGGATTCTATTCACATCCACTTCTGGGCAATCTCTCATGGGTGTGGGATCCCCTTTCTCGTTCACGCTTGCTCTCAACTCTACACTGTGACTCTCCGAAGCAGCAGGATCCTTGGGGGGTGAAATGAGCTTGGTGTGGGCGCAACATAGAAAGTGGCCCTCAGAACATGCCAGGAGCCGCCCGCAGGCGGCTCCTGGGAAGAAACGACGAGCGATACGTGACTTATTTGTTCGGCTGTGGCGTGTAGCGGAGGTACGGCTTGACCGCGCGATGCCCCTTGGGGAACTTCGAAGGAATCTGGTCATCAGTTACGGCAGGAACGATAATACACTCCTCGCCATCCTTCCAGTTGACTGGGGTCGCCACCTGATATTTGGCCGTGAGTTGCAAGGAATCGACTACCCGCAGGATTTCGTCGAAGTTTCTGCCGGTGGAGGCCGGATAGGCGATCATGAGCTTGATTTTCTTATCCGCGCCGATGACAAAGACTGAGCGGACCGTCATATTGTCCAGCGCGTTGGGGTGGATCATGTCGTACAGGGTCGCCACCTTCCGCTCAGGGTCGGCAATCATGGGGAAATTCACGTTGGCGTTCTGGGTTTCGTTGATGTCCTTGATCCACCCCTTATGGGAATCCAGGGGATCCACGCTGATCGCGATCACCTTGAGGTTGCGCTTCTTAAACTCAGACGTGATCTTCGCCATCGCGCCCAGCTCGGTCGTACAGACCGGCGTGAAGTCTTTCGGGTGCGAAAAAAGAATCCCCCAGCCATCCCCGAGCCATTCGTGAAAATTAACTGTCCCTTCTGTCGTCTCCGCTGTGAAATTCGGCGCTTCATCTCCCAAACGCAGTGCCATAAGACCTCCTCTCAGCTACAATTTGTTGTATGCATCGCCTAAAGAAAGTGAACTCAATGTACATATAAAGTACTGCCTCCGCAGACCGATGTTCAATAGGAAAATTCTCGTACGCTGCGGAGAGGGGTGCCCTATCGTGCAGACGCAGTATCGAGCCTGAACAGTGCCTATAATGCCTGTATTACCAAGGGGATCGTTCGGCCAACGGAAGCCAGCTCTGCGCGAGAGCACCGACAGGAGGCTGAACGCGTGAAACCAATATATCGTGGCATCCTGTGTTTCTCCGCACTGCTGAGTGTTCAGAATCTCATCGCTGCCGAGCCCCCTCGTCTGATCTTTGAGGCTCCCGACTCATTGGCCCCCCTGGCTGCACGGCTCAGCGAAGTCAATCCACACCGTTTTCGGTCGGCGATGCAGTTGACGGGACTAGATCATCCCGGCCCGCCGATCCGCGTAATACTGGCTCCTGAGACCTCCACCGTAGCTCGCCGAGCCCCGGCCTGGGCTTCAGGCTTTGCTGTCAGCCGGGCGAACACGATCGTGATCATGCCGGAGCGGGTCCATGCCTATCCCTATCATTCGCTCGAGGCGGTTCTCGCCCATGAGGTTGCGCATATTATGATCGCGCGATCGGCGAGAGGGAGACCGGTCCCGCGTTGGTTTGATGAAGGGCTTGCGATGGTGGCGGCGCACACCTGGGGACTTGAAGATCGTGCCCGCTTGGTCTGGGCGATGGTGGCAGGGCGGCCGATCCCATTTGATGAACTGGATCATCTGTTCAACAGGGATGGCGCGTCTGCGCAAAGAGCCTATGTGCTCGCGGCGGCCTTGGTCCAATACATTCTCAGGAACAGCGGGCAGAGTACACCTCGAGAAATTCTGGCGCTGCTGGCGAGGGGAGTGCCTTTCGACAAAGCGTTCACCCAGGTCACCTCGTTGACCCTGGCTGAAGTCGAGACCGCCTTCTGGGCCCACCAAACCATGTGGTCCCGATGGGTTCCCGTGGCGACCAGTTCAGCCATGCTGTGGTTGGCGATTACGTTGCTTACGCTCTATGCGTTCCGACGGCGCCAGAAGCACGCCCTTGCCGTGAGAAGGCGATGGGAAGAGGAGGATCTGGAGCCCTAATACGTAGGGGAGGGAGCGATCAAGGGTCTTGCGGGATCTTTTCGGGTGTCCACTCGTTGGCGAGCTTTTGCGCCTCCGCAATTTGTTCTGGCGTCATCCGGTGAGCCGTATAGTCTCGGTTTCGATTCCCGTGTTGATAGCCATGGGTGGCCGCGAGGGTGAACCACATATGCGCTTGCGCATAATTTTGCGTCACGCCAAGGCCGTTGAGATACAGCACACCCAGGTTGTTCAGGGCAGGGGCCTTCCGCTGCTTGGCCGCTAGACGGTACCAGCGTAAGGCCTCCGTGTAATCCCGCGGAGTGTCTTGGCCCCAGAAGTACACATTCCCCACGTAGACTTGCGCTCCAGGGATTCCCTGCTCCGCAGCCATGCGATACCAGCGCAAAGCTTCCTTATCATCCTGAGGGACTCCATGCCCCTTGTCGTACATCAGGCCGAGGTTGTATTGAGCCGAGGCATCTCCTCGGTCTGCCAAGCGCCGAAATTCTTTTAATGCGGTGTCGTAGTCTCCCCGGGCATAGGCGCGAAACCCGGATGCAAAGTCGGCCCAAGATGGGGAACGGCAAGAGCAGGATCAGCCAAGTGACAATCGCTAAGATCAGGAACCGGCGTGTGCTCTTCACAAGCCTCCAACTTTCGACCAGGGCATTCGGCGCGACCAGGCACGCGCGACTTCAAAAAGACGGCTGCGCTGCCCAAGGAGGGTTGACCGACGGCGAGCTTACTCAGGGGGGATAAATACTTCGTTGACGTTGCTGAATGAACCGCCCGGCGTCGGACCGCCGCTGATCACATAGAGCCGATCGTTTACCGAGGCGGCTCCCAACCCGTGACGGCCGGTGGGCATAGGAGCCATGGACTGCCAGTGATCGGTTGTAGGATTGTAGGCTTCGTTTGTGCGGAACGTTCCTTCTGGTTGTTCCCCGCCAAACACGTAAATGGTTTCCTGGACCACGCCTGCCGCAATCCCGCTGCGAGGAGTCGGCAAATTAGCCACTTGGTTCCAGCGATCGGCACGAGGGTCATACGCCTCGACTGTTCCGAGATTCTGACCATAGTCTCCGTTGATACGACCGCCGATGGTATAGATTGTCTGACCCACCGTTGCGGCTGCGAGATGGTCGCGGGGCGTCGGAAGTCCTGCGCGAGAGTCCCACGTGTCGCTTGAGGGGTCATAGACCTCCACCGCGGCCGAGTTTCCCCGTTCGCCTTTGCCGCCGATCGCGAACAGTTTTCCACCGAACTCGGCCACGGTCAGTGCCCCGCGCGGGGTGGGCATGGGAGCGCGCTCAGTCCAGGAGTCGGTCTTCGGGGCGTACATATAGACGCTTGCGACCGGCTGCCAAATCGAGAACAGCGAGGCAGTAAATCCGCCAATGACATACAGCCGACCTCCGACAGCCGCGGCGCCGGCGTGGTGGAGGCCGACTGGCAGCGGGGCTTTGGTAGTCCAACGGTCGGTGGACGGATCGTATTCCTCCACCGCCTTGCTGACCGTCAAATTCATGAAGTTGCGGAGACTGAGTTCGCTGAATCCGCCAATCACGTAAATCTTGCCAGCTAACGGAGTGACAGCCACTTCCGTGCGTTTGGTGGGTGCGGCTGCGGCGGTGATCCAGGTGCCCTCACTGCCAGGGATGCCTTGCCCAAGAAGTTGGGTGTACAACGCCGGCACGAGAACGCAAAGCGTGGCAACGAAGCACAGGGCGGTCACCAACAGCCGGGTGGGGGAAACCATGCCGGCATTATACATGAGGCGCGCTGCAACGCGGAAATATTGGTGGGATGGTGCCCCCTTCTGAATCTGACTGGCTGGCCTGCCGCGAACTTGTCCCTTTCCCAAAGCCCAAGCGGGCACAAGAGAAAAAAACCAGCCCCATACTGTATACCTCCTAGGAGAAACCACGAGCTTGTAGGAAGACTTCGGACGTGG
Source organism: Nitrospirota bacterium (assembly GCA_022545705.1). Taxonomy (GTDB): domain Bacteria; phylum Nitrospirota; class Nitrospiria; order Nitrospirales; family Nitrospiraceae; genus JACZQN01. Next base: position 3,877 of record JACZQN010000073.1, on the reverse strand, counting down.
TTTATTGATGATGGTGGAGGTCCTGCCTTGGAAGTGCCCCCAAGGTAGACGACATCTTTCATCCTCCTGGAGAGATGTCCCTCCACCACTTCCCATACCGGCTCCGCCTGCCGTAGCGACCCTACCTCCATCCTATCACAGCGGTTTCTTTCGACTTTCCTGAGATTTCCAGTGCCGCGGCTCGCCCTACGGCCTGCTCAGGGGATGTCCAGCCTGAGGAGCAGGCTGAGGCGAGGAGAGCGTGTCGGGAACGGTGAATCGTGTGATCAGTCCGCTCGCATCGAAGAGCTCGACCCACCCATGAAGAGGCATTTCTTGAGTTCGAGGGCAGGGTCGTGTTCCGTGGGAACCTTTCTAGAGGCTCTCTTTTGCGGGTGAGAATTTCGCTGAGGGGAGAATTTTCGCTGCTCTCTGAGGTCCGTCGTCACTACCATGCATCGCAGGCTCGGACATAGCCAAGAATGATGTCCCGCCGAGTGGCGATCCCCACGAGCGTCTTGTCTCTCAGAACAGGGACACGGAGAAGTTGGCACCCGTGCGGTCAGGGTATCGCACGGGTGCCCTAACTCGGTCCCGTCATTTCCTTCATGTTTTCGGCTCGAAGTGCAGCAAACTTGAGGGGGGATTCGCCCGGGAGCGCCTACAACCCCCCACGGTCTTTCCTCGGGATGGTGAGCTTGGCCTGGATAAATTCTTTGTGCGTGAGCTTCAATCCCTTCGCCATGGTCTGAATCGTATTGATCTCCTCGAAGGTCGTCTTGTGGGCTGCGTTGGCCACGGTAAAGAGACATCGTAGAAACGCCTTCCGCTCTTTGTGGGTCGTCCGTTCGAAGAAATTTCGTGTCAGTCGGACGCCGTCAAGGCCTTTGACCACGCTGGACAGACTGATCTCCGTGACCAGTCCCGCTTCATCATGAGAGAGCCCCCATCCTTCAACCAGGGCTCGACTCATCACTGTCTTTTCCGCCTCCGAGACATCGGCATCCACCCAGGCGACCCGGGCCATCAAGCCGGCGGCCAGGCATAACTTTCTGATCTGGGCATCAGGCAGGTTCAGGCGCGCACCCGTTTGCTCCCGTTCAGAGACCAGCGTGTAGTAAATGCGGTTTTTGATGAAGTCGTCGAGCCGGTCTTCCCGGGTGGCTCCGGCTCCAGAGTGCTTGCTCCGCTTGCCGACCGCTCCACGCATCGCTTTTGCCAGGTGTGACAGAAGCCCTGTTGGAGACCCTTCGACATCCTGTTGCACCTGCTCCAGCACCGCGGCCTCTTCTTCGCTGACAATCCCGTCCACTTCTATGAGCTTCTTCAGTGTCTCGACGACCAGTCTTTTGTCCTTGGCTGACCTGACCTCATCGAGCACGTTCCTCAGCAGGCGGTCTCGTTCCTGCGGGTTGACGGGTGAATCCATGTAGAGCTCCAGCTCGAGCCAGTCCTGTCCCGTCATCTCAGGGACCAGAAACAGGAGATCCTTGAGCGCGTTGACTTCGTCATTGGATAACTCTCCGTCGGCCCAGGCTGCCGCGATGAGCAGTTTAGCCAAGTTCATGATGAAGGATTTCCCTGGCATGCAGCCTCCCTTGGTCAGATGCTTCTTCTTATCTAAGGACACATCGTGCGACGGCGGCACCGTAAGTTATGAACGGAAGCCACGGAATTTCGCACAGGAGCGGAGACGGTTCGCTATGAAAACGCTTGGGCAGGCCTCTACTTCTTCTCGCCCTTAAATCGGATGATCGACCCGATGATGCCCAGCATCACTGCCATCATTCCGAATAACGCGAGCCCATCCATTGTTGTCCCCTCAAGGAGCTACGTTGATAGCCACCAGGCTCGCTGGTGGATCATACGCACACTTTACCCAGGCATCCGCTGAATTTCAGCAACAGTATTGAACTGCCCTGATAAGCGACGACCATAATGAAGCGCTCGGATTCGACGCAGGCTAGGCCGCCTGAGGTGAGCATGTCAAGATCGAACAAGCTCTTTCAGAAAATTGAGACTCATGCTAATGTGGAAGGGTCCTTTTGGTCAGTCCTTTAACTATTGAATGCCGATGGCTAACCCACGCGCGCGCAACCAGAAAGATTATGCCGTCACCCTTACACCCAAGTCCTTGGAGCCTCGGCGCTACGAGGCTCTGGTGACCTCGAACCGGATCAGTGCGGCCGACATGAAAGCCGCCCTCAGCGAGGCAGCTAGCAACTCGTCGGAACTCGAAACGATATTGATCGACAAATACCGCGTCGCTGCTCCTGATTTGGGTGCAGCCCTCAGCGAATACTACCAATGTCCCTACATCGGGTTTAACGAGCGGATGGTGGTGGACCCGGTACTGCTTAAGAGCTTGAACCTGGATTACCTCAAGAAGAACCACTGGGTTCCGCTGAAGCGGGAACTGCAAGTTTTGGATGTGGTGATGGACGATCCCCATGATCTGGACAAGGGGCAGGATGTCCGGCGTGCGTTTCCGGGGCTGACCCTCCGGTTTGCGGTAGGGCTGCGGAGGGACATCTTGCAGTTTCTGCAAGCCGCGACGGGGGAGCAGGATGCGGCGTCCTACGGGAGAGCGGAGAGTGTGTCCGACATCTTGGGCGAGTTGGTCACTGAGGCGCAGCAGGACCAGCAGGAGCAGAGCGCGGTGGCGGGGGTGGATGAAAACGAAGCCGCTATCGTGCGGCTGGCCAACCAGATTATCACCGACGCGTACCGGTTAGGAGCCTCCGACATTCACATAGAGCCCTATGCGCTGAGGCGTGACACGATCGTCCGGCTCCGCGTGGACGGGACGTGTTTTGAGTACATGAAAATTCCGCCGAGCTATTACAAAGCGATCGTGTCGCGGATAAAGATCATGGCCAACCTGGACATCGCTGAGCGGCGCAAGGCGCAAGACGGCAAGATCAGGTTCAGTCTGCGGGGGCGCAAAGAGATTGAGCTGCGGGTGGCAACTGTGCCCACGGTCGGAGGCAACGAGGACGTGGTCATGCGAATTCTGGTGGGAGGCGGCGCGTTGCCGCTCGATCAGATGGGCTTCTCAGCGCGTAACCTGCGAGAGATGCTCCATATCGCGCAGAAGCCGTACGGCATGATCCTCTGCGTCGGGCCGACAGGGTCGGGCAAGACCACAACGCTCCACGCGGTGCTGGGCCATCTCAATCAACCGCAGCGGAAGATCTGGACCGCGGAAGACCCGGTGGAAATCACGCAAGTGGGGCTGCGACAAGTGCAGGTGATGCCCAAGATTGATTGGACCTTTGCCACCGTCATGCGGGCGTTTTTGCGGGCGGACCCAGATGTGATCATGATCGGAGAGATGCGGGACAAGGAGACAGCCGATATTGCGATCGAGGCGTCGCTGACGGGGCACTTGATGCTCAGTACGCTCCACACGAATAGTGCGACGGAGACGATCGTACGGTTACTGGACCTGGGCTGCGATCCGTTCAATTTTGCCGATGCCATTTTGGGGGTACTGGCCCAGAGGTTGTGCAAGCGGCTCTGTGGGGCGTGCAAGGAGGCGTACCAGCCGACCCGGGAGGAATATGAAGAGATGGTGGTAGGCTATGGGAAAGAGCTTTGGGTGCACCGGGGGCTGCCGGAGGCCGCCGACTCCACCCTGTATCGGGCGACAGGGTGTCAGGTCTGTAATCACGCAGGGTTCAAGGGTCGGATAGCGCTGCATGAGTTGCTGCTGGGGTCGGATGGAATGAAACGACTGATCCAGAGCCGAGCGCGGACTGAGGAGCTGCTGAAGCTGGCGGTAACAGAGGAGATGACCACGCTCGCCCAAGACGGGATCGAGAAGGTCCTGCAGGGCCACACGACGTACAAGCAGGTCAAGGCAGTGGCCATCAAGTAACGAGTCCAGACAGTGTGA
>JACZQN010000011.1 GCA_022545705.1 Nitrospirota bacterium | reverse complement strand
TTGATCCCTCAGATGAAGCGAAGCCTCCAAATTAGGACACTACCGGCAATGGAGGCCCCATTCCTAAGCTTCTACGAAGACCTGATGACGATTGTGGATTTGGGGAATTTTCGATCCGTATCGGACCGCCAAGCGAATCAACGCTGCCACTGGGGACCCCCAATGGGCACGCCTCACGAATCGTCCCTCGGTCCTGGTTGCGGGGTGTATGATTGCAAGATCTGACCCCAATGCTTCCCCAATGCTTCGATCCCCCATGATCCCAAACCCACCGTTAGATTCAATGCCTGCTCTGTTCTGTAGGTGGGTCTGTGGCCGGTCTTAAGGCGCACCATAGCGTCCCCCCGCTTGATGCAGAGGAAGCACTTCATACCGCTTCTTTAGATCGGGATGTTCTTCAAGAAAAGCGTTGGCCGCCGCTTCATCCGCAAACACACGTGGGCTTCGTTCACGGTACTCTTCGATTGTGAGACCGTAAGACTCAAGGACCCTGGCCACCATGGCGTTGATCTCCTCCTCCATCTGGCGGAGTTTCTCCACAGGCCGCTCCATGCTGCCCTGTTCACGCATAAACTGAATCATCGTTTCCCCAATCTCGATGCGGGCCCGAATAAAAGTCTCCAGCTCCTGCGTGTCTGCCCAGGATGGTCCGGTTGGCCCTGACAACCCCACTGCTGCCATGACCACAAAAACCATGGCACACTTAGCCAAGGTGTGCTGTCTTATACCCATCCTTATCCCCCCTTTCCATACAATCCTTCGTTGCTGTAACAGTCCTCAAATTAGTCACTATATCACCAAATCCAGGTATTTGCACCCATCGCTGTCGAAGAGGTAGGGGCCCTCGGCTCTCTTGTGAGGGTCATGTTGAGGGTCATGAGATGTTGAGATGTTGAGGGTCAGGTCTTGCAATACGACATCCTGCGGGATTCCAGCCGCAGGGGTTACGGAGCCAGGCCTTGAATCTTGTGGGTCTGGAATCTTGCACGAAGGCGCCGGGGGAGAAAAGGGGTCGGCTCTATGGCTGATTGGCCTCTGCGCTCCTGCTTTGGACCTGACGAGCCCCGTGTTGCCGTGGTCGGCCGTTAACGCCCGCCACCAGTCTATCTTGCCGCTTCGGGATGCGCTGGCCAACGGGCGGGGCCGGGTCTTTCCTTTGGCAATTCGCGTTTCAAAAACCCGGATAGAGGACGAGGCCGCATCGAGAGGAAAGGTGCTGCCAATTCCTAGGGGACTAGAGGACGGACTCTGCGCCCACCTACAGTGCTCCCGAGGTCCAAAGACGGCTAGGAGACCAGCCGCACAGGAGGTATCCTCACGCCGTCAGTGGGAACAAGTCGGCCTGGCAGGGTAAGCCCCTGATCCAGATCGGTGAAACGGAGGACAACGTTGGCGACCCATAGCTACACGGCCATTGTGGAAAAAGAGGGGGACATGTATGTGTCCCTCTGTCCAGAACTTGATGTGGCGAGCCAGGGAATGACAGTCGAAGAGGGTATGGCCAACCTCAAAGAAGCCGTTACACTGTTTTTCGAGTGTGCAGATCCCAACGAAGACAGGCGCCGCCTGCGCATGGAGATCTTTGTGACTCGATTCGACGCGGCGTATGGGTAAGCGCCGGATCCCCGGCACGGCCTTCGAGTCCTGAAACGGCTCCCCGAAGGCATCCAGGCCAAGGGCTGGTTTCTCCTTGTACTCGGTCGGCGGTTCTGCTAACTGAATCGCTAGAACTGCACCGATGGGGTAGTCATGAAGCTCAGGGTCGTCCCACTCGTCAAGTTGGTGAGCGCTATTCTTGCCATCCTGGTTCTGCTGGGTGTGAAACAGCTTTCGGCCATTTGGGCCGAGAAAACCGCGAACCGGCTCGCTCCACCGCCGACACTCCCGGTCAAGGTTGATCTTCCTTCCTATGACATCAAGGTGCTCAAGCGACACGTGAGAACCCGGCTTCCGTTATACCGCGTGCATTTCCAACAGGCCGCGGAACAGTATGGGCTTTCCTGGACCCTGCTGGCGGCTCAGGGCTACCAAGAGTCGCACTGGAACCGGAAAGCCAGAAGCCCGACAGGCGTGCGTGGCCTCATGATGCTGACTAGGACCACCGCCGCGGAGCTGGGCGTGACCAATCGTCTGGATCCCGTTCAAAGCATCCGTGGCGGAGCAAAATACCTTGCCAAACTTCGCGGACGGCTCCCCAAGGACATCCAGCGACCCGACCGGACCTTCATCGCGCTCGCTGCATACAATGTGGGCATGGGCCATGTGAAGGATGCGCGGACGCTTGCTGTCCGGCAAGGAAAAGACCCCAATCGGTGGCCTGATCTCCGAACGGTCTTACCGCTTCTCACGGACAAGCGGCATTACAAGACCTTACGTTATGGCTATGCACGCGGCCATGAGCCAGTCCAGTACGTCAAACGCATTCGAGCCTATCGGAGCCTGCTGGAGCGGCCCATCTGACCGCCAGCGCCCTTCCTTTGTTCCTGGAATGGTAGCTTAGATATCCTGTACGGGGAAATCGGCCACTCTCTCAAGCGCAGATCTCACTCTGCAACGCAAGGAGGACAGCCATGGAGCCAACGATCTGGACAATCACCCTGCAAGAATCACTCACCGAAGGCCTCGAGATGCTGATCGTTTACCTCCCGAAGGCCATTGGAGCACTCATCCTCCTCGTCATAGGCCTCATCGTAGGGCGACTGATGGCCGCAGCGGCGACCCGGGTCTTGGGTCTGATGGGAACGGACCTCGTGTCTACCGGGTTTGGCATTTCGGCCCTGTTGCAGCAGATGGGCATCAAGAAACCACCGTCTCAGGTCCTCGGCTCGGTGACCTTCTGGGTCATCTTTCTCCTGTTCTTGATTGCCGCGATGCACACGCTCGGGCTTGCGACACTTTCTGAAGCACTCACGGCGCTCGCGTCGTACCTCCCCAGCCTGGCCCTGGCGATCCTCATCGCGGTCGCTGGCCTGATCGTGGCCAACTTGATCCGGGATCTGATCACGTCAGCCGCGAGGTCCGCGAATATCCCGCAAGCCCAGATCCTCGCCCAGGTTGCCTACGTGGTGATCCTCTTCTTAGCTCTTGTCATGGGCATCACAGAATTGGGGGTGAATACTGCGCTTCTGAACGGAGTGATTCTGCTGGCGATGGCTGGAATTGTGGGAGCAGCCGCGCTTTCCTTCGGCCTGGGCGGCCGGCAGGCCATGGCCAACTTCATCAGCGCTTATGCCTTGCGGCCCTACCTGCAGGTTGGAAAACGCGTACAGGTGGGCTCTCTGGCGGGGACTGTGGTGGCGCTCACCCCGATGGCCGTTATCTTGGAGACCCAGGAAGGAAGGGTCCGAGTTCCGGCCTCACAGTTCGCTGACACGATGACTGTTCTTCAGCCGCATGAGACATAACCGTGACCCAGCCCTGGAGCAATGAATCGGCTGCCATACAGTGAACGACCAAATGGCTGCTGCGACACTAAACCCACATTATTCATGAACACTTCTGCTGTTCACCCGTTGCATCTCCGAAGAGCAACGGGTACCCGGGATTCGCGGCTGCGACAAGCCTGCATGCGGCTACTGCCGCATGCAGGCGGGCGGGCTCGCCACTCAGTCCCTCAACGTACTGTTCAAGTACGCCTCGGTCCTTCGCGGCTCCACGCGCCCGTCTCGCTGCGCGACTCCGCGATTTCGCGACGAACCGTCATGAATAATGTGGGTTAAGGGGCCATGCGCCGCTGTACAAGACGAGTGGTCAGGAATAGTCACGAACTACAGGAGTGGGTCATGAACGGATGGGATCACGCCTGGGTGTGAGGTCTTGAATCTTGCAGATCGCGTGTCTTGCACGAAGGGGTTGGGAGAGAAAAGGGGCCGGGAAAGGCCTTTCACTGGAGTCGCTTGCGAATCTCTTGTGCGTACTCGGGGAAGTAGCGCTCGATCACGGGAAGCTCGAACGAGCGCAGGATGGACTCCTTCGGCTCGCGTTCCAACAGGAACTCAAACGACCTCTCGACGAGGCGCTCGGCGGGCGCGCCGCCGCCATAGCGCTCAATGTCGGCACTGCTGGCCGTGACGTCGTGGACGGTGCTGCTTGACCCTTCCTTCACTTCCACGCGGAATGCCGTCTGGCCAATGCGGGTCACGCTGATGTCAGCCATGGGTCGCCTTACGATTCATCAGGATAGCATCCCGCATTGGTGGAAGATAGCCCGCCTTGACGCCTCCCCACGGACGGCCTAGCATTTCGGTCACCCGTAGAGCGAGGATAGAGCAGCCTGAAAGGACGCACCCCTTAAATACAACCGCGCGCCTGCTGTTGCACCGCCACTTCATTGGGCGGCGGATGACCGGGAGGGTCAGCTTGATGCAGATCGAACGTTGGAACTCTGACGTGGATGGCCTGCTGACCGAGGAGGCCCTTCGTCGAAGACTCGAGCAGCAGGGGTATCTCGTCTCCCGGTATGTCTACCCTCCCGGGACTCGTTTCCCAGATCACAGTCACTCTATCGATAAAGTCGACGCGGTGCTGTCTGGTCGCTTCCGCCTGATCCTCGAAGGCGAGGAAGTCATTCTTCAGGCGGGTGATTCGGTTGCCGTCCCACGGGGCGCGGTCCATTCGGCGGAAGTTGTCGGGGAGGAGCCCGTTGTCAGCCTTGATGCCTGTATGCCATGAGGGGGTCGGTTGATGGCCCTTGCAGAGGCGGTGCATGCTCCACTAGTCTATCTGTAAGGAAATCAACGATCAGCCGACATAACTACTGAAGGGTTCAGGAGTGGAGAAGATCTGGTCATGAGAACATACCCTGTCCTTGGATTGCTCGTCATCAGTGGCCTGCTCACGCTTGGCGTGACAGGTCCCGTCTCTGGTGGTGCTCCCGAAGCAGGCCTCGCCAAGGCCACTTTCGCGGGCGGGTGTTTCTGGTGTATGGAACCACCGTATGACAAGCTTGAAGGGGTCGTCTCCACCACCTCCGGTTACACTGATGGTCACAAACCCAACCCAACCTATCAAGAAGTCTCGGCCGGCAGCACGGGTCATGCTGAATCGGTCGAGATTCTGTATGATCCTACCAAAATCAGTTATGCCGAATTGCTGGATGTCTTCTGGCGCAATATCGATCCCACCACGCCCGACAGGCAGTTCTGCGACAAGGGCAATCAATACCGCGCGGCCATCTACTATCACAACCGGGAACAACAGCAGCTCGCTGAACAATCAAAACAGGTGCTGGAGAACTCCAAGCCCTTTCAACAACCCATCGTCACCCAGATCGCTGCGGCGACCGAGTTCTACCCTGCGGAGGCGTACCACCAGGATTTTTACCAGAACAACCCGCTCCGCTATAAGCTCTACCGATACGCGTGCGGGCGCGATCAACGTCTTGAGGAGCTCTGGGGCAAGAGCTAAGCGAATAGCAGCGGCAACCGTTGCCAGCGGAAAGAAAAGGCGACAGGCTACCTTTTGAGCGCGACTTGAAGGCAGCAAAGTAGCCTGTCCTCTTTTCGGTCCGGTCCTCGGTCCTACGCAATTGTTCTGAAATACCCCCTTACAACCGGCCCTTCCATCGGCTACAGCCATGCTCTGAGCTCGCCGATGTACGTTGCGGATAGTTGATGCCGCTCCGCTGCAGCGAGAAGCTTGTTGATATAATCTTTTCGCGGCGAGCCGAATCTGGAATTGCCAGCCACATAGATCAGCGCTCGAACTGATTCCGTTTTGACTTCCACGTCGATCGTTGTTTTCCAGTAGAGTCCAGTGGCAATTCCCTCATATGCGTCAAGTGACGCCTCGTCGGCTGGCGTCAAACTCCAGAGCACGCCAAAGACCTCACCGGACTGTTCACGAACCACGGTGGCAAATCCTTTAGCATTGATAATGAATCGATGGTCACGCAGCTTGGCTGTGCCCTCAACCACCGCGCCTGGACAGCGCGTGCTCATGTGCTGCTCATCCATGTTCGAGCCATAGGCAAAATAGAATCTCTTGCTCATTCCCGCAATTCCAGTTGGGTCTCACGGAAAGGGACAGGTCCCGGGGCGATGAATGGACAGGCTGCCAATACGCGGCTTGGTGTCAGTCCGATGTGGATTCAGGCACTTGCCTCTCGACCTTTCGTAGGAATCGCTATCGAGTGGCTCGATTTCGGAACCAATGTGGATGCATGCGTGAGGAAGGAATATGGCAACGATGCATATTAAAAACTCCCGCTACTGGCTGGTCAAGCGCCTGACGCCTGAGAAACGGCGCACCAGTGGAGTCCCAACCAGGAGCTGACCGCCTGCGCCAAGAGCGTCGCTCAGGCGGCCCTGCTGGATCCCGAGGCAGTGCGGACTCGCGTCCAGATGCTCCGTTTCTCGCTGACTCCCGTTGGCTTGGATGGGACCGTGAACAAGCCGGGAAGCACATTGTAGGGTCTATGCTATACTCATTCTCGATGTCCGCCTCTGCGAGTCCAGCCGAGCACCTGAAGACACTCAACCTTCAAGAGGTGACAACCATGGGGATTTACGCTCTCGCATTCCTTCTCGCTAGCGTCCTCACATTCACTCCTCTTCTCGCGTCCGCTGAGATGACCGTGGTTGGGGTGGCGTTGGCTAAGGATATTCAGGATCGCCAGCCCATCAGTGAATTCGAGCCGACCGCCTATTGTGAGATGGACACGGATGCCCAGGGGACGATGCCTATTGTCGATTCCTCAGTAGCCAACAGAATATTTTTCTGGACCAAAGTCCAGTCCGGCGAGACGGGCATGCTCCGCCATACGTGGTACCTCAACACAGGCACGGGGTGGCAACAGGCGACGGAGGTTGACTTAAATATCGTCATGTCTCCCGGCTATCGGACCTGGAGCTCAAAGCGGATCGACCCCTCGATGCACACCGGCGAGTGGATGATTAAGGTGACTCTGGCCGATGACACGGGTCGGGTCCTGTGCACCACGAAATTCCGTGTGACCTGATTCCCGGCATCGCTCACCATTCCTGCCTGCGTAGAGCACAGGTCAAAATCTGCGCTGATACGCTCGGTACGCCCAGGTTTCGCTCACCCCGTAGTCTTGCCATCCGAGTCACGCTCCAGCCGGCTCCTGGCGCGTGCTTTTCTGCCTCTGAGCACTTCAGCAAACTGGACCTCGCTAAAAAAGCCGTCCCGCTTGCGGTTCCGCGGAACTATGTTACTGTCGAAATTACGTTCATCCTGCTCAAGCATTGGATTCCTGAACCCTCAACCATCCACTCGAATCGGACACGTGTTCAAGGCACGGTTCAAAGAGGGTAAGACCATGCGGATGCTCGCCCTGGCTTTCTGGCTCGTTGGGGTCATAACCTTGCTCCCGCCCCAGGCCGCAGCCGAGATCTCTGTGGTCGAAGTGGCGTTGGCCGAAGAAATTCTGGATCAGCAGCCACTCAGTCCCGCTCAGCCCTCGGCCTATTGCGAAAAGGACCATCGGGGCCAGGAAACTCTCCCGATTATTGATTCGAGCTCAGGCAAGGTGGTGTACTTCTGGAACAGAGTTAAATCCACCAGAGGGAGTGTGCTGCGCCACACGTGGTTTATGAATGCGGGTCACGGGTGGAAACAGGTGGCCCAGGTGGACTTGAATATTCTCACTTCTCCCGGTTTTCGCGCCTGGAGTTCGAAGGAGATCGCGCCAGCGATTCACGTCGGTGAGTGGATGGTCGTGGTCTCAACAGCCGAGGAACCGAATACAGTGCACTGCATTGTGAGGTTCCGGGTCGTTTGATGCCTGCCTCTGCGTCCTCCCGTGCTTGCTTCGGGAGAGCAACCCCTGGACATGCTCAGTTTCCCGCTTCCTTCCTACTACCCTCGTTGCTAACCTCGTGCCCTGGGGGCCTTGAAGTAGCCGAATCCTTGCGTCAAAATAAGGTGTCTAACAGGGTAACGGAGGTGATAACCCATGATTCGGACATTCCGTGACATCGCAAGGGCAGCAGTAGGCAGCTCCTGGCCAGTAGGAAGAAGCTTTGCTCCGCTTCTAATCGCGTTGATCTTCGCGGTCCTGCCACTGCATCCGGTCACCGCGGCAACGGACGATAATGAAGGGGTGCTGGAGGAGGAAGACCCGGTGATCCAGGAAGCAATAGAACTCGGTCGCCAGTTTGGCATTGAAGTCGGCGAGGTGGACCAGGAAATCGCCGATATCCTTGGACTGACTCGGGCTGAAGGCGTGGTGGTGTATGAGGTCATTGGCGGCCGGCCGGCTGATTTAGCCGGCATTAAGGTGCGTGCAATCATCAAGGAAATCGACAACATGGAAATCACAAACCTTAAAGATTTCGGGCGCGCCCTCAAGGCTGCGCTGCCGACGACGAATTTTAGCGTGGCAACCTATGAGCCAACGGATCCAAACAACCAAGGCGTTGCAGGTGGTCTGAACTTCCATTTCGTCAGGGTCGACAGTGATTGAGCCCTTGAGACCGGATCCCTCCCGAGACCGGACCAAGTCCGGCTCGGGAGCCTTGGCCGGACAATGCCAAGGACGAGGGCCAGCAAGCAGCCGAATTTCTTACACTTTGCTGGCTTGACAATCGCCGGTTGTGCCTTATCTTTAGAGTTATGAGGCGCCGCGACCTTACACATGACGAGAAGAAGGCGGCCGAAGCAGCTTTCCGTGGGCGGCAGTTCGACCCCAACTGGTCAGCGACGGCACGAAGTATCTATGACGGCATTCTCGATACCATGCAGGCCACATCTTCGGGGCCGCTTTTGCCCGAGGAGGCAAGCGAATCTTTCGAGACCGCGCCTTCAGTCGGCTCAACAGCTCACACCGCCACAGATTTAGCCTCTCACGCTGCTCCCAAATCGACGAGGTCCCGGGATGAAGCCATCGAAGCGGGCGCGCTCATTGACGTCACGCCGATGGCTCATGACATGGGTTTAAAGCTGCCGGTCGGCATCACCAAGTCGCTCTGGGAATATGGAATCACGGCCTCCGAGTCGCTCCCGGAGGACCAGCAGGAGGCCCGGGTCCGCGATGTTCTCATGGCGCTCAGGTTACACCTGAGCGCCACGCCTGCACTCTCTCCAATCATCTCGTTCCCAACCCTCTTGTCGTTCCCGCCGGAACCTATTGCGCAACTGTTTCCCCTCTGCGCGATTGTCCACCAAGATTTGGCTGCGCCGCGCTGCTTCACCTTGGCGCTCCCATCTGAAATCACCGCGATCATCCCACCTGCCAAAGGCTAAGGGCAGTGACAATTCGTTGACACTGTTCAAGACCGTACAGGTGGCGTAGCTCTCCTCCCGACAAACAGATTGTAAAATCAACGACTTCTCTTTCCCAGCCTGTGATGGCATCGCCCTTGCTCATTATTTGGCTGGATCGCGCGCCTGGCAGCAACGGGTCACAATGATGAAACCCCGGGGGCACAGCAAATTCTCTTGGACAGACACGGAAGGGAACTCGATGACCAAGCAGACCATTTCCTTTTCCGCAATCATAGTCGGGCTCCTGTTTCTGCTCAGTGCTTCACCTGCCCACGGGGATTCGGAAGCGGGCTTTGTCGCGCATGAACAGGGCGACTACCCCACTGCGTTGAGAGAATTTCGCCGGCGGGCGGGGCAGGGAAACCCGGCAGCCCAGTATAACCTGGGGGTGATGTACGCCAATGGGCAGGGGGTACCACAGAACCAGGCCAAAGCGCTGCGTTGGTATCAGCTCGCGGCGAATCAGCATGTCCCCGAAGCCCAGTTTAACCTGGGCGAGCTGTACCACCACGCCAGGGGGGCTCCCCAGGACCACCAGGCAGCGGCGAGCTGGTATCGCTCAGCAGCGAGACAAGGGAACGCCGACGCCCAGAACAACCTCGGCGCTCTCTATGCCACAGGCAGCGGGGTTCTGAAGAATCCCGAAATGGCGATGTGGTGGTACCGGCTAGCGGCGGTACAAGGACATACTGTGGCTCAGTACAACCTCGGGGCCATGTATTACCAAGGCCTTGATGCGCCACGGGACTATGTGCTGGCGCACCTGTGGTTGAGCCTTTCGGCAGAGCAGGGTCATGAATCCGCCCGCCAACTTCAGACAGGCTTGCTCGCGAGGATGACTCCGGCCCAAATCGCCCAAGCGCAGCAGTTGGCTCGTACATTCACGTCAGAATAGCTTCCATGCCCGCCTCGAACCACCTTGCGGTCGGCCCTTCACGTACAGTTTTCGACCCCCCGCCCTTGCCTTGAAATCCCGATCACGGTACACTTCTTCTTCTTGAAAGCCCCGTTGTGCCCAGTCGCCGTACCATCGGTGCCGCTTCCTGAAGGATCGTCTACTATGTGGCCGTCCGTGACTAGATCAGAAGGATATCGCTCGATACGAGGAGCGATCGCGGCGACGGTCGCGCCTCTTCTCTTGCTCCTCGTGGGGTGTGCCAACCCTCCGACTGAGAAGGTCGAGGCTGCTGAACTGGCGGTGAATGAGGCACTCTCGGCCGGCGCGACTTTCTACCTGGCCGAAGACTTCGCCAAACTCGAGGACTTGCTGGCCAGGGCACAAGAGGAGCTGGCAGTGCAAGAGAACAAACTGGGGTTCCTTCGTGACTACACGACAGCCGAACAGTTACTGGCAGAGATTCAAGAAGAGGCGGACCGGATCACGGCTGGGAGCGAGAGAATGAAAGAAGCGGGCAAACCAGGACGCGGCCAAGAATCAGCCGACGCCGACGAATCTGAGCGAGATTCACTCTCCAATGAGCCTGACCAGGCGTGCATTCGTGAGCACCGAACCAAGCAAATCATGTGCGGCGAACTCGTTCGATGATCAGGCGAGCGCAGCCGATCTTCCCTGTGACCTACATCCCGCCGCGTCGAACTCCTTTACTTCCGCTGCGTCCCTGCCCGCAGGCCATTGCAGCCCCGATATCCGCCGCTTCGATCACGGGACAAGGAGGGTAGGATGAGTCATACGGCAGTGATCGCAGGAGTGGGGCCGGGGCTCGGAGCCGCCCTCGTACGGAAATTCGCCAAGGAAGGCTGTCGGGTGGGCATGTTCGCACGGTCCGCAGCTTACCTCCAACGGCTGGAGGCGGAGCTCAAGCAACAGAGCTGCGGGGCGCTGGCCGTGCCCGTCGATCTCAGGGAGCCCACCCAGGTCGCGGCTGGTTTCCGGGCCGTGCGGGAATCCTTCGGCCCGGTGGAGATCCTGGTCCATCATGCAGGAAGCGCCTCATGGAAAGGGCTGTTGGACCTTACGCCCGATGAGCTTGAGCAAGGGTGGCGTGTGGCCGTGTACGGAGGGTTCCTCTGTGCTCGGGAAGCGGTCCCCGACATGCTCAAGAAGGGACGTGGGACGATCCTTTTTACCGGCGCCACCTCGTCGGTGCGCGGCCGAGGCGGGGCTCTGGCGTTCAGCAGCGCAAAATTTGCGGTACGCGGGATGGCAGAGTCGCTCGCTCGTGAGCTCTGGCCCAAAGGGATCCACGTCGCCCATGTGGTCATTGATGGAGTGATCGACACTCCTGACGTGCGGCAGAATTACCGGCCCGATGCCGATGAGCCCCTCCTCAATCCTGATGCGATCGCTGACTCGTACTGGAACTTAGTTCAACAAGAAAGGAGTGCCTGGACAATGGAACTGGATCTCCGACCCTACAAAGAGGAGTTTTTCGTGTGAGCCGACAGCCGTCTAACTCGAAATTGTCTGGGCATTGGGGAAGTCCCCCGACTTTCGTGCGCACCCGGCGCTTGAGCAGCTTGAGCTGAGGGCGGCGATCCAGTGGATGCTGCACAGTTGGCGCCCCTTATCCGATCTTGATGATCCATGGCCCCGTAGGCCCGCCTGCCTGGCGCCACTCCCCAACCATCACCTCACTGCTCTGCCCCTTGTGGCGCTCAAAGACGACTTCCCCATTCGAGTTGCTGCCCTCGCGATAGCGATAGTCACCTTTGTACCACACGCCGTCAGCCGAAGTTGCCGTAACGGTGACAGTATCACCTTCCGGAGCCTCCACATCGACGGTGAGGTGCGTATCGGATACGCTTGCCTCGGTCACCTCCGCTTCATGCCAATGATCGTTCGATTTATAGAGTGAGAGTCCCGCTCGCATCGCGCGCTCCTGTTATGGCACGAAGCCTGACCAGCGTCTGGCTGCCCGCTGAACGCCCAAGGGAGTCAAATCATAGCCTGCGGGGCAGAAAAGTCCAAGCCCAGGAAGACGTCTGTATTAGGCCCGAGATCGGTCTCAACCTCGGTCGGTCACTCGCGAGGGGTTAGTGGGCCTGATCCTTCAGCCACGGAGACGGTTGCTTCCATGTGCCTGAGAACACGAAGTCCGATAACGGCTTACGGGTGCGAGGGGCGGATTCCTTATCTCGGAGCTCTTCAGCCAGTTGCTCAGGATCTCCGAGATAACCGACAGCCATCGCGGCGACCGGCTCAGCGGAATCCGGAATCTGAAAGGCTTCGCGCGCGCGATCCAGATGGAATCCCGCCATCTGATGAACGTACAACCCCAGTACACTTGCTTGGATGATGAGGTTCGCAGCCGCTAACCCGACGTCATGAAAGGCGTGGCGGTTCGGTTTCCCGTTATGATCAAAATGTAGCTTGGCCACGCTGAGCATCAGCAACGGTGCCTGTTGGGCCCACCGGATATTGCCATCGACCAGGCAACGGAGTAACCGCTCATAATCAACGCGATTGTCCTTGGTGGCTACAATAAAAACCCACGGTTGTGCATTAAACGAGGAAGGGGCCCACCGAGCTGCCTCCAGCAAAGCGAGGAGCTTCTCCTTTTCGACGATGCGGTCTGAAAAAGCCCGAGGACTCCATCGCTGTTGTAACAAGGGATGGATTGGGTATCGAGTCGCCGCTTCCTTGCCCATACGGATTCCCGCGCCGTTTACGGCTCGAACCGAATTCCAAACAGGAGGGCTACGCTCGCGTCATCCTCAACTACGCCGGGTTTTAGATCGAGATCGTGGAGATTGATGATCAGCGTGCTGGCGAGCGCCAGATTGCTGTTCAGCGGAAATTCAGCCGTGACGCCGAGTGGGATATAATGACTCGTGTCGCTCTCGTCCACGCGGCCCGCGCCGCTGCCACGGTCGAGATCGGCATGCACGAACCCGAGACCGGTAAACGGCACAATACGGATTGCGCCAAGCGGGATATGGAACCGCGCCACGCCCGCGACGGCGACCTCGGTCAGGTCCCCGGCTGGAGCAAGGAGCAGCATAGGTCCGACTGAAAAGGCTTGCGCCAGGTAATAGTCCAGATTGAACCCCAGCGCGAAGACCGTACCATCAGACGTCCCGCTGATGAAACCAAGGTCGGTCCCGAACCCCAATTGATTCTCTTGCGCATGCCCATCCTTTGCACCCGCGACAACAGTGGCCACGGCTACCAGTCCGACTAAGATCCCCGTGCGGATCACCTTTCTGATTTTCTGCATGGCCATGGATTCCTCTTCCTGCGCTAACAAAAGTTTGGCGACTGTATCATAGGCAACCACGGCCAACAAGCTCTCCCGCGCGGCACGGCCTCGCGTGGAGCCCATCGGGGTTGTTCCGCCTCAGCATGTTAGGCTATGCTCCGTGTGAAGCCGTGGTCCGCGTGAACCTTTCATGACCCCACCACCACAGACCCCTGCACAGGCAGCCGAGGCGCTTTACGCGATCCTGCCTCATGCTGTGACGCGCGCCACGCTCGAAGAGTACGGGATCGAGGCCTCGCCTGAGCAGGCTCAGCAGATCACACGCGAAACGCTCTCCCTGAGCCTGTTTTGGGTCCGAACCGCATTGGAGGCGATGCTGTCTGATGCCGACAGCAACCGCATCTTCACAGAACTGCGCCAGGCCATCCTGAGCACGTGGGAATCTGAGTTCGGCCTCAAGGGGCACGATGCGCACGCCTACTTCGAGGAAGTGGAGCAACGCCGTTCGGTCTATGACAAGATCATGAGGGAGGGAGGGCAGTCCGTGTCCATTTTTTCGGAGGCTGCCGCGATCCTGGATTCTGCCCGGCTCGTTCGGTCCGCCGACCACCAGAAGGTCTTGGCATTCTTCGTCGACCTGGTGCCGGTGGAGCAGGTCGGTGAGGCAGTTGAAGAGATCGACTTGAGGGAGCCATAGCGCCCGCCCCGCCCTTGATGATCAGAGGTACCGGCGGCCGCTCGCCCGGCCATCCGCATCGAATTCGTAGAGGAGGGGGGCGCCGGTCGGGATATTCAGCTCCAGCACTTCGCTGGGCGACAGCTGATCCAGATCCATCACAAGCGCCCGTAGGCTGTTCCCGTGGGCAGAGATCAGGACCGTCCGTCCCGCGAGCAGGTCCGGCTTGATTCGACTTTCGTAGTATGGCAGCACCCGACCCGCGGTGTCCTTCAGGCTTTCTCCCCCGGGCGGACGGATCTCGTAGCCGCGCCGCCAAAGCTTCACCTGCTGCGCGCCGTACTTTCGCATGGTCTCGGCTTTGTTGAGTCCCTGCAGCTCCCCGTACATGCGCTCATTGAGCGCCTGGTCCTTCTCGATGGGAATACCCGTTTGTCCGATTTCTTCCAACACAATTCTCAACGTGTCGATCGCCCGCTTGAGAACGGACGTATAGGCACGGTCGAATCGGAACTGCGTCAGTTTCCGTCCTGCTGCCCTGGCTTCCTCCTCACCCTTCGGTGAGAGCGGGACATCCACCCATCCGGTGAACCGATTCTCGAGATTCCACTGTGATTGCCCGTGCCGCAGCAGCACTAGCCGGCCCATGCTCTCTCCCCTCGAACCCCCCGTTGCCTCCAGTCCTGGATCCAGCGGAGGCCACAGGATACGCAATCACCTGGTTCCTTGCAATCGCCTGAAGCAGGCGATACGATCGTAATTTTCTGCTGTCTTCACGCATCCTCGAGGCTTGGTATGTCTGGTGACGAACCCCGGCAGCAGCCCCACTGGCAAGAGATCGAGCAATGGTGGATCGGCATGGCCGCGCGCGTCGGCGTCCGGGAAGGGGTCCAGCTTTTTTTTAAGAACGTGCTCAAGCACGAGGGAGTCTTGGCGCGTACTGACCGACTGGGAGCCGATGTTCACTATATTCTCTTCATATTGCTTCGGTACTGGATCCCGCCGGTCCTCCCGCCGCCCGGGAGGGAGCGGACCACCAAGCACGATCAAGACTATTGGCTGGAATCCGAGCAAATTCTGCGAAGCGCCGTCGGTCGCTTGCGCGAGCTGAAGCCGCTGATCGAATTGCTCACCTCCCCGAATCCATTGGCCCAGCCCGCTTCAGCAGATCATCCGGACACCAAGCCGGTCGTGGAGGTCGAGCTTGCCCGCATGCTGGAAGGCATTGCAGAGGTCGCCGGCAGCTATGGGGGCCCTGACTACACCTCGGTCATCAAGAACTTCGATCCCATTCCTCTTCGACAGACGCAACCGTTTAAGCACAATAAGAAGAACAGCGCCGAGATCTGGGTCGTCTTCTTACTCCGCGAGCATTTCAAAGCCCTGGGGTTAGGAAAAGACCGGTATTGGCCGCTGATCGCGGAGGTGGCCGCGGCTGCCGGCATTGGTCAGCCCGCGGGAATGTCCTACACCGCGGATGAATTGAAATCGTGGTGGCAGAAGAATTGGCCTCGTACTTACACCCAGCTCGAGCAAGGAGGGTCCGCTACGGAATCCTCCAGCACCGCCTACCAACATGACTTCAACTGGTTCCGCTCGTGGTTCACCTGGCAGTTGGCCCGCTCGCAGCCGGACGGTCCTCAGCCGGCCGAAGAGCGAGGCCGCTAGCCTCTCCGTCAGAAGTACTTGCGTTCGGGGGCTGGTTGGGAAGGGTCTGACTGGAACGGGTCTTCTCCCGGAGGGCCCTCGCGGACCACCTGAAGCAGCAGAAGCAGCAGAAGGACGTTGAGTGTCAACCCGACCCAGACAACATACATCTGGATTCCACCTGTCTCACGAAGTACTCGCTCCTGTGCCGCGTTGTCGAGTGTCTTTTTCGCCGTAATTTCCTTCACATGCTCCTTCACGTGCCAGAAATAAATGTAGTTGGCACTCGCGCCAGCCATGACGCGCCACACAATGCCCACAGTGAAATCGCCGGTGAGATAAGCCGAGATCACCGGTCCGACCGCGTACACGAAGGCGTAGACGTACATCTTGCGGTAGAGAAACCAGAGAAAGGGATCAACCAAGAAAGCCGGCCAGTGCCAGCTCAGAGCGAACCGGGGCCTCCCGCCGTTCGAAAATCTTCTGAACTTTTCAATGTAATGATTGTCGGCGCGGTCCCACGACCATCCTCTCTGCAAGGAAAACAGTAGCGCTTTGCTAGGCCCGATGAACGTGCGCACGAATTCGTTCTCATCAGCCGACACTTGGGATGCGGAGGAGGGAAACGCGGCGCCGCACCCGTGGCAAAAACGCGCCTCGTCGGTGTTCTGTTGGTCGCACTTTGGGCACGATCTCATCGCGGGACTTTATAGCATTGTCGCATCGGTGGAACAAGCGGGCATGAGTGATTTTCTTTGTCGTCAGAATTAGGATGCAAGGCCTAGGAGGTCACGCCTTTGTTTGCGTTCGTCAGAGCCCCTGTGCTAGGTTGGTCAGATCTCTTCCGAGGAGACGCTGACCATGCCGACTGAGGAGTTGCGCCAAGACGCTGAGCAGTACCTCATGAACACGTATGCTCGCTTGCCGATCTCAATCGTGCGCGGGCACGGGAGCCATGTCTACGACTTGGAAGGCCGCGAATACCTGGATTTTGTTTCCGGGATCGCGGTCAACGCGCTCGGGTATACGCATCCGGACTTGGTCGCGGCGATCCAGAAGCAGGCGAGGCAATTGCTCCACGCGTCCAACCTTTACTACACCGAACCGCAGGTCAAGCTGGCCCAGGCCTTGGTGCAACGTTCGTTCGCCCGCAAAGCGTTCTTCTGCAACAGCGGCGCGGAGGCGAACGAGGCGGCGATCAAGCTGGCCCGCCGATACGCCCATCTGAAGTACGGCCCGGACCGCTACGAAATCATCACGATGCTCCAGTCTTTCCACGGCCGCACGATGGCGACCCTGTCGGCCACCGGGCAGGAAACAATCCAGACCGGGTACGAGCCGCTCGTCCCGGGTTTCACTTACGTTCCGTTCAATGACCTGAGCGCCGTCGAGCAAAAAATGACCAGCAAGACAGCCGCAGTGATGCTCGAGCTGGTCCAAAGTGAGGGAGGCGTCCACGTCATCCAGCCGTCGTATCTGAAAGACTTGCGAGAACTATGTCGTCAGTTCGACGCGCTGTTGATCGTGGATGAGGTGCAGACCGGAATGGGTCGGACGGGCACGTTGTTCGCGTACGAGCACTTTGGGGTGCAGCCGGACATCATGACCCTGGGCAAAGGACTCGGTGGGGGCATGCCGATCGGCGCCTGCCTGGCAACCGACGAGGTCGCCATAATGTTCACGCCCGGCACGCATGCATCCACTTTCGGCGGCAATCCGCTGGCCTGCGCAGCAGCGTTGGCAGTCTTTCGGGCCCTCGTCGAGGGGAGGGTGCTCGAGCAGAGCCAGCGCATGGGAGACTATCTGGCCAAGGGCCTACAGGATCTCGTCGGCAGTCTGCCGATCGTGAAGGAAGTACGGGGGCTTGGGTTGTTACAAGGCATGGAGCTCACGATTGACGGCAATCCGCTTGTGACAGATTGCCTCGCGTGGGGCCTGCTCGTCAACTGCGTCATGCAGCGTGTGCTCCGCTTCCTCCCCCCTCTCATCATCACCCAGCGTGAAATCGACCGGCTCCTCGAGATTTTGCCCCAGGTGCTGAGTAAACGGAGGTAGTGGTAGGAGAGGACACATGAGCGGACGATCGAGCCGTGTGATCCCGAGGCGTTCTCATTCCTCCGGACCCGCCTTCGGCAAAGATCTTCTCACAGTGGGGGCGATCCCCAGGAGCGAGATCGTTCGATTGCTGCGGGCCGCGGCGAGGCTCAAGACGATGCAGCGGCAGGGGGTATCTTACCAACCGCTCCTCGGCACCACGCTGGGTCTGTTGTTCGAGAAGCCGTCCACGCGCACCCGCGTGTCGTTCGAGGCCGGAATCAATCAGCTTGGCGGACAATCGCTCTTTTTGTCCGCCACAGACATCCAACTGTCCCGGGGAGAAAGTATCGCCGACACGGCCCGCATGCTGTCCCTTTACATGGACGGCCTGGTCATCAGGACCTATGACCACGCCATCGCGGAAGAGTGGGCTCGGCATGCGACCATCCCGGTTATCAATGGCCTCACCGACCTGTGCCATCCGTGCCAGGTGCTCTCGGACCTGCTCACGATTTCTGAAAAGAAGGGCTCCCTGAAAGGTTTGAAGATCGGTTATGTGGGAGACGGGAATAATGTTGCGAACTCGCTGATTGAAGCCACGGCGAAGGTCGGAATGTCGATCAGCCTAGGCTGCCCGAGTGGCTACGAGCCGGATCAACGGATCCTCGACCTCGCGCGCGAGGAAGCGGCCCTCACGAGGGCGACGATTGAGATTACTGAGAATCCCCACGTCGCGGTCAAAGAGGCGGACGTGGTGTACACCGACGTATGGATCAGTATGGGGCGTGAACGGGAGCAGTCACGGCGCCTGAAAGCCTTAGCGCCCTACCAATTGAACGAGCGCTTGCTGAGCCGAGCGCGACGGGACGCCATCGTCATGCACTGTCTTCCTGCGCACCGCGGCCAGGAAATCACCGCGGGCGTGCTTGACGGCCCCCAGTCCGTGGTGGTGGAGCAGGCCGAGAACCGTCTCCATATGCAGAAGGCCATCCTCCTCGAACTATTAGGAGGGAAAAAGGTAAAAGGTAAATGAAGAGGGAGTCGATCAAGAAGGTGGTCCTGGCTTACTCGGGCGGCCTGGACACCTCCGTGATTCTGAGATGGTTGCAGGAGACCTACGGCTGCCAGGTCGTCGCATTCTGCGCCGATCTGGGTCAGGGTGAAAACTTAACACAGGTTAGGGCCAAGGCGCGGGCAGCGGGGGCCTCGAAAGTGTACGTCGAGGACCTTCGTGAAGTCTTCGTCAAAGACTACATCTTTCCGATGTTGCGCGGGAACGCTGTGTACGAGGGCAGTTACCTGCTCGGAACCTCCATCGCCCGGCCGCTGATCGCTCGGCGTCAGATCGAGCTGGCCAGCAAGGAGGGCGCCGACGCGGTTGCGCACGGGGCGACCGGTAAGGGGAACGATCAGGTTCGGTTCGAGGTGACCTACCTGGCCCTCGATCCGAGGATGCGGATCATTGCGCCCTGGCGAGAATGGGCATTCCGCTCGCGGCGGGAACTGATCCAGTATGCGTCGCAGCACGGCATCCCCGTGGCAGCGACGAAGGCCAAGCCCTATAGCACGGACATGAATCTGTTCCACGTGAGCTATGAGGGTGGCATCCTCGAGGACCCATGGGAAGCGCCCCCTGAGGAAATCTTTCAAATGACGGTCTCGCCGGAGCGGGCGCCCAAGACCCCGCGGGAGGTGGAGATTGAGTACGAACGCGGTGATCCGGTGGCGGTGGACGGGAAGCGAATGACTCCGGCTACATTATTGGCCCATCTGAACAAACTCGGCGGCGCGCATGGCGTCGGCCGTGTGGATTTGGTGGAGAACCGATACGTCGGGATGAAATCCAGAGGCGTCTATGAGACCCCGGGCGGGACGATCCTCCAGATCGCGCACCGAGGATTGGAATCCTTGACGATGGATCGTGAAGTGCTCCATCTTCGCGATAGCCTGATCCCGCGCTATGCGGAGCTGATCTATTACGGGTACTGGCACTCGCCTGAGCGTGACATGCTTCAGAAAGCCTTCGATGAGGCCCAACAGGATGTCAGCGGAACGGTCCGCGTAAAGCTGTACAAAGGAAGCTGCGCCGTGGTCGGCCGCCGATCAGACCGGTCTCTGTATCGCCTCGACCTCGCGACGTTCGAGGAGGATGAGGCGTATCACCAGAAGGATGCCGAGGGCTTTATCCGCCTGAGCGGGTTGCGGCTGGCCATCCGCGCTCAGCGACGGAAAGGCAGGCCACGCGCATGAGCGGCCGAGTAGGGCCTGGGTAAGCGTGCAAGGGACGGGATCCCCATGAGTCGTCAGAGGAAATCCGGAAGTCTCAACCCCGGGGAGAAGCCCTGGGGTGGAAGATTCCAGGAACGCACACACCGACTGGTGGAGACGTTTATGTCATCGCTCCCGGTCGACCGTCGCCTGTACAAGTACGATATTCTGGGTAGCATCGCGCATTGCAAGGGCCTGGAGCGAGCCGACGTTCTGACCCGACGTGAGGCTACGGCGATCATCCGTGGGCTGGAGGGCATTCGCACAGAGATCGACGACGAGCGTTTCCCGTTTGCCTCGGAAGATGAAGACATCCATATGGCAATCGAGCGCCGACTCACCACGATGATTGGACCTGTCGGGGGCAAGTTGCACACAGGCCGCAGCCGAAATGACCAGGTCGCGCTGGATCTCCGCCTGTTCCTGCGCGACGCGCTCGGCACCCTCCTCGAGGGAGCGCGGCGGTTCCAACAGGCGCTGCTTGGGCAGGCACGTCGGCACCTGGACGTGGTGATGCCGGGGTACACACACCTCCAGCGGGCTCAACCGGTGCTGTTTGCGCACCACCTGCTGGCCTATGCCGAGATGATCGGCCGAGACAAGGGACGCCTGCGGGATACCCTATCGCGGCTGGATGAACTGCCGCTCGGAGCGGGTGCGCTGGCTGGCACGAATTACCCCATAGACCGGACCTACGTGGCGAAACTCCTAGGATTTTCACGTGTGACCGCAAACAGTCTGGATACGGTTTCCGACCGGGACTTCGTGATCGAGACGCTGTCGGCGCTCTCGATCCTCATGATGCACTTCTCCCGCCTGAGTGAGGAGTTGGTCTTGTGGTCGTCTCAGGAATTCCAGTTCGTGACCTTACCGGACGCGTTCTGCACCGGCAGCAGCATGATGCCCCAGAAGAAGAATCCCGACGTGCCCGAGCTGATTCGGGGCAAGACCGGCCGCGTGTACGGTCACTTATTCGCGCTGCTGACGACCCTGAAAGGGCTGCCGCTCAGCTATAACCGAGACTTGCAGGAAGACAAGGAAGCGCTGTTTGACGCACTGGACACGGTGACCGCCGCTCTGCAGGTGTTGACGGAGTTGATCAAGGGGCTGACCGTGCACCGCGCGGCTCTTGCGCGAGCTGCCGGCTCCGGCTATCTGTTGGCAACTGAGCTGGCTGACTACCTGGTGGCCAAGGGGGTCCCGTTCCGGGAAGCCCACCACACCACCGGGCGACTCGTTCGTGCCTGTCTCGAGAGCAAGAGAGGGCTGCATGATTTGACGCTGACCGATTTGCGTATGTTTTCCGAGCACTTCGAAAAGGACGCCCTGGATGTGCTGACCGTGGAAGGAGCGATCGAGCGGAAGGGGCAGGTTGGGGGGACCGCCAGGAAGCAGGTCGAAGCCCGACTCAAGGCGCTCGAAAAGGCGCTGACATGACGCAAGCGTGCGGCTATATTATTATGAGTACCGTTGTGCTGTTCGGGCTCGGCGCCTGCGGGGCAGTCGGACCACCGATCGCGCCCGAGGAGCTCGGTGTCGCGACCAAGATGCAGCAAGCCCGGGAACGCGACGCCGGAGTACAGGAACAGCGACCCAAGGACCATGCTGACGGGGGACCGGCGGCCAAGCGGACGGGAGACGGGCAGGTAGGCGCCGAGGAGCACGAGGTGGTGCTCCCCCCGCTGCGACCGATCGGAACCCGCTGACAACACGGAATCTAAAGTCTTCGCTCGCGCAGGGAGCACACGACGAGGCGCCGAGCCCAGGGCTCGGCCTTCTCACCACTTAACGAGAACAGGAGGTTATGAATGGATCTCACCCGCAAGCCACGACGGACACGCAAACTTCTCTTGGTTGACCCCTATCCCAGGAACAACCCTTACCACCTGTCCGTCAGCGAACGCCGGGCGATCTGGTTCCCCAAACTGAGCCTGCCCGTGATCGCCGCGTATACACCGGACTCCTGGGAAGTGGAGCTCGTTGATGAGGCAGTTGTGGACGTGGACCTCGATTACCCCTGTGATCTGGTCGGCCTCTCGGTCATGACGTGCTACGCGCCACGCGCCTACGAGCTCGCCACTGAGTTCCGGAAGCGGGGACGAACGGTCGTGTTGGGGGGTGTCCACCCGACCTACTGCCCTGACGAATCTCTTCAGTACTGCGACGCAATCGTGTGCGGCGAATCTGAGGATCTCTGGCCCCAGCTCGTGGCCGATTTCGAGGCCGGAACCATGAAGCGAGTCTATAAGATGGAGCAGTTCCCGTCCCTCGAAAACTATAAGGTCCCGCGCGTGGAACTGCTCAGCCCTGACGCCTACATGACGCGCCAGTGCACCTTTACCACCCGCGGGTGCCACTTTGAATGTGAGTTCTGCAGCGTGTCTCCATTCAACGGGAAGATGACTCGCCGTCGGCCTGTCCGGGAAGTGGTGAAGGAGCTCACGCACGTCAAACAGTGGATCCGCTCAGAGCTCGTGGAACGCTTGCAGCACGGGTCCCTCTGGCAGGCGTTGATGACCGGGCTCCGGATCCGGATTGGGATTGAGGATGGGTCCATCTTTGCCTTTGTGGATGACCTCCACAACAGCAATCGCGGCTACTGTCGAGAGCTGTGGGAAGCCCTCAAGCCGCTCAACATCAAGTGGGGATGCCAGTGCACGTTGTTCCTGGGCGATGAGCCCGAGATGGTCAAGCTGGCTGCGGACAGCGGCTGCGTGTCGGTTTTCGTGGGGATGGAATCGATCTCCGAGGAGTCGTTGAAGGAGACGAATAAACCCTTCAACCAGGTGCAGAAGTTCGAGGACGAGATCAAAGTGTTTCATGATCACGGGATCATGGTCAATCCCGGAATGGTGTTCGGCTTCGACAACGACGACGAATCGGTGTTCGAGCGGTCCTTCGACTTCCTGATGCGAAACAGGGTGGAGCTGGCCTATTTTAATGTGTTGACTCCGCTCCCCGGGACTCCGCTGTACGAGCGTTATAACAACTCCGGCCGGATCTTCGATCGGGACTGGGCTAAATATGACGGCAAGCATGTCGTGTACTATCCCAGCCGCATGACGCCGGAACAGTTGCAAGAAGGCTTTTTCTGGATCAACCACAAGTTCTACTCCCTCCCCTCCATCTGGACGCGACTCGCCAGAACCAGTCAACGGCTCGTGCCCCGATGGGAAATGAATAGGGAGTTTCGCAAACTCACCAAGCGAGCCTGTCCAAAGGGAACGCTGTCGCCGGTGGCGAAGGTTCTCAAGACCTTGCAGGCGAAACTGCCAACGATCGATACGGAGCAGCTCATTCCGAACGCCCTGCATGCGTTCAAGCAGAAGATCGAAGAAACCTCCGCGCAGGAACTCTGGCTCAACATCAAGA
The DNA here is from genome assembly GCA_022545705.1 of Nitrospirota bacterium. Classification (GTDB taxonomy): domain Bacteria; phylum Nitrospirota; class Nitrospiria; order Nitrospirales; family Nitrospiraceae; genus JACZQN01. The sequence continues at coordinate 11,107 of JACZQN010000011.1, read as the reverse complement.
CACGACGGCATGACCAGTTCGCAGCGCTGTTTGTGGACCTAGAGGGCACGCTTGATCACCTCAACGCCCGTGAGCTTCTGGACCGGATCAAGCACGCTGCGGAAAAGGCCAAAATTGACATTATCGTCAACTTCGAACATCTCAGGCAGGCCACGCCCGAAGCTCTCCGCACCTTGCTGGATGGGGAAGCGCTGAAAACCGTGGCGCCCCATGCCAAGGTCCGGTATCGCAAATTCAAAGCTGCCTTCGAAGCCGCGCTGCAGGACTTTTCGCTGAGCGGCCTGGAAATGCTGCAAGAGGATTGGCAGGATGCATGATTTTCAGTATCGGGACGGCGAGCTCCACTGCGAGCGGGTGGCGTTGAGCCGTATCGCAAAGGAGGTTGGAACGCCGTGCTATGTCTACAGCCACACGACGCTCGTGCGGCACTACCGCGTCTTTGACGGCGCCTTCCAGAGCATCCCACACATCGTGGCTTTCGCGATGAAGGCCAATTCCAACGTGGCCATTCTCCGGCTCATGGCCCGCGAGGGGAGCGGGGCGGATATCGTGTCGGGCGGAGAGCTGTACCGCGCGCTCCGGGCCGGCATCCCCCCATCCAAAATCGTCTTTGCAGGGGTCGGAAAGAGCTGGGAGGAAATCCGCTACGCACTCGAAACGGACATTTTGATGTTCAACGTTGAATCGTCCGACGAGTTGCGCGCGATCGACGATGTAGCGGCAGAGATGGGCCGACGGGCGCGTGTGGCGCTACGGATTAACCCGGACATCGATCCCCAGACGCATCCCTACATCTCCACCGGCTTGAAGAAGAGCAAGTTTGGGATTAGCGCGGCTCGCGCCTTGGACGAGTTCAAGCTGGCCTCTTCACTCCAGCACACCGAGGTGGTGGGTGTCCACAAGCATATCGGGTCCCAGCTCACCGAGGTCGCCCCGTTCGTGGATGCCTTGAAAAAGGTGGTGGCGCTGGTCGAGACGCTGAAGGGACACGGCACCGACATCCGCTACATCAACATCGGCGGCGGGCTCGGTATCACCTATTCGGACGAGACTCCCCCTTTACCAAAGGAGTTGGCAGAAGCTCTCTCCCCGCTGATCCGGGATCTGAAGTGCGTGCTCATCATGGAACCAGGGCGTGTGATCGCAGGGAATGCCGGCATCCTCATGACGCGCGTCCTCTACACGAAGGAAGCTGAAGCCAAGCACTTCGTGATCGTGGATGCCGCGATGAACGACCTCATCCGCCCCAGTCTGTACAACGCGTATCACGATATTCTGCCGGTACGCGAGGTCCAGCGTGGCAACCCAGTCACTGTAGATGTTGTGGGGCCGGTGTGCGAGTCCGGTGATTTCCTGGCGAAAGACCGGACGATGCCGGAAGCCAAACCAGGCGACTTACTGGCGGTCATGAGCGCCGGCGCGTACGGGTTCACGATGGCGTCGAACTACAACTCTCGGCCACGCGTGCCGGAAGTGCTGATCAGGGAAGGGGAGATACACGTCATCCGGAGGCGGGAAACCTACGACGATCTTGTGCGCGGCGAAGCGATACCCGAATTTCTCAGGTAAAAAGGCAAAGGGTACAAGTAACAAGTGAGGATCTGAAACTTTTGCCCTTTTACTCTTGCCTTGTTGTAAACCCATGGGAACGACAGGACCAAAGGCCAAACAGAAGCCTATTCCCTTCATGAAGCTGTCCGGCAGTGGGAATGATTTTATCCTTGTGGATAACCGAGCGCGGATCGTCGATCCTCGATGGGCGGGCGCTTTGGCTGCGAAGGTCTGCGGGCACCGGATGTCGGTCGGGGGCGACGGGCTCATCCTGATCGAGCGTTCGAGACGAGCCGATTTTCGCTGGCGGCTCTTCAACGCGGATGGCAGCGAGGCAGAGTTCAGCGGAAACGGGGCCCGCTGCGCCGCCCGGTTCGCGTATCTGAAGCGGATCGCACCTCAACGGATGCGGTTTGAAACGCTCGCTGGAATCATCGACGCCGAGCTGGTTGCGGCGGGTCCTGGACACAAGCCCGAGGCTGTCAAGGTCCGCTTCCCTGATCCGACCGGACTTCGGCTGCATCTTCGCGTGCCGGTTCACGGGACAACGCGCGAAGCGCACTTTCTCCATACCGGCGTGCCGCACTGCGTCTATTTTATCGAAGACCCCGAGAGCATTGACTTGGTTGGCATTGGCCGGTCCACACGGTACCACCACCTCTTCCAGCCAGCGGGCACCAATGTCAACTTCATCAAGGTGTTGGACCCGCACCACATCCGCATCAGAACCTACGAACGTGGCGTGGAGGATGAAACGCTCGCATGCGGGACTGGCTCGGTCGCTTCCGCTCTGGTCGCCAGCCTGGTCACAAAGGTCGAATCGCCCGTGACGTTGCTTCCGCAGAGCGGACTGCCATTGACGGTACATTTTGCCTCGCGCGGCGACTCGTTCACCGACGTGTATCTCCAGGGTGATGCGAGAGCTGTGTATGAGGGCCGCATGCTGCCAGATGCCTGGCGGTAGCACGCAAGGCAAAAGGTAAAAGTAAAAAGGCAAAAGTAGGGGAATCAGCCAGAGATTGTTTACTTTTGCCTTTCTACTTTTACGTTCAACATCGCTGAGGTGTTGCCATGTTTACAGGCTCGATCGTAGCCATCGTGACACCCTTTCGTAACGGGCGCGTCGATGAGCGGGCGCTCGGCGATCTGATCGAATTCCAGATCGCCAACGGCACGGACGGGATTGTTCCCTGTGGAACCACCGGAGAGTCCGCCACGCTCTCGCACGAGGAGCACGATCGGGTGATCGCGTTCACGGTTGAGGCCGTCAAACGGCGGGTTCCTGTCATCGCCGGGACAGGATCCAACAGTACAGACGAAGCCATCGCGCTCACGCGGCACGCGAAGCAGGTCGGCGCCGACAGCGCGTTACTGATCACACCGTACTACAACAAACCGACGCAGGAGGGACTCTTCCGTCACTACAAGGCGGTAGCGGAAGCGGTGGACCTCCCGCTGGTGCTCTACAACATCCCAGGCCGCACCGCTGTAAACCTACTCCCAACGACCGTCGCGCGGCTGGCGGCGGTGCCGACCATTGTGGCGATCAAAGAGGGGAGCGGATCAGTGCAACAGGTCTCCGAGATTATCCAGGCCTGCAAGGATCGGATTACCGTTCTCTCCGGCGACGACGCGCTGACGCTGCCGATGATGGCGGTAGGGGCGAAGGGCGTGATCACGGTCACGGCGAATATCGTACCGGCCGATATGGCCGGCCTGGTTGACGCGTTCGCGAACGGCGAGCTGGAGAGGGCGAGGCGTCTGCACGAGAAGATGTATCCGCTCTTTGCCGCTCTGTTCTATGAAACCAATCCGATTCCGGTCAAAGAGGCCCTCGCCATGATGGGAAAAGCCTCCGGAGAACTGCGTCTGCCCCTCTGCCCGATGTCTTCGGAGAACCGCGAGAGGCTGGCCCGCGTGTTGAAAGACTACGGCCTCATTTGACGTTGAGCGTTAACCGTCACCCGTTCAACGAATGTCGACGCTTCCGCGCTTAACGGTTCACGAGTAACGATTCACGAGGCTTTGGCATGGTCAAGGTAATAGTGGCCGGTGCAGCCGGCCGAATGGGGAGCAGGCTCGTGGCGTTACTCAGGGAGTCAGCCGAGCTGACGCCAGCTGGAGCGGTCGAGTGCAAGGGGCATCCGTCCGTCGGCAAGGATGCCGGTGAGGTAGCCGGATGCGGTCGGATCGGTGTGGTGATCCAGGACGATTTCAGCGCTGCTCTCGCTCACGGCGAGGTTGGAATTGATTTTTCCACTCCCGCCGCGACCCTGGAGCATCTTCGCAGTGCGGCCCAACTCCGATGCCCCATGGTGATCGGAACCACGGGGTTGACCCCTTCTCAGCTTGAGGAACTCCGGTCTCAGGCGAAGTCGGTCGCGTGCGTCTTCTCCCCCAACATGAGCGTCGGGGTGAATGTTATTTTCAAAGTTATCGCGGATATGGCCAGGGCTTTGGGGGAAGGGTACGACCTCGAAGTGATTGAGGCCCACCATCGCTTGAAAAAGGACGCTCCCAGCGGTACGGCTCTGAAAATGGCCGAGGTTCTGGCCAAGGCTGTGAACCGCGATCTTGAACAGGTGGGAGTTTACGCCCGCAAGGGCCTCATTGGCGAACGCAAGCGCGATGAGATCGGAATCCAGACCGTTCGGGCCGGGGATATCGTGGGCGATCACACTGTCCTGTTTGGCGGGCTGGGAGAACGGGTGGAAATCACTCACCGCGTGCAAAGCCGAGACACGTTCGCCCGGGGGGCGCTGCGCGCAGCCCAATGGGTCGTCAAACAGCCGCCGGGGCTGTATGACATGATGGATGTCCTGGGGCTGCGGTAGGGGAGTGCGCGGGCTCTCCCTCCTGCCATGAGGTGGGTCCTGGGCCTACGCCGGGAGCATGAGATACAAGGCGATGGCAATGACTGGAGTGATCACCATCATCGCTTTCTTGCGGTACGGCTTCGGGCCCATGACATCGTAGGCCCCAAAAATGAGAATCAGGCCGATGAAAGTGAAATAGACCGAAGCGATCCCTTCGTAACCTCCTCCGACCTCTTCCGCTAGTGCTATCTCAGGCCTGACTGCAAGGGCCAATCCGGTCAACAGACTAAAAAGCCGCTTCATAGCGCCTGCCTCCTCGCTGAGAACTCTCACTCTTCGGGTCGCCGCTGCAGCGCAACCTCTCCGACTGGGACCAACGTTGAGCTCGACTCTAGACTATCCGGCACCACGCGTCGGGGCCCTGCTGGACGCTCAGGGTGCCATATAAGCGCTGTAGTTTGCACTTCTTCAGCCTTGGTTGTCAACGGCTACTCAGGAAGACGCAGTTTCTGGTGTGAGCCCATGATCAGGTGGTCGGGTGAGCCAAGGCTCCCGAGGTTTTCGGGATCTCCCTTGCCCCGAGATAAGGCACTTTATTCAGGTCGTTTTCGCGAAGCAGGACAGTGCAGGAAACATGGAGAGGTATGGAATGCTGTGATCGCGCGGTCAATCCCGACGGATGGTCATCTCAAGCATCGGCTGCGGGTCTTGCCCGAGAATCCTACGCCAGGGGCACCATTGACATTAGCGGGGAGCCGTCATCGGACGGGGTTCTGCGTCCGCGACCTTCCGCCGACCACAGTTCAGGCAAGCCAACACCGTGATGACGAGTCCGGCATCCATGTCGATCGCGCGTTCCAGGTACATGGTCCCGTTGCATTTGTCGCACGTATGCATGGGGCCCAGGGTACCACACCTGAGCGGCTGTGGCTATGGGTCCAAAGTCCCTGCTCGTGCATGGACAAAGGGCCCTCGCCAGGCGCCCTTACGGGTGGTTCGGGTGATCCTCCGTTCCTTGACAGGTCATCGAGCCTGCCTTAGTATGCGGGAATCCTTGCTTTTTCCAAGGGTTGCCTATGTACCGGATCTTGATCATCCTGGGCTTACTTGTCGTGCTATACCTGGTCTTGCGCAGCGTGGTCCATGAGATCTGGGGAAAGAGGGGGGAGAATCAGCCGCTACTCAGCAAGAATCAAATGCTACAAGACCCGGTCTGTCGAGTCTACGTCCCGAGGGAGTCGGCCGTGGCCGCCACCATTGGGGGCCAGACCTATTACTTCTGCAGTAAAACTTGCGCTGAAACCTTTCAGAAACAATTCTCGAGCTAGCACCCCGAATAGCTAGACGAGCTCAGCTTCTCTTCTTTATCGAACTTCAGCGTGATCTGGCACTCATTGGGAGCAAAGTTGAAGAAGGGCGGACTGGTCTTTCCGCCGGCGATCCGGAAATAGGTCCACTTTTCGCCGCCGAACAACCGTGCTGATTTCCCGGAAGGTGCGCCCCAGTTCTCCTCAAACCAGGCTTGATCTTTTCCTTCCAGCTCCGCCGGGTTCAAAGATGCTTCCAGGTACGGGTTCCCCCCGCACCCTGCGGCGAGAATAACAGCAAGCAGTAGCCCGACGATTCGCCCCCGCATCATAACGCTTCCTCCTCAGCTTTCCGTTCTGCTCCGCTCGATCTTCTTCCCTTCAGCCCCCAGGTCCTTCATGTCGGATTCTAGCCCTCACCTGCGCGAGCTGTCAAACGAGCGTCCAGTCAACTGCAATTCGTTGCATTCGGCTTCAATTGTTCCTAGAATATCCGAAGAGAGTGTAGAGCCCTTCCGATTTCACGAAAGGAATCCACGATGAAGATTTTTCTCGACACAGCCAACGTGAAGGAAATTCAGGAGGCGGCGGACCTCGGGCTCCTAGACGGCGTGACGACCAACCCATCGCTGGTGTCGAAGGAAGGCCGGAGCTTCCGCGAGGTGCTCCTGGAGATCTGTCGCATGGTGGATGGCCCGATCAGCGCCGAGGTGGTCAGCGTCGAAGCGGAGGCTATGGTCAAGGAGGGCCGGGAGCTCGCCAAAATTCACAAGAACATCGTGGTCAAATGTCCGCTGATCCCTGAAGGCCTCAAGGCGACTAAACAGCTCGCTGCCGAAGGCATTCGCGTGAACGTAACCCTCTGTTTCTCCCCGATGCAAGCCCTCCTCGCCGCCAAAGCCGGAGCCTGGTGCGTCTCGCCCTTCATCGGGCGTTTGGATGATATCAGCACCAACGGGATGGAGCTGATTCGCCAGATCCTGGCGATTTTCCGGAACTACGACTTCAAGACCCTTGTGCTCGTGGCCAGCGTGCGGCATCCCCTGCACGTGGTGGAGGCCGCCTTGGCTGGAGGACATATCTGCACCATGCCCTACGCGGTTTTCCAGCAGCTCGTGAAACATCCGTTGACCGATATCGGGCTCAAGAAGTTCCTGGCGGACTGGAACGCGCAGGGGCAGAAATAGTGTCCCGCAGAAGGCTCTCCCTCAGCGCCTCCCCAAATTCTTGCGGGCCCGTCGAAATATCGCGTGAAACATCCTCCGGGTCAGCTTGCCCGTAAAGGTGTTCTGCTGACTGGGATGGTAGCAGCCTATCAGGGTCACGCCCCAGGGTAGCTGGTAGGCTGCCCCGTGTCCAAACTGAATGGCTGGCGACGGCACAGGAAGGCCGGAATCCAGGCATGCTCGCAGATAATGATCGAACGCGATCTTGCCCAGCGCCACCACCACTCGTACCCCTCTGAGCAGACGGAGCTCCTCGAGCACATACGGTCGGCACGCATCGAATTCTTCGGGCAGCGGCTTGTTACCTGGCGGGGCACACCGTACTACAGCCGCGATGTAGCAGTCACTGAGCCGGAGGCCGTCGCCGCGATGGGCCGAGTGAGGCTGATTGGCAAACTCGAACCGATAGAGGGCTTCATAGAGCCAATCTCCGCTGCGGTCTCCGGTGAAGACCCGACCTGTGCGATTGCCGCCGTGCGCAGCCGGGGCGAGCCCAATGACGAAGAGACGGGCCTTCGGATCACCGAACCCCGGCACTGGTCGTCCCCAATAGGTCCACTGACGGAATTGGCGACGTTTTGTCCGGGCGATCGCTTCTCGATGCGCGACCAGTCGAGGACACCGCCGGCAGCGCGTGATTCGCTCATGCAGCACGGTGAGATTCTTCATCGGATGCCAGTCTAGCATAAACCAAAATGCCGGTGTTTCTTGCCGCTGGCTGAACTTCCTGCTAGTATTAAATATGTATCGGAAGAGACTCATGGCAGACCAGACCGTCGCACACACCGACACTTCGTCCGACCGATTCCAACGGGCCGCGCTTGCCTGTCTCTGCGCGCTGATCGCCTTGGCAGGTAACGTATCCTCGGCCTTTGCCCAGTCAATGCCTAATTCCACGGCCATTCCTGACTCCTACTGGGAGTCCCTCCTTGGCACGACTGACGAGACGGAGAACATGGTCCCGCCCAATACGGCGAACTCGGACCCGTCGGCCCACACCCCACAGATCGTTCAAGAGTCCCCTGCTGAGAGCATGGAAGCCAGAGCCCTGGAGTCCAACCACAAACTCAACGGTCAGGGGCCAAGACATTTTCTCAGCTCCTTTCGATTACCAGACAAGCTCGTCTTTGCTGGCCAAGAGGTCCCGCTGGATAACTGGCAGATGCGAGAGCGGATTGAATTTGAGTTCTACCAGTTTTTAGAAGACGAAGGCGAGAACATCATCATCGCGAAGCGAACCGGCCGCTGCTTTCCTCCGGTGGAACAAAAGCTCGCCGAGGCAGGCTTGCCGGACGACCTGAAGTACATTTTGCTCGTGGAGAGCAAGTGCGTCGCGGTGGCCTACTCCCGCGCCCGGGCGTCCGGGCCCTGGCAGTTCATGAAGTCAACCGGCAAGCGGTACAAGCTGCGCAGCAATAAGTGGCGCGACGAACGCCGCAATCTGGAACTGTCCACGGACGCGGCGATCAAACACCTGAGGCTTCTTAAAGAAATGTTCGGCGACTGGTTCCTCGCTATGGCGGCTTACAACGCCGGAGAGGTCAAGATTAAGCGACTGCTCAAGAAGCAGAAGGTGAATGACTACTGGAAGCTGCACTCCGTGCGCGAGACAATGCGGTACGTCCCCCGGGTCATTGCCGCAAAGGAAATCTTCTCTCAGCCGGAAGTCTATCTGGGGCTGACCAGGGAGGAACTGTACACGCCCGTTGAAACCGAAACCGTCACGGTGAGGGTGAAACAGTCACGTCGGAACTTGGCCTCCATTGCGAAGGAGTTCGACACGTACTACCTAGAGCTCAAAATGCTGAACCCTGAGCTCAAACGAGGATACCTCCCCAGGGGCACCCACAGGATCAAAATCCCCAAGCGGGGTTGTCCCGACCGTTGCCTTGAGCAAGCCAAAACGCCATAAGCCTCGATAAAGACCAATGTACATCGGTGTGCGAGAGCCGCGCATTCGCGCGCTGCTGCGTCGGCTTCTGCAGGCAGGCCTGTCGGCAGCAGATCCGGCTCTTGCCGTCCGGCGGAAGGTGACGCTGGCCGGTGGAGGACTGCGCATTGGTCGGCGCCGCTACGACTTGCGCGAGGATTCGCGCGTGGTCGTCGTGGGAGCTGGCAAGGCCTCGGCGCGCATGGCCCAGGCGCTGGAGGACCTACTCGGATCCAGGCTGGACGGAGGCCTCGTGGTGGTGAAGAAATCCCACAGGGTCCCGACCAGGCGTGTTGAGCTGGCGGAAGCCGGGCATCCTCTTCCGGACCGCGCAGGAGAGAAAGCGGCGGGTCGCCTCCTCGCGCTTGTCAAAGGGCTTTTGCCGAACGATCTGCTGGTGGTGCTGCTATCCGGCGGCGCCTCGAGTTTGCTTCCAGCCCCGGCTCCGGGAGTGACACTTGCCGATAAACAGCGGACGAGCGCGCTCCTGCTGCGGAGCGGCGCGACCATTCACGAGATCAATACCGTGCGCAAACACCTCTCGACCATCAAAGGCGGTCGCCTTGCCGCCGCGACACGGGCTCGGGTCGTGAGTCTCATTCTGTCCGATGTGATCGGGGATGACCTGGCAACCATCGGATCCGGTCCCACCGCACCGGACCCGACGACCTATGCTGACGCCTGCAGGATCCTCCGCCGGTTCCGCATCTGGGCGGCCGTCCCGCGCGCAGTGCGGCAGCACCTCACGAAGGGTCGGCAGGGCCGCGTCGGCGAAACCCCGAAGCCGGGCTCATCGGTGTTCAAGCGCGTACAGAACGTGATTATCGGGGGCAATCGCGCATCGGTGCAGGCGGTCGCGCGCGAGGCCCAACATGCCGGCCTTCGGCCCCTCCTCCTCTCCGCATCCATGACCGGTGAAGCGAAAGCCGCTGCCCGCGAATTCGGGACCATCGCCAAGCAGATCGTCTCTGTCGGCAAGCCGGTCCAGCGCCCAGCATGCGTGATTGGGGGAGGCGAGCTGACCGTGACCGTGCGTGGAACGGGCCTAGGCGGACGCGCGCAGGAGTTTGCCCTCGCGACGGCACAGGAAATCTCGGGGTTAAAAGATGTCTGGGCCGTCGGGTTCGGAACTGATGGAACGGATGGTCCGACGGACGCCGCTGGAGCGGTGGTTGACGGCCGGACCTTGGCTCGTGCGGAACGACTCAAATTGGCTCCGGACCGCGTGCTGCGCCACAATGACACCTACCGATTCTTCAAGACGGTCGGGGGCCATATTATCAGCGGCCCCACGGGGACCAATGTCAACGACGTGTACCTCTTGATCGCGTTATAATATCCCTCATCCTCCGCCATCCACCGCCATGGACCATCCTCTGATCCTACCACTGCAGTCCTGTAGGGAGTTCCTTCTGGGCGAACCCTGCTCCCCTGGAGCGTATCGAGACCGGCTGGCAGGAACATACTTTCTTAAATCGCTGGATGCGTACCTGAGTGAGTATGGCCACCGGGCACTCGGCGAGTCCGACGTCATGTCTCCGCGGTTTGCGGAAACGCCGGAGTACCTCCTCGCGATTATACGAGGGCTCCTCCAGTCGCCGACGATGCTCTCCGTCGACGGTATCCGTCAACAACAAGCAGCCGTGTCTCGAGCCGCGCGTGATCGCATACGGACAGTGCTGGGGTGGCGTTGGCACGAGTGGGCCTGGTTTCGCTATTGGCATCGCGTTCTCTGTCGCGACCTGGCGCTCCGAGAAGCAAACGGTCATCACCTGGCGTACTACGTATCGGGGGTCCGGCGCCTTCTGCTGGTGCTAGGCGCCGAGCTGGCCGCCCGCGGACTCCTTGCCTCCGGTAATGATCTGTTCTTCCTGACCCAGGACGAGGTCGGCAGGGTGCTGGATGATTCTCAGCGAGATTGGAGAGGCCTGGTGGCGACCCGCCGCGCGGAGCGCGCGCACCATGCGACCGCTTATTGCTCCTGATTTCATCACGCCTACAGGGATCTCAGGCAAGCTTCGACCGTCAACGGCCGGAACGCGAGACCTGTCAGAACAAAAGACCAGCGCGACAGAGACCACAGGCGAGACGCTTCGAGGTCTTCCCATCAGCCCCGGAGTCGCTATGGGGCCGATCCGTCCGGTCTGTTTCGCCACTGACGCAGGAACTGTCATGGGCGGCGATATTCTCGTGGTGCCGGTCATTGATCCCGGCTTGGCGCCTCTGTTTGGGCTCGCCGCAGGCCTCATCGCCGAAATGGGCGGGACGCTGTCGCAC
>JACZQN010000010.1 GCA_022545705.1 Nitrospirota bacterium | reverse complement strand
CTCGGATTCGCGGCTGCGACAAGCCTGCATGCGGTTACTGCTGCATGCAGGCGGGCGGGCTCGCCACTCAGTCCCTCAACGTACTGTTCCAGTACGCCTCGGTCCTTCGCGGCTCCACGCGCCCGTCTCGCTGCGCGACTCCGCGATTTCGCGACGAACCGTCATGAATAATGTGGGCTAGCATATTCGCTGCGTCGTCCTTTCTCATCCTTGGCGATCCCGATCCAGAACCTGTATACTGGGACTGAGCCCGCGCAGCGGCAACCCAGTGCGAGCCGAGGGAGAGCGAGGTGGCGAAGCAAATGACTTTCATGAAGATCATCCTCAAGAAGGGCGTTGTTGGTATCGTGGTCGGGGGCATCCTCGTCGCACTGGCCAAGGCGTTGGCGTTTCCGCCCGTGTTTCAAGCGATGTTCTTTACCTACGCGATGCTGGGAGCCGCGGTGTTCATTCTCTTGGATGCCCCTCCGGTGAAGCCGGTGAGTGGAGTCAAGGCCCTTATCGCGCTTGTGGTCTTCTATGCCATTCTCTCCGTTGTCTACGTCGGCGGAGCGTCGCTGTGGCCGCAATACGATCCCGAGGTTGAAAAGGGGAAGATCGCGAAACTGTTGAAGGCGAAACGGGCGAAGGTGCTGCCTGAACGGGAGCGCCTCGACGAGTCCCTGAGGCAGGCAGAAGCCCTGGAGGCGAAGCTCCGATCTCTCACGGCACGGCTAAACCGGCTGGCTCCAGCCGCAAGCCCCGATGCAGGAACCTTTGCGGACTCACTGAAACCTACCTCTGGGCCGATGACCTTGGTTGCGCGAGGCCAAGAAGTGTATGATCTCTACGAGTGCTACAACTGCCACAAGATCGGCGGCAAGGGGAGCGTGAAGAAACGCGGTCCCAAGCTGGACAATATTGGCAGCCTCCTGACCATCGAGGACCTCAAGAAGAAGGTGCTCGATCCCGCCTACCTCTATGCCGAGGGCTTTGAAAAGCAACACAAAAAAGGGCAGATGCCCGATAAGTACAAGGATCTGATGTCGGACGAAGAAGTCAACGCGCTGGCTGCCTATATGAGTACGCTGAAAAATCCGGCGGTCGAGACGCCCCGCCCCGTGTTCCTGAAAACCCAAGTGGAGCATGGCTTCATTGTCTATGGGTACGTGAGGGACAGGCTTGGGAAGCCGCTCCCGGGAGTCGAAGTCAAGGCCACGCCGCTCAAGAAACACGGTCATGCGGCAAGCGCGAAGGCAAACGAGCAAGGCTACTATGAAATTTTCATCCACCTCCACAATGAAGACGCGGGCGTCCGGATCGCAGTCTCCGCGGGCGGCCTCCAAAAAGAGATCGTCGCGAACTACGATCCCAATGACAAAGTGGCCAAGCGTCAAGCGACTGTGGACTTCATGAGCCCGTCATGAGAGGCCTGCTGATCCGCTTCACTGTCACCGGCGTCGCTGTGCTCCTGGCCAGCGCGATCATCCCGGGCATTGAAGTGGAGAGCGCCTCGGCCGGCCTCGCTGCCGTCATCGTGCTTGCGATGCTCAATGCGCTGGTCCGGCCAATTCTGTACCTGTTCTCGCTTCCATTCATTGTTCTCACCCTAGGGGTGTTCATGGTGGTGATCAACGCCCTACTTCTGCTGTTGGTCGCCTTCCTGGTCAAGGGATTTGTGGTCACTGGGTTCTGGTCATCGATCGGCGGTGCCATTTTGATCAGCTTGGTCAGCGGCATCCTGAACCTATGGGTTTCGGAACAGGGGCGCATGGAGATCGTCATCCATCGGCCGAAGCCGCCCCGCGTGATCAATTAACCCAATTTGAATCAATCCCACAACATTGCTAGAATGCCGCCCAAGCATGATCCAGCGACACACTGAGGACGCAGCACGATGGACATAGCCGCCCCACAACCACGCGTCAGCAGGTCCACGATCCAACAACACAAGCAGACGACGCTTCAGAGAACGTTGACCACCGCATTGAACGAGCTCGGGGTGGACGCCGCCCTCATTGCCATTTTCGACCGGGAGGGCGGTCCGCTGATGCTCCAGGGGTCCATCGGGTTCTCCCCCCGTGAAGTCGAGGCGATTCTAAGAACGCTTTCGATTCAGGAGGTGCTGGCGGAAAGCGCCTTGGCTTCCCTTCCCGAGAGGGAGTCGTCCAGGGTTGTCCGTCTGCGCATGATCGTCCCAGGGGTGAAGTCCCTGCTCGGAATTCCGCTCCGATACAGACAGCGGACTTACGGGACCCTGGTTATCGGGCGAAAAGAGACTGCCGCCTTTGCGAAAAAAGAGAAAAGCCTGTTGGAGAGCGCAGGGGAAGACATCACGAATGCCCTGGACAAGGCAGCCCTATTCGATGGAACCTCGATCCTCAGTCCTCCCCTCGTGGCTTCAGAACCCATGACCTCGACCGCCTCCCTTGGCGGGGCCCAACTCGCGCCGACACCCTCCTACTCAACGCCGGAGATGCAACAACGCATTGCCGCTCTGCTCCTTGAGGCCGCGACTATCCTGCCCTTCGATCGCGCCTGGGTGACAACGTACGATCCCCTCGCCGGGACGGTGGAAGTTCTCGGGATTGCAGATGAACACCAGGTTGCACAAAAGGGGGATCATCGAAAAGACCTCAAGCCAGGCCAGCGGTGGGCCCTGGACGCTTCAGCGTCGGGCTGGGCGGTCCGTCATCGGAAGCCTCGCCTGGACCACGGCCTGGCTTCGACTCAGGGACGCTTTCTAGACCATAAGCCTTTATACCGTGATCAGTTTCGATCGGCCATCGTGGTGCCCTTTTTCGTACGAGGTCAAGTGGGAGGAACGATTACGCTGGCCTCCATGACTGAGATGCAGTACGCGGTGCCGGACGCACGCTTGCTGGAACCCTTGATCTCGAAGGTTGTCGAGCTTCTTCAGGAGCCGTCACCCGCCCAGCGCGCTCGACCGGAAACCGAAGAGGCTGGAGAAGTCGCTGCGGCGCCTGGTGCCCCACTTCCTTCCGAACCCCTAATCAGGAAGCAAGAACGGCAGGCGGCCCTTGGCGAGTTCAGCGCCTTTCTGGCGACCGAGATCCGGGAGCCACTGGCGTCCATTAGAGCCCAAATGGAGGAGGTCACGGGCGAGGGGATTCTCGATTTTGACCCGCAGACCCGAGTTGAAAATGCGATGCGGGATCTTATCCGTGTCGAGGCCATTCTGAACGAGATCTTGGACTTTGCAAAACCGCTAGAGCTTCATCGGCGACCATGCCGCGCGCCAGATTTGATCGAGAACGCGTTGACGGTGGTCGCCACCGAGATGGAGGCCAACCGTATTCGCGTGACAAAGGATTACGGCGCCAACCTCGGCTTGGTGCGGTGCGACGAAACGAAGATGCAGCAAGTCTTCCTCAGCATCTTCAAGAACTCGCTCGAAGCCATGATACCCGGGGGGCATCTCCACATCGAGGTAGCCCGGCAGAAATCGAAGCGTCACTATCTTCAGATGACCATCCAGAACGATGGTGCCCCGATCCCGATCGAGCACGTCGGGAAAGTGTTCGAACCGTTCTTCACCACCAAGCGGGCGGGGACCGGCTTAGGGCTGGCCTCGGTGAAGAAAATCGTGGAAGAGCACCAAGGGCAGATTTCCATCGCCAGTGGACCTGGCCAGGGCACATCCGTGATCATCAGCCTCCCAACCTCAGCTCCGCGAGGCGGCCTCTATCGTCGGCGGGGAAGAAGGCAGCGCCCGCCACGCAGGCGGTGAGCGAGCATCGTCCCCGTACTGCCTTTCCACATCCTTCACTCTTGACACCTCTCCTCCTTCGCTTTCGCGAATCCATCCATGCTCCCCACGCACTCAGGCTATCCGGCCTCTGGATTTGCAAACGACACCGGCCAGGCCAACGCAGTCGGGGACGATGCCTTGGCAAGTGCGGCGAAGTTCGATGACTCGCACTCGATGCAAAACCTCTCGATCAATCAAAATAATAAGCGGGTGCTGGCAAAGCCCGGTGCGGGACGCCTGCCCAAGGTCCAGGGTCCGCAAATCAAGATCGAGCCGCCGGTGAAAGAAGCCACGCGGATGAAATAACTCACGCGCTGCACTGTTGATCAAACGTGAAGGGGAGGCCTCCCTCATGGGAGCCTCCCCTTCGTGTTTTTCCATCACTGTTTGTGGCCTGTGATTCAGGGAGTCCGGAGGCGCCGTGCGGGCGGCTTCCGCTCGTTGCGCGCCTCTAAACGGAACCGCCACAGTTTGGCCGCCCACTTGCCCGCATAGTCCACTCCTATCCGTGGGTAGGCCCCGATCTGATCGGTTGCCACACGCTCGCCGCGATCTTCGATCCAGAGGACTTGCCCCATCGTCATATCAAGCCCGTTCAGGCTCCGATCGATTTCGTACCGCCGGGTGACACGGCCCGGCCCGTCGATCAGCGTCGAATCCTGTGCGACAGCCCGAATCAGGACGGCCGCAGGGTATCCCTCCCGCTCCGTAACGACATTCAAACAATGATGCATGCCGTAGACCAGGTACACATAGGCGATCCCCGGCGGCCCGAACATCACCCCGGTCCGGTTCGTCCTCCCTCGGGAGGCGTGGGAGGCCCGATCCTCAGGACCGACGTAGGCTTCCACCTCGATGATCCGAGCGGAGCGGACGCCAGACTTGTTACGTCGCACCAGATATGTGCCCAGGAGCGTCCTTGCCACTTCCAGCGTCGGGCGGCTGAAATCGGGTCGGGACAAGATTCTGGTTCTCGTGGCTTTCACTGGTAAAGGTTCAGGTGGTTGGAGGGATGGAAATCGTGCCGTCACTTGCTGTCAGAATCCAGGATACTCTGGATCACTGTCTTGAGATTGCGAGGGTTTACTGATTCCACTTTGATGTTCCCGTCCAAAAGCACGGTAGGGGTATACTCGACATTCACGCGCTCCCCCCATTTTTTCCCCACCTCCAACGCTCTGGCCGGCTTGGCGCTGGCGAGTCCGGCCTCGAATTCGACAGGATCCAATCCAACTTCTTTGATGAGTGATCCCCGAATCACCCGATCAAGAAGGTGCGTACGGTCTTGATGGATGGTACGAAACAGCGCCCGCTTCATCTCCGCGCCCTTCCCCATCATCCTGGCTTGTTCGTACATTTCGAACGCGGTCGGCAGCTTCCCCGGAATCACAGGAAACCCCACGAACGTCACCTCCAAGCTGTCCCCAAACTCATCTTTCAGAGCGGGCAAGACGGTTCGTTCGAACATGTGGCAATGCGGGCAGTAGAAATCGGCGAACTCTGTCAACTTCACCTTCCCCCGGACGTGAGTGGAAGGTTCATCAAGGATTTTGAATTTGCCTTTAAGCCCGGTCAGCTCTGCTGACGTCGTGGACGCGAATCCTACGAGAGTTAAGATGATGACGGTGATCGCCAGCCGGAAGCCGAGCGACTTTCCCCAATACTTCATGCGCCTTGCCCCCTCTCTGTTGTGCTGCCCTGGAGTACGCTCCTATAATGTACATCTTGTGGGAAGGCGTCTCAACTCCTGAACCGCTATGGTCGCTCCTCCCCGTTGGACTTCGTCGAGCCTGTGGCTGGTGGTCACGGCTCTCCTATCGGGCTGCGCCGGTGAGAGCGTCGTGCCCTCTTCGCTCGAAACCGAGATCGATCGGACGCTCACCTTCAGCCAGCTCAAAGAGTCTCCCCACTCTTACAAAGGACGCCACCTCGTGCTGAGCGGGGAGATCCTCACCGCCAAGCTGTTGCAAGCCGGCACTCGCCTCGAGGTGCTGCAAATTCCTGAGGAGCACTTGAAGGAAGCTAGCCTCGACCGCACAAAATCACAGGGGCGGTTTATGGCGCTTCAGAGAGAGTTCCTAGACCCTGCCACCGTGCCGCCCGGGACGCGCGTCACGATTGTCGGTGAGGTAACTGGCTCGACAACCCTTAGGCTTGACGAGAGCGAATACACCTACCCGACGCTTGAGATCAAGAACCTGAAAGTTTGGCCACGCGTGGAAATGCGGCCTCACTGGTCCTACCCTCATTACGTCCCTTACTACTGGGGACCGTTCTGGGGACGCTGGCGGCCCTACCCTTATTGCTGTTGAAACAGAGAGCCTTGCCACAAAAGTTCCTAGCCCTGATCCGAAAATAACTGGCGTTGCCGAGAGGGTGAGCGCGACCATCGCCGGAAGAGCGGGGTGCTCACCGCGGCCTTGTTGAGCAGGAAAGCCGGAACTGACCACGGCACTGTGGTCGCCTGCGACCACAGCCACGGGAATTCCGGAAGCCTTCCGCTCAGCAAGGCCCGGAAGGGCCGCTCTGGGAGGCCCGGGAGCGCGAAGCCCTCTGGCGAGCTCATTTCGGATCGGGGCTAGATCTGCCGTACGCCTCTCGGATCCACCAGCCGCGACTCCCTGCCTAGAAAAGTTGGAAGGACCTCGTGATTCCAAAAACGTAACTCACGCCCTGGGCAAGATTATTGTTGAAATCGCGCGCCACGGGAATCTGGACGTTAACGTAGAGAGCTGTTTGCGGGAGCACGTTCAACGTGAAGCCAGGCGTAAACATCAGCGTGGTCGATCCGGTGGTTGGAACGCGGCGATCACGAATTGCGGTGTCGATGTCAAAACTCGCGCCAGCAGGCACGTGCTGCCTCAGCGAGGAACTGAAATTATCGTGGACCAGATACCGCCAGTTAAACTGACCGGTGAGCACTAACCAGTTTAGGGCCTGGTAGTTCAGACCCCCGCTAAGAATGTATTCGTCACCGAACTGATACCCATTGTTGTTTCTGAAGGTATGGCGATAGGAGACCGAGGAGAACTGGTTCAGTCGGTGGGGAAGCAGCTCGTAGGCCTGGTACAACGTTCCGACCAACCCGACATTGCCACGGCTGAGTTGGAGCGTCGGCTCCTGTGTGTTTTTCGGGACGTTGGTTTGGGTATTGAATTTTCCCGTCGGCAACTCGATCCCAATCCCAACCACGAGCAGACTGCGAAGAGTTGGCAGGATATTGTATTTCCCCGTCAGCCGAATATCCCCAAGGCCATTATCGGTAAATAACTGCTCTTCCTCATTCGTTGCCCCCTGTTCGATGAGATGCCGGTGCGAGCGAACGATGGTTGGAACTGTGACCTGGACTGCGAACCGCTCTGTCACCCCGTAGTTGAGGTCAAGCGTGAAAAACTGATTGATCGTACGGATTTCGCGGTGCTCATCAAGAACGATCTGTCGGTCATCGACCTTGACCGCCGGAATAATTCCCGTTGTGCCGTCCAGCAGTGTTCCCTGTGGGATGTAGTTGTAGATCATGTTCGCAGTGAGAAGCCCTTTCTGGGACACTCCGGCTTGGGAACCGATCACGAGGAAGCAGGTGGTCGACCCACAAGATGCCTCGACTAATGAATGTGGCAGGACAGGCAGAGTAGCCAGGGCAAAACTCGTTGCTATAAAAATGGCTCGATGGCTGGCTCGGACTTTCATCATTTTGCGTCCCCCACGCTTGGCTTGGTCCCCGGTGATCCACCCGTCAAGCCTTTGAGACATGCAACACACACCGGATGCCGGCCTCTCCCTCCCGAAGGAGTTGCGCGACAGGCCAGCAAGCTCCCTCTGGACCACAAAAGACAGAGAGCAAGGATGGGCTTGTGAGCCCTTAGGAGAACAGGTGGAAGCGCGGAGGGCCTCGGGAAGCAGGTGTACGGTGCGTTGGCGTGGGGTTGGCAAAGTGGTGAAGGACCTCAATGCTACCAACCAACTCGGAAACATGATCCGTGGTCAGCCCTGAGGGTTCCACCATTTGCCCGGCCGCGCACACCCATGAACACAAGGCCGTAGCATGAGTGGCGGCGGTGTGGTGGGCGTGATGCAGGGCGTGAGCGACGATTTGGGGATACGCAAGCCCGCTCAGCACGAGCAGGCATGTGACCAGACAAAGGGCCAAAAGCTGTTTGCACGAAGTGGTCATGACACGCGATCCAGGGGACGGGTCGTGAGCGAGTGAGTTTGCAGCTCGGTGACGACCCGGTCAATGATCTCTTCAGTGAGGCCTCCGCCTTTGACGTACTCGCGCACCACTCCCTTCCGATCAATGAACACGCTGACTGGCAACCCATAGACACCATACATGTTCGCAACCCGGTTGTCGGTGTCCAAAAGAACCGGGAACGTGTGGTGGTGCGACTGGATATGTGCTGTCACCTTCTCGATGTCCTCGAGTTCGTTGACAGCAAGGACCACGAAGCCCTGATCCCGCATTCGATCGTACGCGGCCTGCATCGCCGGCATCTCGGTCGTGCAGGGTTTGCACCAGGTTGCCCAGAAATTCAGCAGCACGATGTTGCCACGATACTGTTTGAGGCTCTGGACTTGGCTATTGAGATCCATTAACTGGAACTCCGGGGCTTCTGTTCCAACCACCGGCGGGCGCGCACCCATTCCAAAAACGGAATCATACACACCACCAGCCAGAAGCCAGATCGCCAGACAAGTCAAGAACAACAACAGAGTCGCTGGTCTTACCTTCACATTCATGGTCGAAGAACTCCTTGAGCTATCCTGTGGCCATTCGCTGGACGACACAGGGAACCTATCACGCGCCATCCCCGGGCACGGATACCCTTAGAAGGATCCCTACCCTTATGGCCGGCGATGGGGTAACTTGCCGACGGTGGCTGGTTGCGTCAGGTTAGCGGGGGAGGTCTCGAAACTGGAACAACGGAGAGAAGAGGGGGCGAGAGGACGGGAACCCAGGTCTCGGCTTCGCCGGCGATTAACGGCTTGTTCTCAAAGGGAACCTGATAGGCGTCAAGAATTTCTCCCGCCGCGCACATCCAGGTGCAGAGCACGGTGGCGTGGGTCGCGGCCTGGTGTCGGGCATGGTGGATGGCATGCTCGACCGTTTGAGGAAACACCATCCCATTCAACAGCATGAGACAGGCCGTCAAGCCGAGCGTCACCGACCGATGAACGGCACGGGTCATGGTGTTCCTGAAGCCACTTTCCTGTATGGATGCTATTCCACCGGACTGGGAGTGTCAAGATAAGCACAGGACGGCGTTTCCAGTAGGATTCAGGTGCGAATTGCTGTATACTGATTTTTTAATAACGAATAAGTCTTTAGTCTGAAGGGGTTAGCTGAGATGCTGGCATCGCTTCTCAATCTGGTCTTTGGGAGCAAAAACGAGCGCGAGATCAAGCGCCTGTGGCCGACCGTGGAACACATCAACAGCCTTGAACCCACGGTGACCTCCCTCTCCGATCTTGCGCTGATGGACAAGACTGAAGCCTTCCGAAAGCGGTTGGAGGCGGGCGAAATTCTCGACGATTTGCTGCCGGAGGCGTTTGCGGTCTGCCGAGAAGCATCCCGGCGCCAATTGGCGATGCGGCATTTTGATGTCCAGCTTCTGGGCGGCATCGTGCTGCACCAGGGCAAGATCGCCGAGATGAAAACAGGCGAGGGCAAAACCCTCGTGGCGACTCTTCCGCTCTATTTAAACGCGCTCTCCGGGAAGGGCACCCACCTGGTCACCGTCAACGACTACCTCGCAAAGCGGGACGCGCAATGGATGGGCCCCGTGTACCACGCCCTGGGTCTCAGCGTCGGCGTGAGCCAGCATGAGGCCTCCGCCCTGTTTGATCCCGGGTATGACGCGCCCGACAAACGGCTCCAGCACCTCCGTCCCTGTTCGCGTCAAGAGGCCTACCAGGCCGATATTACCTACGGGACCAACAACGAATTCGGCTTCGATTACCTGCGTGATAATCTGATCGTCGCCGACATCAGGCAGTGCGTACAGCGAAGACATTACGCCATCGTGGACGAGGTCGATAGCATCCTCATCGATGAGGCGCGTACCCCGTTGATCATCTCCGGCCCCACGGAGGAATCCACTGATCTCTATTACCGGATCAACGCGATCATCCCGCAGCTCAAGTTCGAGCGCGATTACACGGTCGAAGAGAAGACCAAAACTGCCTCCCTTACCGAGGAAGGCAATGCCCGCGTTGAAAAGTTGCTCGGGGTGGATAACCTGTATGATCTCGCCCACATGGACCTCGTGCACCATGTCGTGAAAGCCCTCCTGGCCTACTCGCTCTACAAGCGCGATGTGGACTACGTCGTGAAGGATGGAGAGGTCATTATCGTGGATGAATTCACCGGCCGCATGATGCCCGGACGCCGCTGGAGCGACGGGCTCCACCAGGCCGTCGAGGCAAAAGAAGGCGTCAAGATCGCGAACGAGAACCAGACCCTGGCTTCGGTCACGTTCCAGAACTACTTCCGCTTGTACGGCAAATTGGCCGGCATGACAGGCACGGCGGACACGGAGGCCAGTGAGTTCGCGAAAATTTACAACCTTGATGTGAACGTCATTCCCACGAATCGTCCTATGATCCGGACGGACTACCCCGATGTCATCTACCGGACTGAAAAAGAGAAATTCACGGCCATCGTCGAAGAGATCAAGGATTGTCACGAGCGCGGCCAACCGGTGCTCGTCGGGACGATCTCGATCGAGAATTCGGAGCGCTTAGCGGGTTACCTCACACGGCAGGGGATCAAACACAACGTGCTCAACGCCAAGCACCATGAGAAGGAAGCCGAGATCATCGCACAGGCTGGGCAAAAGAGCACCGTGACGATCGCGACCAACATGGCGGGCCGGGGCACGGATATCGTCCTTGGTGGCAACCCTGATTTTCTGTTCAAACGAATCCTGTATCAAGACGAGAACCTTTCCGAGGACCGGAAAAAGGCCATCTACGAAGAAATCAAAGAGCAGTGCGAAGCCGATAAGCAGGAGGTGATCGCGCAAGGGGGGCTCCATATCCTGGGTACGGAACGGCATGAAAGCCGACGGATCGACAATCAGCTTCGCGGACGCTCTGGCCGGCAAGGGGACCCCGGTTCCTCGCGATTCTACCTGTCCCTCCAAGATGACCTGATGCGGATCTTCGCCTCCGAGCGCGTCTCAAGTCTCATGCTGAAACTTGGCATGGAAGAAGGTGTGCCCATCGAGCACCGGATGGTCACCCGGGCAGTCGAGAATGCCCAGAAGAAGGTCGAAGCGCATAACTTCGATATTCGCAAACAGCTTCTGGAATATGACGACGTCATGAACAAACAGCGCGAAGTCATCTACCAACATCGGCATGCGTTCCTCGATGGAGACAACCTCTCCGATGAAATTCGAGACATGCTCGGCCAGGTGATAGATTCCCTCGTCGACGCGTACTGCCCGAAGGATCAATATCCGGAGGAGTGGGACTTCTCGAGCCTCAGAGAAGCACTGCAAGGACAGTTCGCACTTGACCTCAGCGACGGGGCGGATGATCTCAAGGACATGGGGCGAGACGCGCTCAAGGAAGAGCTGCGGGACCAGGTTCTGAAGGTCTACTCCGGCAAAGAGGAAGAACTCGGCACGGACTTGCTTCGCCAACTGGAAAAAATGGTGTTACTCCAGGTGATCGATCACCACTGGAAGGACCACCTGTTGGGCATGGATCAGCTCCGAGACGGCATCGGTCTCCGAGGATACGGGCAGAAGGACCCCTTGATCGAATACAAACGGGAAGGGTTCGACATGTTCTCGGCGATGATGGACCGGATCAAAGGCGACGTGCTCGACCGCCTGTTTCATGTGAAGGCCGTCAGGGGCGAGGTGCCGCCAACGGCACCCCAACTGCAGCGACCCGCCAGGATGACTCTCAACCGCGGTGACCAACCGTCTCCTCCGCAAACTGTCCACCGGCTCCAGGAGAAGGTCGGACGGAACGATCCCTGCCCCTGCGGAAGCGGGAAAAAGTACAAGAAATGCCACGGACGATAGTGCCCCTCTCGGGCGGGCAGTCGTCATGGCCTCACCGCTCGCGGGCCACTCCCTCACTACGAACCGGGGTCAGGTTTCCTCCTCTGTAAACGGGCAAATTCTCTTGGCCTTTCAAGGTGTTTGGGCTTGACTTGCCCTCAGACCTACGGCTAAGGTAGAAGATCTTGTATGCCGGCAGAGCTGATCAGGCTTCGCGGCAAAAGGTGATTGGTGTGTCGTTAGGTGATCCGCAGCTCCTCAGGGAAATCACCGGGGAAATCCAGCGGACCGGGCCAATCACGTTCGCGCGGTTCATGGAACTCGCACTCTATCATCCCCTCCATGGATACTACATGCGTGGCCGGGAAGACGATGCGGGAGAACCGATCGGTTGGTCGGGAGACTTTTACACAAGCAGCGATCTCCATCCCGCCCTAGCTCAGGCCCTGGCACGACAGGTGCGTCAGGTCGATGAGCTCCTCGGTTGCCCCGATCGTTTCACGGTGCTCGAGATGGGGGCGGGCAAAGGCTTGCTCGCCCGTGACTTTCTGGCGGACTGCGAGGTCAACGCCGAGCCATTCTTTGCCCGACTCCACTATGTCATCATCGAGCGAAGCCTGGTCATGAAGGCCCGTCAGCGGCGCCAGTTAGCTCCTTGGATGGCCTCTGCTGGCCGTGTCTCGTGGCTCAACGGGCTCGAAGGGTTGGCCACCGGCGGTCTGGTCGGGGTGGCTCTTTCGAATGAGCTTGTGGACGCATTCCCGGTGCATCGCATCCGGGTTGATCAGGGCGAAGCCGAAGAGGTGTTCGTCGACTATGAAGGAGGACGGTTCTGCGAACGTTTGCGCCCGGTGTCCAACCCCGAACTTCTGCAATATCTCGATCGCTTAACCCGGATGGGCGTGAAGCTCGCAGACGGGTACACGACGGAAATGAATCTGCACGCGATGGCGTGGATGAGGGAGGTCGCGCGGATCCTGGGGCATGGCGTGGTCATCACGATTGATTACGGGCACACGGCGCCGGACCTCTATGCACCCGAGCGGGGCAACGGCACCCTCCTCTGCTATCATCAGCACCGGCTGTCAGAGCACCCGTATGTTCGGGTGGGATGTCAGGACATGACGGCTCACGTGGACTTCAGCGCCCTTGCCGCCGTCGGCCAGGAGTCGGGCTTGCACGTGACCGGATTCACCAATCAAATGAGTTTCCTCATCGGGCTGGGTCTCGAAGACAAGCTGGCCTCACTCGAACCCGACTCATCGGAATTTGAGTCCGTGGTTCGGTTGCTTCGACCCGAAGGGATGGGCCGCACGTTCAAGGTCCTCATCCAACACAAGGGACTCGATCAGCCAGAGTTGGACGGCCTGCGATTCAAACCGTTCTTCGAGTCCTCCCTCACCGTGGCGGGCGTCAGTGGTCAATAACCATTAGTCAAATGACTCTTCACGATTGACGATTGACCAATTACGATTGACCAATTTATGGCAAACGAAGCGGTCCCGCTCAACTACATCCCGATTCTCCTGTTTATGGCGATCGTCGTGGCGTTTGCCGTCATCTCGCTGCTCATCGGCTCGATTGCCCGGCCCAGTCATCCCTACCCCGCCAAGCTGACCCCTTACGAAAGCGGCAGCCCGCTCTTCTCTGACGCGCGGGTTCCGTTTCCGATGCGGTATTACATCATCGCTATGTTGTTCGTCATCTTCGACATCGAGTTCGTATTCCTGTTTCCGTGGGCAGTGGGCTTCAAACAACTTGGCTTGTTAGGGTTACTCGAGATGGGATTGTTTATCGGGATTCTGCTCGTCGGCTATTGGTACGCCTGGAAAAAAGGAGCCTTGGAGTGGGAGTAATCATCGATTGTAAGATTTGGATGATTGACGATGGCGTCATTGATCCGATGAAACAATGAATCAATGAGACAATTCTTGAGGAAGCCATGAGCATGTTTGAGCGGCAACTCGAAGCGAATGTGATGACGACCACCCTCGATGCATTCACAAATTGGGCACGCAAGTCGTCGCTTTGGCCGATGACTTTCGGGCTGGCCTGCTGCGCGATCGAGATGATCGCGACCGTGGCCTCTCGCTACGACATCGACCGGTTCGGCGCAGGGGTGTTCCGCGCCTCTCCCCGACAATCCGACTTGATGATCGTGGCCGGCACCGTGACGAGAAAGATGGCTCCGGTGATCCGCCGGATCTACGATCAGATGCCCGAGCCCCGGTACGTCATCTCGATGGGCTCCTGCGCCACGTCCGGCAACCATTACAACAGCTACAGCGTCGTGCAGGGCGTGGACCAAATCGTTCCTGTGGACGTCTATGTGCCAGGCTGCCCACCGAGACCGGAGGCATTGCTGGATGGGTTGCTCAAGCTGCAGGAGAAGATTCAACGGGAGAAAGTCTTCGTGAAATAGGGAAAGGCGTCATCCGTCACTCGTCAATGGTGCTCGAATAACAGATGACCAATGAGCATTCACAAGCGACCATTGACTCATAACAACTGACCATTGACCAAGATATGCATCCAGTACTCGAAACCCTGAACAGCAGATTCCCGGAGGCGGTGCTTTCCGTGCACGAAGATCAAGCGCGCTCGGAAATCTCCGCCTGCGTGGCCGCGGACCGGATTGTGGATGTGGCCAGATTCCTCCACGACGATCCGACGACCGCCTTTGACCATATCACCGACATCTGCTCCGCCGACTATCCGGATGACGCCGAGCGGTTCGAGGTCATCTACCATCTGCTCTCGCTGCCCCACCACACCCGTATCCGCCTGAAGGCCCGCGTCACTGAGGACGATGCCTCCATCGCCTCCGTCACGGGCATCTGGAAAGGGGCCAACTTCTTGGAGCGCGAGGTCTATGACCTCATGGGAATCCGGTTCACCGGACATCCCGACCTGCGGCGGATCCTCATGCCTGAGGATTACGACGAGGGCTATCCGCTACGGAAAGACTTCCCGACGGAGGGGAGGGGATGGCGGAGCCGGTTCGAGTTTCTTCCGAACATGGACGACAAGGAGGGTGGGCCCCCTCACGGAGAAGTACCCGAGGCACAAAGGCAAGTCTTCTCGTCCGACGCGGGCTCGGTTTCCTCTCCCTACCGCAAGGAAGAGCTGTTGCTGAACATGGGGCCCCAGCACCCCAGCACACACGGCGTGATTCGAGTCGTGCTCGCGCTGGACGGGGAGCGGATCGTGAAGGCCACGCCCGACCTCGGGTATCTGCACCGGGGAGTGGAGAAACTGGCCGAGGGCCTGGCCTACATGCAAATCATCCCGCACACGGATCGGCTCGATTACGTCTGCTCGATGACCAACAACTATGCTTACGTCCGGGCCGTGGAGAAGCTGCTGAACATTCAGATTCCCGAACGGGCGCAATACATCCGCACACTCGTCGCCGAGATGCAACGGATCATCGGCCATCTATTTTGGCTCGGGACTCAAGCGATGGATATTGGCGCGATGACCGTGTTCTTCTGGACGTTCCGAGAGCGTGAAGTTCTGCTGGACCTGTTCGAGAAGTTGTGTGGCGCCAGGTTGACCCTCAACTACTATCGCTTCGGAGGCGTGGACAGTGACTTCACGCCTGACCTGGTGTCGAGAGTGAACGCATTCCTTGACACCTTTCCTGACCGCGTTCGCGAGTACGATGAGCTGCTCAAGTCGAACCGGATCTGGCTCGCCCGTACCAGGAACGTCGCGGTGATCTCCGGGGACGACGCGATCAACTTCGGGCTCACCGGGCCCGTGCTCAGGGGCTCCGGCGTCGCCTATGATGTCCGAAAGCTTGAACCCTACGACGCGTACGACAAAGTCGAATGGGAAGTGCCGATCGGGAAGAACGGCGATACCTACGACCGGTACTGGGTCAGAATGGAAGAAATGCGCCAGAGCTGCCGCATCATCCGCCAGTGCCTGGCCCAGATGCCGGACGGGCCGCTGGTGGCGGACGTCCCCCAGGTCACCCCCCCGTCCAAACAGAAAGTGATGCGGGATATGGAAAGCCTGATTCACCACTTCATCATTTTCACGCAGGGCTTTAAGCCCCCCAAGGGGGAGACCTACTGCGCCACTGAGGCGCCGAAGGGAGAACTGGGATTCTTCCTCATCAGTGATGGGAGCCCGCGACCGTACCGGATGAAAATCCGCTCTCCGTCCTTCGTCCACATGGGTGCCTTTGATCACATGGCGCGGGGGTATCTGATCTCAGACATCATTACGATCTTCGGCACCTATGACGTCGTGATGGGCGAGTGCGACCGTTAAAGAACGTCAATGGTCATTGGTTAGGCAAGGCCCTTTCACTTCCATGGATTTTCCTCACCCATTGACTATAGACCAATGACCATTGACTGGTGAAAGTAATGTTGCAGCGGGTCATTCATGTTGCTTGAAAAGTATACAGACCACATCAACGAGATTCTGAGTCGGTATCCCGTGCGGCGGTCGGCGCTGCTGCCACTGCTGAATCTCGCACAGCGCGAAGACGGATACGTCAGCGAGTCGGCCATGAAGGAGATCGCGAGGATTTTACGTCTGACGCCTTCCCAGGTGTACGAGGTCGTCACGTTCTATACGATGCTGAACCTGAAGCCAATCGGCAAATTCCATATTCAGGTCTGCAGGTCCCTCATGTGCGCGCTGGTCGGCTCCGATACGCTAGTCGGTTGGCTCCAGGCTCGATTGGGGATCAGGCCCCGCGAAACCACTCCGGACCGGCTGTTTACACTCAGCACGGTGGAGTGCCTGGCCTCCTGCGGGACCGGTCCGATGATGCAAGTGAATGAGGAGTATTACGAGCAACTGACGGAAGAGAAAGTCGATCGCATCCTCGCCGATCTGAAGCGGGACGGTACATGCTCTTTGAAGAGCGGACCGTTCATGTTCCCGCAGCCGGAGTTACAACAAGTAAAAAGGTAAAAGTAAAAAGGCAAAAATGTAAGTCCGAACTTTTACCTTGCGAAGACAATGCCTACACACGAGCTGATACTGCTGAAGAACATGTCGACGCCCGGGTACACGGGTTCGCTGGCCGACTACGAGCGGGCCGGAGGATACCAGGCGTTGCGTAAAGTTCTGGGAAAAATCGCGCCGGCCGATGTCACCGAGATGGTCAAGAAATCGGGGTTGCGTGGCCGTGGAGGCGCGGGTTTCCCGACGGGTGTGAAATGGGAATTCCTGCCCAAGGACTACCAGGGCCCCCGATACCTGTGCTGTAACGCGGATGAGAGCGAGCCTGGCACCTTCAAGGATCGCCAGTTAATGGAGCGTGACCCGCATCAGATGCTGGAGGGTATCGTCATCACCTGTTACGCCATCGGCGCCGAGATCGGGTACATCTATATTCGCGGTGAGTTTGTGCTCGGTGCCCAGATCTTAGAACGAGCGCTAGGCGAAGCCCGTGCAGCCGGTTATCTCGGCACGAACATCCTGGACACTGGCTTTAACCTCGACGTGTGGGTGCACAGAGGGGCTGGCGCATATATCTGCGGAGAGGAAACCGCTTTGTTAGAATCACTGGAGGGGAAGCGCGGTCTGCCACGGGTGAAGCCTCCGTTCCCCGCCACGCACGGTCTTTATAACAAGCCGACCGTGGTCAACAACGTCGAGACGTTGGCGAACCTGCCCCATATCCTGAACAGGGGTCCTGAGTGGTTTGCGTCCATCGGGTCGCCCCCGCGGAGCACCGGCACTAGGATTTTCTGCGTAAGCGGGCACGTCAAACGGCCGGGTAACTACGAAGTGCCGATGGGTATCACGTTCCGCGAATTGATCTTTGACCACGCGGGCGGAATGAGGTCCGATAAGCCTCTCAAGGCCATTATCCCCGGTGGAGCCTCGGCCGCGTTTTTCACTGACCAACATCTCGAGGTCAAGCTGGACTTTGAATCGGTCGCGCAGGCTGGCTCGATGCTGGGCTCCGGCGGCGTCACGGTCATGGAAGAAGGGACCAGCATGGTCTGGGCGGCGCTCCGGCTGATGGAGTTCTTCTATCATGAATCGTGCGGCAAGTGCACACCCTGTCGGGAAGGGAGCTCCTGGCTCGTACAAACGCTGCGTCGCATCATGGCCAAACGCGGACGCCATGAGGACCTCGATACCCTCACGGAGTTGTGCAAGAACATTGTGGGCCGGACCATTTGCGCGTTCGGTGACGCCGAGGTCGCGCCAATCTTGAGCACGCTCCAATACTGGCGGCACGAATATGAAGAGTTGATCGAGGCAGCGGAAGCTGCGGAGCTCATTACACCGGAACCCGCGTTGGCCAGGCATTGAAGAATTGAGTCATGGGGTGATTGACGATTGGATCATTGACTCAAAGAACCAATGACTCAATGGAGCAATGAAACAATGAATCAATTGCGAGACTAAAGCGATGGCGGATGTCGCGATTGAAACCGTTACGCTGACGATTGATGGGGTGCCGGTCACGGCCCTCAAGGGAACCCTCGTCATTGAAGCCGCGCGCCAGATGGGCGTGATGATCCCTCACTTCTGCTACCACCCCAAGCTCAAGCCCGACGCCAACTGTCGCATGTGCGTGGTTGAGATCGAGAAGGTGCCGAAGCTTCAGACCTCGTGCAGCACGCCGGTCGCTGAAGGCATGGTCGTCCGCACGGCAACCACGGTCGTCAACGAAGCGCACAAATCCATCTTGGAATTCATTCTGGCCAATCATCCCTTGGATTGCCCGGTCTGCGATCAGGGCGGTCGCTGCGATCTCCAAGATTTCTCCCATGAATCTACCCCGACCACCAGCCGGTTCGTCGAGGTCAAGCGGATTTTTCAGAAGGAATACTTCAGCCCGCTGATCGAGACAGAGATGAATCGGTGCGTGCAGTGTCTGCGCTGCGTCCGGTATTGCGACGAGGTGATGGATGTGAAGGCGCTGGCGCCGTCCGGTCGTGGGACCATGACCGAGATCAAACACTTCTCCATCCATGAGCTCGACTGCGAATTTTGTGGAGGGTGCGTGCAGATCTGCCCCGTCGGCGCCATCACCAGCCGGCTGTCCATGTACGAGTTTCGGCCCTGGATGCTCAAACGCGCCGACACGATTTGCACCTACTGCGGCGATGGCTGTCAGATCACCATTCAAACGAAGGAAAACGAGCTGATCGAGGTCAACTCCTCCCACGGAGCTGGCCGGAACAACGGGGACCTGTGCCCACGAGGGTTTTTCGGATACCACGTGAGCACCCATCCGGACCGACTGCAGCATCCGCTCATTCGGCGCAATGGGGCGCTGGTCCAGACCACCTGGGAGGAAGCGCTCGAGTTCATCGCGGAGACCTGCCTCAGCTTGAAGCTCGCGCACGGCCCGACGGCGTTCGCCGGCCTCATCGCGTCCCGTTGCACGAACGAAGACCTCTATGTCTTCCAGAAATTCATGCGCCTGGTCATCGGCACCAACCAACTCGACAGCAGCGCCCGCTACGGCCACATCAATGGAGTTCGGGCGCTCCTCCGGGTGCAGGGTACCCATCGCTGGACCATCGCGTTCGAGGACATCGTTTCCGCCCACGCTCTGCTGCTTGTGGGTACGAACATCACCGAGACCAATCCGATCACCGGCCTCAAGGTCAAAGAGGCGGTCAAAAAGCGTGGGGCCGTCTTGGTGACGGTTGAAGCGTTGCAACCGGCCATCGGGACCATTAGCAACATCACGAATCTTGCGGCGCATCATGTAACCGCGCACCCCGAGCGGTTCGGGGACGCTGTCCTAGGCCTCATCAAAGGAGTCGTGGAGGAAGGGCTTGTGGATCCATCCCTCACACAACGGGCCCCTGAATACGTAAAGGCGATCAGTGAAGCGGTGAGATGCCTTCCCTGGTCGGCAATTGAACAGGCGACCGGCTCGACTTCAAGCGCGCTCCGTGCGGCTGCCCGCGCGTTCGCGGACGCCCCCCGAGCCGTGATCCTCGTCGGCCAGGGGGTGCTACGGGCACCGGGCGGGAGCGGCGTGACCACCACGCTGCTCGACCTGTTGCTGCTCACAGGACACCATGGCCGTCCCGGGTGCGGGCTTGCCCCATTGGCGGAGGAGAACAACGACCAGGGCGCGGTCGAAATGGGCACCGTCGCAGAATTTCTCCCGGGGCCCGGTGACCTGACCGACCAAGCCGTTCGCGAGCGGATCGCGGGTCTCTGGAAGGAAGAGTTGCCACAGACACCCGGTAGAACCCTGATGGAAATTCTCGATGATGCACGAGCGGGGACCGTCAAAGTCCTGTTTGTGGTTGGCGAAAATCCAGTGGGAACGCTGCCCCATGCCGCACGGGCGAAGGAAGCACTCGAGCGTCTGGAGCTCCTCGTTTGCCAGGAACTGTTTCTCACCGAGACAGCGGCACTGGCAGATGTGGTGCTTCCAGCCTGCTCCTACGCCGAAAAGTCAGGAACCTTTACCAACACTGAGGGCCACGTGCAGTCAGTCCGGCAAGCCATCGAACCCGTTGGCGAAAGCCGTCCCGACTGGGAGATCCTGTCCGCTCTCTCGGTACTGCTCGGCTATCCGATTGAGTACCGCGAGCCCAGAGAGATCCTGAAGGAAATCCGGAGCCTCATTTCGGGCTACGGCCTCCTGGGGCCGGCGCCGATCCCCCCACGCCCTGATGCAGCAGTCGTCGAGGGCTATCTCAAGAAAGGGTTCGCCGAAGACGTGACCAGCCGATATAGCTTGTCCAGCTCGACGGACCGGCAAGCGGGGAATTTGACCTTAGTGGTCGCGCAGAGCCTCTTTCATTCGGGGAAACTGTCCACCCGCGCCAAGGGCCTGCTGGAACTCCAGAAGGCTGGCGCGCTGGCATTGAACCCGGCCGATGCAACTCTGCTGGGCATTGCCGAGGGGGACCAGGTCCGGCTTTCCAACGCCCGAGGCCAGATGACCACGAGTGTACAGGTGCGGGACCGCGTGCCTGAAGGACAGGCAGTGTTCCCCGAGCATTTTGATCAGGAGGTGCGGCGCCTGCTGAGTGTGAGCCCTGACCCGCAGACCGGAGCACCGTATTTCAAGACGACGCAGGTGAAGGTGGAGAAGGTCTGAACTTTGGAGAAACCGTGTTTGAAGTTGGAGTGAAGATAGCCGTTTCGCTTACCCAAATCTCCATCGTGATGGGCGTGGTCTTGCTCACAGTGATGTTCCTCACGTTGGCGGAACGGAAGGTGATCGGATGGATGCAGGATCGGATGGGGCCTATGGAAGTGGGGCCCTACGGGATCTTGCAGCCGATCGCCGACGGCTTGAAGCTCTTTTTCAAGGAAGACATCATTCCGTCCGGCGCCAACAAATACCTGTTCACCCTGGCACCGATCATCGCGCTGGTCGCAGCGTTGGTCGGCTTCGCGGTCATCCCGTTTGGGCCCAACATGCGCGTGGACGTGTTCGGAGTTCAGGTGCAGCCCTTCGTGATCAGTGATATCAACATCGGCATCCTCTACATCCTCGCATTTACCTCGATCGGCGCATACGGCATCATTCTGGGCGGATGGGCCTCGAACAGCAAGTATTCGCTGCTAGGCGGACTGCGAGCCGCGGCTCAGCTGATCAGTTACGAACTCAACGTGGGCTTGGCGATCGTCGGAGTACTCCTGCTGGCCGGTTCCTTGAGCCTCGTGAAGATCACCGAGGACCAGTGCTGCTGGATTTGGAACTGGTTTTGGCTGGCGGTCCCCCGCGGTGGTGGAGTCCCGATTCCGCAGATCCTCGCGTTTGTTGTGTTCGTGATCTCGGCGGTAGCCGAGACCAATCGGTTGCCATTCGACCTCCCGGAAGCTGAGAGCGAATTGGTGGCCGGCTTCTTCACCGAATACAGTGGGATGCGCTTCGCATTCTTTTTCCTCGCCGAATACGCGAACATGATCCTCGTTTCCTGCATCGCCGCCGCGCTCTTTTTAGGCGGGTGGAACGCGCCAGCGCCGTTTCTTCAGTTCCATGGCTCCCTGGAACACCTCGCCTGGCTGTCAGGCATCATGTGGTTCGCGGTCAAGGTCTATTTTTTCTTGTTCCTGTTCTTCTGGATACGCGCGACGCTGCCACGGCTGCGCTATGACCAGCTCATGCGCTTCGGATGGAAGGTGATGCTCCCGATCGCCCTGGGCAACATCGTGGTCACCGCGATCGCGGCGTACTTCTTCCCTCGGTAAAGAGGACGACTGATGACGTTCGGCGAGTGGGTCAAAACCATCACGTTCTACGAGATTCTCGTGGGCATGAAGTCCACGCTGAAGCACCTCATCAACTACAAGCCGGTAACGCTCCAGTATCCCCATGAGAAGCGGACTCTCCCGGACAACTACCGGGGGATGCTTGCGCTGCTCCGATACGACGATGACACGGAAAAGTGCGTCGGCTGCGATCTCTGCGCGGCTGCCTGCCCTTCGCGCGTGATCAAAGTGATCAGCTCGGAGGTGCCTGGTGAACCCACCAAGCGCTTCGCCAAAGAGTACTCCATGGACATGACCCGCTGCCTCTTCTGCGGGCTTTGCGTCGAAGCCTGTCCGGTAGACGCCCTGGCCATGACCCGCGAATATGAATGGGCCGTCTATGACAAGCGGGAACTCCTGCTGAACAAGCAGCAACTCTTAGCCATTGGTGACCGATCGTTCCAGGTCCGGGAGAAGAGACTGGAACTGCAACATCCAAACGTCGCGTTCTTCAACGTTTCGTTCAAGGAGTTACCCCAGAAGCCTAGTTAGCGTGATCCTCCGTGCCCTCTCCGTGGGCGAGTAGTAGTCAACGTGAGCTGACGCGCAGAGGGTGAGAGGGTCCGACACGATGGCACAGCTCCTCTTCTTCTACCTTGCGGGCGTGATCGTCCTGACCGCGATTCTCGTGGTCGGGCTTCGCAATCCTATCTACAGCGTGCTGTCCCTCCTCATC
Organism: Nitrospirota bacterium; assembly: GCA_022545705.1. Classification (GTDB taxonomy): domain Bacteria; phylum Nitrospirota; class Nitrospiria; order Nitrospirales; family Nitrospiraceae; genus JACZQN01. The sequence goes on along the minus strand of JACZQN010000010.1, from coordinate 11,881 downwards.
ATGTTTTTCCACGTGGCTGGCCTCTATGTGTCGCTCCACGCCGAGTTTCTGGCCGCTGTGCAGATCATCGTCTACGCCGGTGCCATTCTCGTGCTGTACCTGTTTGTGGTCATGCTGCTGAACGTGAAGCGCGAAGACCGCTACCACTACCAATTCCCGATCGGCGCCCTTCTCGGCGTGGCGATCTTGACGGAGGCGGTCGTGCTGGCGATCCAACGCGGCTATTCGGAAGACGTGGTTCCGAGCCCGCCGACCAGCGAGCTTTCATTCACCGGCAACACCGAAGCGATCGGCGAGTCCCTCTTTACAACATACCTCCTCCCGTTCGAGATCGCCTCCTTGATTCTGTTGGTGGCGATGATCGGGGCCATTATCCTGGCCAAGAAAGACATCCTCACCAGGTAAAAGGGTAATCGGATAACGACGATGGTGCCGCTCTCATACTACGTGATTCTGAGCGCCGTCGTGTTCATCACCGGCGTCGTTGGGGTCCTCATCCGCCGCAACATCATTATCATTCTGCTGTCCATCGAGCTGATGCTCAACGCGACCAACATCAACTTCGTGGCGTTCTCCCACTACTTCCAGAACATTGCCGGTCAGGTGTTTGTCTTCTTTGCGCTCACTGTCGCGGCATCTGAAGTGGCGGTCGGGCTTGCCATCATCATCGCACTGTACCGGAGCAAGTCCACCATCAACGTGGACGAGTTCCAATTACTGAAATGGTAAGCAGTTCCGCTGACATCCTTTCTACCATGCAGTACGCGCTCATTCCATTACTGCCGTTCGCCGCGTTCCTGATCGTCGGCCTGCTCGGCCACTGGATCAAGGAACGCGCTCATCTCGTCGCCGTCCCTGCGGTGCTTGGATCCCTCCTGCTTTCGTTGGCGACGCTTCGCGACGTGTCCGGCGGTGAGACCATCTCGGTCCCGCTCTATACCTGGCTCACCTCGGGCGACCTGCGTGTCAGCCTCGGTCTGTCGATCGATCGTCTGACCGCCGCGATGTTAGTGCTCGTGACCACCGTCAGTTCGCTGGTGCACGTGTACACAATCGGCTACATGCGCGGCGAACGCGGCTATGCACGGTTCTTCGCCTATATCGCCCTCTTCACCTTCTCCATGCTGATGCTGGTGATGGCCGACAACTTTTTACAGTTGTTCGTCTTCTGGGAGGCGGTGGGCCTCTGCTCGTACCTGCTGATCGCCCACTGGTATGAACGTGACTCGGCCCGCGCGGCGGCGACCAAGGCCTTCGTTGTGAACCGTATAGGCGATTTCGGCTTCCTGCTAGGACTCCTCCTGGTGTGGTTGAGTTTCGGCTCGCTCGAGTACGAGCACGTCTTCGCCCAGGCTGCAAAGCTCAGTGGCGACACGATCAACCTGCTCGGGCCGATTGGAGGCGCGTGGGAGGTGTCCACGCTTACCCTGATCTGTCTGCTGCTGTTCATGGGCGCCGTGGGCAAATCGGCGCAGGTCCCGCTCCACGTCTGGCTTCCTGACGCGATGGAAGGTCCCACGCCCATCTCCGCGCTGATCCATGCCGCCACCATGGTGACCGCTGGCGTCTTCATGGTGGCGCGGATGTCGCCGCTGTATAACCTATCACCCGCAGCGATGGATGTGGTGGCGGTGGTCGGCGCGCTGACGATGGTCCTGGGAGCCACGATCGCGCTGTCCCAACACGACATCAAGCGCATCGTGGCCTACTCCACGGTCAGCCAGCTCGGCTACATGATGATGGCCTGCGGGCTCGGCGCTTACGCGGCGGGGATCTACCACCTGCTCACCCACGGGGCGTTTAAGGGTCTGCTGTTTCTCGGGTGCGGCTCCGTGATCATCGCCTTGCATCACGAACAGGACATGCGCCGGATGGGCGGGTTGAAGGAGAAGCTCCCGGTCACGTACTGGACCTTCGTGGTCGGCTCGTTGGCGTTGGCGGGATTCCCGCTGACTGCCGGCTTTTTTAGCAAGGACGAGATCCTGGTGGCGGCATGGTCAGCCGGCGCGCTCGGCAAAACGCTGGCAGTGTTGGGACTGCTGACAGTGCTGTTAACAGCCTTCTATAGCTTTCGTCTCGTGTTCGTCGTCTTCTGGGGGCCATCACGGGTGGACGCCCACCATGCCGATCACCTTCAGGAACCGTCGAAAACAATGGTAGTTCCTCTGGTCATCCTCGCGGTGCTGAGCGTCGCGGCCGGTTACCTGGGGATCACCGGCTTCCTGGCGCCGGTGCTCGGTAGCAACGAGAGCCACCACGCCACCCCGGCAGCCTTCGGCGTGATGGGAACCGCGACCTTGTTGGGACTCGCGGGAATCGCTGCCGCCTATGTCCTCTATGTTCGGTCGCCAGGGTTGCCCGATCGGATGGCGCAACACTGGCAGCGAGCGTACCGCCTCTCACTTAATAAATGGTATGTGGATGAGGCCTATGACCGAACGGTCGTGCGCCCAACCTTCAGCCTGGCCGATGGTCTCTGGAAAAGAGTTGATGTGGCACTCATCGACGGCGCCGTCAATGGGATGGCCCGCGCCGTAGCCTGGTGGGGCTGGCTCATGCGGCTGTTCCAGAGCGGACAGGTTCAGCACTATGCCTTGGGCATGATGCTCAGCGTGGTCGTCATGTTGAGCATGTATCTGCTGTTTTAACCAGCAGGTAAAAGGATAAAGGGCAAAGGTAAAAAGTTCTGACACTTTTGCCCTTTTACCTTTTCCCTTTGCCCTGCTAGGGGTCGCCTATGCCTGACCTCAACGTCCAGACCAGCGGGTTTCCTTGGCTCTCGGTCATCGTCTTTCTCCCCCTGCTAGGCGCGGTGCTGCTATTTTTCGTCAGGGAGACCAGTTCGCGGTGGATCGCGTTGATCATCTCGTTGGCCGATTTCGCCCTCACACTCCCGCTCTGGTCCCGATTCGATCCCTCCACAGCACGCATGCAATTTCACGAGCACGTGCCGTGGATCACCTCGCCCTCCATCAACTACAGCCTCGGCGTGGACGGCATCAGCTTCCCACTGGTGCTGCTCACCACGTTCCTGATTCCGCTGTGCGTCCTGGCATCCTGGCGCTCCATCAAGACGCGAATCAACGAATTCATGGCCGTCCTCCTGGTTATGGAATGCGCGATGCTGGGCGTCTTCGTGGCCCTGGACTTTGTCCTGTTCTACGTGTTCTGGGAGATCATGCTGATCCCGATGTACCTGATCATCGGTGTCTGGGGAGGGCCGAATCGGCTGTACGCGGCGGTGAAGTTCTTCCTGTACACGCTTGTGGGCAGCGTCCTGCTCTTCATCGCGATCCTGGTCTTGTTCTTCCAGGGGGGGCACACGTTCGACATCCTGCGGCTCACCCAAGTGGACTTCGACCCCGTCGTCCAACACTGGATCTTCTGGGCGTTCTTCATTGCCTTTGCCGTCAAGGTTCCGATGTTTCCCTTTCACACCTGGCTGCCGGATGCCCACGTCGAGGCCCCGACAGCGGGGAGTGTCGTCCTGGCCAGCGTACTGCTCAAGATGGGAGCCTATGGATTCATACGCTTTATGCTTCCGATGCTCCCCGAGGCGACCGCCACGTTCACCCCGATGATGGTCGCACTTTCACTGGTCGCGATTCTGTATGGCGCGTACATGGCCTTGGCGCAGGCGGATCTGAAAAAACTGATCGCGTACTCCAGCGTGAGCCACATGGGCTTTGTCACCTTGGGTATCTTCGCGCTCAACACCCAGGGCATCGAGGGCGCGATCATGCAGATGGTGAACCACGGCATCACGACGGGGGCACTGTTTCTCTGCGTCGGCGCCCTCTATGAACGGACCCACAGCCGCATGATCGCCGACAACGCTGGGCTCGCGGGTCCCATGCCCCGGTTCGCGACCCTCCTCGTCATTTTCGCGCTCTCCTCCCTGGGCCTACCTGGTACGAACAGCTTTGTGGGGGAGTTTCTCATTCTCATCGGGACCTTCCTGTGGAGCAAAGCTGTCGCCGTGATTGCCTCCCTGGGCATTATCCTGGCCGCGGTCTATCTCCTTCGGATGGTGCAGCACGTCGCTTATGGGGTCCCGACAGAGGAGAGCGCCGGCCACCTGACTGACCTGAACGCACGCGAGATGGCCACCTTCGCGCCGCTGGTGGTCCTCGTCTTCTGGATCGGGCTGTTCCCGAATCCGTTGCTGACGCTGATGCACACGAGCGTGGACCAGGTGATCGCGCAAGCAGCTCCCCGCAGTCCGGTGCTCACTCATCAGCAAAGCCCGACGAGCCACCGAGTATTCTCAACTGTCAGTCGCAAGCCGCGAGAAAAGCGGGACACGCAAAACAGGCCAGTCGCGCCACTCGCGCTCGTTCCGCAAACCCCGAATGACGAATGACCACTGACCGCTAACGGATAGCCATGACCCTCCCACTCGGCGATTTGGTAGCCATCATACCCGAACTGATCGTGGCGACCGTGGCCTGTCTGGTCCTGGTCCTGGATCCGATCACCCCGCCCTCGCGAACGCATTGGCTGGCCTGGCTCAGCGTGGCGTCGTTGGTGGCCTGTTTTGGCATCACCGTCTCGCGGATGGACGCCACGGTGACAGCTTTCAGCGACTTGATGATTCTCGATCCCTACGCCGGTTACTGGAAACTGCTGCTGTACGTCGTGACCGCGCTCACCATTCTCTTATCGTTAGCCTACCTCCGAGTGGAGCGCATCCATCTGGGCGAATACTACGGCTTGATTCTGCTGTCCCTTGCCGGGATGATGATCATGGTTTCGGCCGCCGACCTCCTGGTCATCTACCTGGGCACGGAGCTCATGTCCCTCTCGTTGTACGTGTTGGCCGGGTTCAAACGGTTCGAGGTACGCTCACTCGAGGCATCCGCGAAGTATTTCGTCTTAGGCTCCTTTTCCTCCGGAATCCTCTTGTACGGCATCTCCCTCTTGTTCGGAGTCGCCGGTAGCACCCGGCTCTCGGCCATCGCGGCCGCTGTCGGCACGCATGGGCTCGACGACCCGGCCCTGCTCTTCGCAATGATCCTGCTTGTGGTCGGGTTCGGCTTTAAGATCGCGGTCGTTCCGTTCCACATGTGGACGCCGGATGTGTACGAAGGCTCACCGACATCCGTTACCGCCTTCATGGCCGTAGCCTCCAAAGCAGCGAGCTTCGCCGCGTTCCTGCGAGTGTTCTTGGAAGGGCTGGGCGGGCTCAGGGAGAAGTGGTATGCCTTGTTCCTCGTCATCTGCGTCGCCACTCTGATCCTGGGGAACGTCGTCGCGATTGTCCAAACCAACATTAAACGCATGCTCGCGTATTCGAGCATCGCGCACGCCGGCTACGCGCTCATCGGGGTCGTGGTGGCCGGGCAGGCAGCGGCAGACAATGAAACCAGAGCGCTGGGGCTATCCAGCGTCATGCTGTATCTAGCGATGTATGCCTTTATGACTTTCGGCGCATTCGCGGTGGTCGCTCTGCTCCGCAAGGGCGGCCTGGAGGGCGAGGAGATCGAGGATTTCACCGGACTGGCGAAGCGGCAACCACTCGCCGCGCTCCTGATGCTCGTGTTCATGGTCTCGCTGGCCGGCATCCCGCCGACCGCCGGCTTCATCGGGAAGCTCTATGTGTTCATGGCCGCTGTCAACGCCGGACTGACGTGGCTCGCGGTTGTCGCCGTGTTGCTCACTGCCGTCTCCGCGTACTACTATCTGCGGGTCGTGATGGTGATGTATATGAGAGAACCGGACCCCTCAGCCGGATTGGTGTCTCGCCTCACCACCAGCCCGGCACTGACTCTTGTCCTGGCCAGCGCCTTCGCCGGCGTCATCCTCCTTGGTCTTTTCCCGGACCCGCTGGTATCCATCACAACCTCCGCGGTGCTTCCTTTCAAGTAACCACGACCCTCAGCCCGCGACGGTTCGACAAGCTCACCGTCCCGCTCGGCTGAGCTCGCCGCAAGCCGAGCAGAGTCGAGGGACGACCTCGGCCGAGTCGGGCCCCGAGCCCAGCCGAGGGGCGATCCCCGTGTTCCACCGCATCAGCCACGATCGGGCACATACCTAGCCAAAGGACTTTCGGATCGAGGTGAACTGCTCAGTGAGTAATTCACGCTAGTAAGATTTTGACATTTTTCTGGCTCGATTCCCCCTTTCGGGCTAGAATCATTGACGTTCAACTGAGACTGTCTGCTCCGCATCATCACTCGCTGCCCACAGGTACGCGGAGCACTCGTCTGAGCACCTTTTCAGGCCGCAGGGAGCGCATGGGAGCATGAGCAGAGAATTCTTGATCTCGGCCGCGACGATCATCGCCATCGTGGCGGCTGTCTTGACGATCGTCGATCGCTCGCTCAGCCTGAGAAAACGCTTCCACATCTTCAGGCGCAGGTACGCCCCCCGCAAGAAGGAGCGGACGCCACCCGCCTGGGTCGCGGCTCTGCCTGGGTGGTTCAAGAACCTCGGTCCGCCCATGTCGTATCTCTTCTTGCACGAAGTCACCATCATTATTGCAGCCGGGGTGGTGCTGAATTACCTCGGTCTCGTGCTGAGCGTCCACCTCCAAAGCGTCCTCTACCTGGACATGATGGGGACAGCGTTCGCCGCGTTCCTTCTGGGGCCTTGGTGGGGAGCGATCGTCGCCCTGCTGACAAATTCCGTGGTCAATTGGTTGCTCTATCCAGGCCCCGATGCTGAGCTGATTATCTTCCCCTGGTCCATCGTGAATATGACGGGCGGGTATTTTTGGGGCCTGATGGCTCGCCGCGCCAATTTCGTCAAGTACTTGCGTGAGACCTCTTCGTCGGCGATTCCCCACCTGTGGTATCTCTTCACGTTTGGGGTGATGGGCGCGTGCGTGATGAGCGTGCCAGGCACGTTCGTGCAGGCTGCGTTGGCTGACCAGACCAAGCTCGTCTTGAATCCCGACGTCGTCAGCACGTTCGAGCGTCTTGCTGAGGGCTGGCAGGCCACGGTGCGCGGTCAGCTGGAGGCCCTGTTCGGCGTCGCCTGGGCGGACAGTCTGGGTTGGGCCACCGTGAATTGGCTACACAACTGGCTCCGATACATTCCGGATAAAACGATGAGCGTCGCCATCGCCTTGATCATCCTTAAATATGGCTTCCCGCTCTTTGAACGGGAACTTATCCATGGGGGGGCCAGCGGTAACCGGCCAAGCGACAACCGTATCACTCCTTTGCTTCTTGGTTTGCTCTACGCTCCTTCGTTTGTCACGCTGCTGTTCGCCGAAATCTACATGGGCCACCTCTACTGGCCGCTCTGGGCCGCGCCGTGGCTGTTTATCCTGAGCGGATATTCCAGCCTCCGCCATGCGGGTCCCCCGGAAGCCGTCGTTCGTGAAGCGCGTCACGCGCGCGCCAGGAGGTATGCCTCCGCATTAAAGCCCATTGAGCGAGAACCCCATGAGCGATTCTGCCAGCGACTGGTCCTCGCGACGCTCATCGCCAGCGCGGTGTTTGTGTTGTGCTTTCCGATTCTCATTGAGAACTATTACGGCGTGGCATTTAACTTCTTCTGCGTGGTGTACGGCTTCCTGCTCGCCGTCCACCTCGTCCGGATGGCGATCGCCCAAAACCTCTCGATGGCGCGGCCGCAGTCGACCCCACCTGTCGAGTTAGCGGACGAGAACGACGTGCAGGCGGAAGCGGTCGAAGTAGAGTCAACGGTTCCAAGGTAGGCGGCGGAGACAGTCTGGGGGAGAGCTGCGGCCTACCTTGAGCTTATCATGCCCCAAGGCGACCGCGAAGCTGCAGAAACTGCCTGATTCCGGAACGGGTAATCAAACCGACGAGCCGACCCTCCTGTACGACGACAAGCCGGCCCTGCCCTTCGCCGGTCATCCGCTCTAAAGCGGTGATCGCGGGAGTGTCGTGGGAGACTTCCATAGCTGCTGACCAAGGTTTCATGATATCTCGCACCCGGCGCCACGGCCAGACGGATTGCGGCGCCGCCTGAATCTCCCGCACGGTGACCATCCCGACCAGGCGCCCATCGTCCAGGACGGGGAATCCCCCATAGCCATGGCGGAGAAAGTAGTGGTCCACCGCCTCCTGCACGCTCAGCTCCGGTGTAACCGTGACAACATCCTTCACCATGAGCTCACCCACCCGTACGCTGGCTAACGAGGCTCGCAGTCCGGCCTGTCGCCGGCTACCCTGTGCGACCATATACAGGAACGCACCGATCAGGAGAATCCATCCCCCGTTGGCCGCCAACGGGCCGGGTATCGTGCCTGTGGCCGACCCGATCAACAACACCGCGCCTAATGACCCGAGCGCTAGGCCGAACCCTTGCCCGGCCAAGGAGGCCTGCTGGGTGGCTCGGTTGAAGTCTCCCGACCAAGCCCAAAGCCCGGCTCTGAGCATACGACCACCGTCAAGAGGAAAACCTGGGATCAGGTTAAACAGCCCGAGCTGGACGTTGATCGAGCCCAGCAGCAAACCCAGACTGACCAAGCCTTGGTGACTTGGAGCTGGTCCAGCCAGGGAGACCAACGCCAGAAGGACAACGCCGAGCACAAAACTCACAATCGGACCCGCGATGGCGATCAGGAATTCCGCACGGGGGCCTGGTGGTTCTCGGCGCATCTGGGCCATCCCTCCAAATATGAACAGCGTAATCTGCGCGATCGGCACGTGGTAACGCTGCGCCACGTAAGAGTGCCCGAGTTCATGGAGCAGCACAGAGACGAAGAGCAGCACGGAGGCCACCCCGCCCATCCCCCAATAGCGCGCCATCGTCTGCCCTGGAACCATCTCGGGGAGGTAGCCGGTGGCCAGGCTCCACGTCACAAACCCGAACACAAGGAACCACGAGGGATGAACCTTGATCGGAATGCCCAGGACGCGGCCGATCTGCCAGTCGAAACCGTTCATACACTCATCATCCTTACCAGTCGAGGTCACGTTCGTCAATCTGATACTTTTTCAGAGCGTGCGCCTCTAGCTGAAACCCCGGACAGGTGATACGATGGTGAGGCTTGGAGCCAAGCGCTCTCGTTGTCCCTTTGCCCCCGCCTTCGCAAGGCTTCGGCTGGCCGCCGAAGCCTTGGCGCAGGCGGCTTTGCCCTTTTTACTTTTGCCTTTTACCTTTTGCCTTTTTACTTGCAACCTTAGCCCCGGAGTGACCCCATGCGAGTGAACAAATTGTTGCACACACGAATGCGTGTCAGTGACATGGACCAGACCATCACATTCTACACAGACATCCTTGGCCTGGAAGTGCTGGAACGCAAGACTTCGCCGCGGGGGTCACACCTGGCGTTTCTGGCTGTTCCCAACAGCGAGGAGCTGATCGAGCTGTGCAGCTTTCCTGCCAGTGGACCGGTCACAGTCCAGGAAGACCTGGTCCACCTGGCGTTTGAAGTAGACAATCTCGACGACACGATCCGAGCCTTGAACGACAAGCAGATTAAAATCACTGATGGTCCCACCCGGACTTCCTCCGGCAGCCGGTTCATCTTCATCGACGCTCCCGATGGATACGAGATCGAGCTGATTGAGCGACCGCCAGGCACCGCAATCGTCTAGAAAGCTACAGGCGAGGGGCAAGGGAGTAGCGGGAAAAGCGACGGGCGAGCGGCTCAAGGCAGTGGGCAATAAAGCAAGGGTACGCGCCACTTGCCCTCATGAGCAAGCGCACCGTAGACTGTAGGTATGCGTACTGGAGCCGCCATTTCGCAAGAACTCCAGGCGAAACTGGACCATCTCCCGGACCGGCCCGGCGTCTACCTCATGAAAAACGCCCGGGACGAGATCCTTTATATCGGCAAGGCCACCGTCCTGGCCGATCGCGTGCGGACTTACTTTCAGAAAGGCAGCGACCATACCGCAAAGACCAACCTGATGCTCAACCAGGTGGCTGACCTTGAGACCATCGTGACGCGCTCCGAACTCGAGGCGCTCATCCTGGAAAGCAACCTCATTAAGCGACACCGCCCTCGGTTTAATGTCGTGCTGCGCGACGACAAGCAATATCCCTATCTTCGCCTACCCGTGAAGGAGAATTTTCCTCGCCTCACCATCGTCCGCAAGGTCCAAAAGGACGGCGCCCTGTATTACGGCCCCTACACCCCGGCTGGCGCCTTGCGGGAAACGCTGAAGGTCATCCGCAAAGTGTTTCCGCTGGCGACGTGTGAGATCGAGATCGACGGCAAGGCCGAGCGGGCCTGCATCGAGTTCGAGATCAAACGCTGCATGGCCCCCTGCATCGGGAACCAAGCCAGCGAGGAATACCACCACATTGTCAAGCAGGTGCGGATGTTCCTGGAGGGTCGGGACACCGAGTTACTGGACACGTTGCGCGCCGAGATGCGCGCGGCGGCCGAGCGTGAGCAATTCGAAGAAGCGGCGCGGCTGCGGGACCGGATCTTCAAAATCGAGCGGACACTCGAAAAGCAACGGGTCGCCCAGACATCGTTCACGGACCAAGACGTGATCGGTCTGGCGCGCCAGGGAACTGCAGTAGATTTGCAAATGCTGTTCGTTCGCGGCGGGCTCCTGATCGGACGGAAGGACTTCTTCTGGTCAGACGTGGGCGACGCCTCGGATGAAGAATTGGTCAGGTCAGCGATCGAGCAATTCTACAACAAGGATGGACTCCCGCCAAAGGAGCTCCTGGTGCCTAGCCCGCTGAGCGAAGCGGCCCTCATCGAAGCGTGGCTGTCGGAAAAAAAAGGCGAGGCGGTCCGCGTCGTCGCGCCCGAACGCGGGACGAAGCATCAACTGCTGCTGCTGGCGGAAGAAAACGCGGGGGCGATGGTCGCCGATCATCTCCGCAGCAAGGAGACCGACCGCCGGGCGACCGAAGAACTGAAACGGCTCCTCCGGCTGGATCGAGCCCCGCGGCGGATCGAAGGGTTTGACATCTCGAACACGATGGGCGACCAGTCGGTCGCTTCACTGGTCGTGTGGGAAGACGGGCAGGCCAAGAAATCGGACTACCGAAGGTTCCGCATCAAAACCGTAACAGGCGCCAATGACTTTGCCAGTATGCAGGAGGTGGTGGTCCGGCGTTACGGCGAAGCTGAAAATCTTCCGCTTCCCGACCTCGTGCTGATCGACGGCGGGCTGGGCCAACTGGCCGCTGCGATGGAGGGGCTCAGGCAGGTCGGGCGCGCGGGCCTCCCCATCATCGGCCTGGCCAAAGCGCGCGGTGAAAAGGAGGAGCGCATCTTCGTCCCGGGCCGCAAGAATCCCATCCTCCTCGCGCCTTCTTCGCCCGCGACGCACCTCCTGCAGCGGATTCGCGACGAGGCGCATCGGTTCGCCATTACCTATCACCGCAAGCTTCGGGGAAAGGCCTTGGTTAGCTCCCGATTAGATGCCATCATCGGGGTCGGTGAAATCAGACGCCAGCGTCTGCTCAAGCAGTTCGGCAGCCTGGAGACGATCGCTCAGGCCACGGATGACCAATTGCGCGAGATCGGCGGCGTGGATGCCAGGACTGCCGCTGAAATTCGCAAGGCGCTCAAGAGTGATGCGAAACAGTGACGGGTAGTCAGTGCGGGTTCACGAGAAGGTTAAGCTCCCCTCTTTTCCACCGGCTGCTTGAATCTGCCCAATAAAAAGAAAGCCAAACTTCAACGGGCCGTAGACGGCCTCTCCGAGAGCCTATGTATCAGTCACTTCATGGCTGAGGAGGCGTCACCATGAGAGGGGCAAAGAAACCTACGCCAGGCCGGCTATCCGGACCCCACCCTGGAGGGGATCGAGGGCACGCCTCTGCTCCAGCGCGTGATTGACGGATTGTGCGAACTCTCGATGCACGATGGTCTCACAGGCCTTGCCAATGCCCGGTATTTCCGCATGGCTCTTGAGCGCGAGGTCCATCGGGCATCCCGAACGGGGGAAACCTGCTCCCTACTTATGTTGGATCTGGATCATTTGACAGA
>JACZQN010000072.1 GCA_022545705.1 Nitrospirota bacterium | reverse complement strand
AGCTGGCGAGGCGGATACGAGGAGCAGCAGGCGCGCTCGTGTTGACGCCGGATGGCCGTTTTGCGATCCGGCACACAACGCCGCACATGTGTGGGGGCTATTGGAATGGGTCCGGAAAGCCCGTGGTGGCGGACAGATTCAAGTAAGAATTTTCTGCAATGAACAAATCGTAAGTGGGAGCTCCATGGCTCGTATCCTGTTCCACCTCGCATTTCCATCGTATGACTTGGAAGCGACCAAGACATTTTACGTCGATGGGTTAGGTTGCTCCTTGGGGCGCGAGTCTTCCTCGGCGGTGACCTTGGAGTTGGCGGGCCATCAGCTTGTGGCTCATCTCACGGATCAAGCGCTCCCGCCGCAGAAAGGGATTTATCCCCATCATTTCGGGTTGGTGTTGACCTCGGAGGAAGACTGGCAGGCGCTTGTCGATCGGGCGAGGGAGAAGGGGTTACGCTTCTATCAGCAGCCCCGCCGCCGCTTCCCCGGCACCCGGCTGGAGCACGCGACTTTCTTCTTGGAGGACCCCTCCCACAATCTGCTGGAGTTCAAGTATTACGTGCACGACTCGGCGATCTTTGGCGAGCAGCACATAGCTGAGGTAGGAGATCAGGAAGAGCTGGAATAGGCGGCGGAAGGGGCGGGCAGAGTCGGCCAGATGGAACCCCACCTCACGGCTGGGGGGACGAGAGCTTCAGCCCGACGATGCCGCCCACGATGATCAGGATACACAGGATTCGAAGGAGATCGCGAGACTCTCCAAAGAGGAAGATGCCCATCGCTGCTGTCCCGACGGCTCCGATCCCTGTCCACACCGCGTAGGCCGTTCCCACCGGGATGGTCTTCAACGCTATCGCTAAGAACAGAAAGCTCAGGGCCATGGCTCCCACCGTCCCTATGCTGGGAAGGAGGCGCGTGAACCCTTCCGTGTACTTCAAGCCGATCGCCCAGACGACTTCAAAGACCCCAGCGATGGTCAAATAGGTCCACGCCATCTCTACCTCCTTGCCTGAAATGAGCCTGTCTGCATAGTCGTCCTTTCTGCCACATCACGTCCGGTCTCCACCAAGATGCCGTTTCCGCATCCACTTCAGGATATGCTGACGCCGCTTGGACAGGCTGGGCGTGATGCGTATCGGATCGTGCTGGCGGGGCGCCGGTAGGATCGCGGCCAGAAGCACGGCTTCCTCAAGGTTGAGGGCCGCGGCGGATTTGCCGAAATGGTGGCGCGCTGCCGCCTCCGCGCCGTAGATGCCCCGCCCCCATTCCACTACGTTCAGGTACAATTCGAGGATGCGTGACTTGGTGAGCTGGTGTTCGAGCGTGCGCGTGATGAGCGCCTCATGGGCCTTGCGCAGGAGACTCTTTTCGGACGACAGGTAGAGATTCTTCGCCAGTTGTTGGGTGATCGTGCTGCCGCCCCGGTGCAGCTTGCCCTTCTCCAGATTGCGCGCAGCCGCCTCTTTGATGCCCTCCCAGTCGAACCCTTCATGAGAGTAAAACGCGCCGTCCTCGGCGACAATGACCGCCCGCTTCAGATGCGGCGAGATGCGGGAAAGCGGGATCCAGACCCATTTCCGCTTAAGGGCGCGTCCTTGTTCCCGTGCCTCCGCCATCCGAGCTTCCATGAGCGGGGTGGAGGAAGGGTTGCTGCTGGTAAGGCGGGCCACATCGGGGAGCGTAACCAGCCAGTAGAAGGCAATCCCGGCTAGTGGCACGCCCAGCACCACGATCAGGACAACCACAAAACGGGCAACGGCCCGATGGTGAGTTGACTTGGAGAGGGCTCGATGATAGAGCAACGAACTAAGGCTCCGAGTTCAAGGCTATGACAAGGATCTTCAACGCTGAGTTTATCAGAAGCTGTTGGCAGGCCGAACAATTTCCTCGAGATCGCCTGCCCGAAGTGGCCTTCGTCGGACGGTCCAACGTGGGGAAGTCCTTGCTCATCAACTCGTTACTGCAATGGAAAGGGCTGGCGAAAGTGAGTCGGACCCCCGGCAAGACGCGCTCCATCAATTTCTTTCGGGTCTCGACGGCTGATCCCCTCGTCAGGCGCTTCTACGTGGTGGACTTCCCCGGATACGGGTACGCGAAGGTGGCGAAATCCGTGCGTGCGCAGTGGGGCCCGATCATCGAGCAGTATCTGAGGACTCGATCTGAGCTCCTGGGGGTGCTCCTGCTGGTGGACTCGCGCGGCGTCTCGCCTCTGGACAGGGAGACTTGGGAATGGTTACGCACCCTTGGGCTGGAACCTGTTCTCGTGGCGACCAAGATTGACAAGCTCACGCGCAGTGAGCGAAGGGGCACCCTGACCATGATCCGAGAGATATTTGACGTGACTGGAGACGAGGCGGTCATTCCATATTCATCGGTCACGCATGATGGGAGGGAGGAGCTGTGGCGGGCGATCCGGAAAATGTTCGTCACGCATAACGCGTCATGACCGTCGGATGAGCCACGGCTTAGAATTTGACCTCGATGTAGGCCTTATTCTCCAATTCCGTCATCCAGTCCCGGTAGATATCTTCACTCTTTTGTTGGTAGACAAGATGTTCGATTTCCCTTTTCACCTTGGCAAACGGCTGGAAACGCGGCGGCTTCCTGTCATCCAAACGGATGATGTGGTACCCCTGACTGGTCTCAAGGGGTTCACTGATCTGGCCGGGCTGCAGGGCTCCCAGGGCGCGCTCGATCGCCGGTACCAGTTCACCCTGCCTGACGAGACCCAGGCTGCCGCCTCGAATCGCCTCAGCGCCGTCGGAATGGCTGGCCGCGAGTTGCGCAAAATCACTGCCCTCAATTAATTGAGCGTGTACAGCCTCGGCGCGGCGCAGGGTCTCGTCCGGAGTCTCACCGAATCGCGGCTTGAGGAGGATTTGGCTCAGCCGATACTCCGCAGGGAGCAAGAACCGGGAGCGATGCGTTTCGTAATACTCCTTCAGATCTGAGTCCGAGACCGTCACGCGGCTCCGCACCTCCTGGTCCACGATCTTGAGCACGAGGAGTTGCTCCTCAATCTTTTTCTTGTCATGCGGGTTGGCGCCATCCACCTGTTCGCCCTGGATTCGGAGTGCCCGCAGGGCGCGTTTCATCTCCTCATCGGACACGGCGACTCCCTTGGTCCGCGCGAGTTGCATTTGTAATTTGCGCTCGATCATCCGGTTCAGCGCGATGTATTCGATCTGCCTGAGCTGCCGCTGTAACTCGGCTCCACGGTACTGTTCTTCGAGCTGCAGCCGAGCAGTCTCGGTTTCGGCCTCGAGTTCGGAGAGCACGATCACTTCGCTGTTGACCACCGCGACAATCCGATCCACCACTCGGGCGGATGCGGACGGGGCGGGGGTCAAGAGCGTGGCTGTCATGGCCATCGCCATGAGCAAGTAAGAGGAGCGCCGCGCGCGGCCAGTCGGCTCACCGCGTAGAGAAGAACCAGCGCCTGTAAACCCTCTGGCCACTAGATCACCCGTCCGTACCCTTCGGGTATCACAAGCCCGCGAGGGTTTGCAAGGCAGCATGGAGTTCGGGATAGAGCGTGGACCACCCATTCTGCGGAGTCTCAAGTTCAAAGGCGGTTGGCGAAAGCAGACGAAGTCGGCGGCGATAGCGATCCATGAGCCGCCGCATCCCCAGTTCCGGTACACGGGCTTTCGGGTCGAACACGATCATCACCCCGTTCGGCTTCGCCTCCACGGAGGCGAGGCGCAGAGACTTCGCCACCAGCCTAATCTGCATGACTTCGAACAGCCGTTCGACCGGGCCAGGGAGCGGGCCATAGCGGTCTTGGGTCTCCGCATGCAGCAAGGCCAGATCGCCCACTTGCTGGCTGGAGGCGAGCCGTTTGTACAGCGAGAGGCGGTGATGGGCGTCGGCCACGTAGTCATCAGGGATGAATGCTGACACATTGAGGTGCAAGGTCGGATCGAGTTCTTCCTCGATCACAGCGCCCTTGAGTTGCTGGACCGCCTGCTCGACCATCTGGAGGTAGAGGTCCAGCCCTACCGCGGCGATGTGGCCTGACTGCTGTTTCCCCAGAAGGTTGCCTGCGCCCCGGATTTCCAAATCGGCCGTGGCGATGCGAAACCCGGATCCTAGTTCCGTGAACTCCTGGATCGCCAGCAGCCGCCTCTGCGCGTCCGTGCCCATCACGCCTTCGTCGGGAGTAAAGAGATAGGCATAGGCCTGACGTCCCGAGCGTCCCACCCGGCCTCGCAATTGATAGAGTTGGGCAAGGCCCAACGTATCCGCGCGGTTGACCAGAATCGTATTGGCATTGGGTACATCCAAGCCGGACTGGATGATAACCGAGCTCAACAGCACGTCCGCTTCCCGCCGAATGAACTTCAGCATGACTGATTCCAGCAGCCGCTCATCCATCTGGCCGTGGGCGATGACCACGCGCGCTTCCGGCACCAAGGCTTGCAGCCAGGCGCCCATCTGCTCCATCGCCTGGACCCGGTTGTGAACAAAAAAGGACTGCCCCCCACGCCCGAGCTCGCGGAGGATCGCCTCTCGGATGACCGTGTCATTGAAGCGCAGGACTTGGGTGCGGATCGCGAGCCGCCCAACCGGCGGCGTCTCGATGATCGAGAGGTCGCGGACCCCGGACATCCCCATCTGCAGGGTCCTGGGAATCGGGGTTGCGGAAAGGGTGAGCACGTCCACTTGGGTCCGGAGCTTTTTCAGGCGTTCCTTGTCGCGGACCCCAAACCATTGCTCCTCATCGATGACGGCCAGGCCCAGGTCGCGGAATTGCACATCTTTTTGCAGGATCCGATGTGTGCCGATCACGACATCCACCGTGCCCGAGGCAAGGTCTCGAAGCACAGCCTTGATCTCCTTCGGTGTCTGGAAACGCGAGAGCATGGCCACTCGCACCGGAAACGGGGCAAAGCGCTGGCTGAAGTTGTCGAAATGTTGTTGGGCCAGGAGGGTGGTGGGCACCAGGACCGCCACCTGGCGATTTTCCTCCACCGCCTTGAAAGCGGCGCGCATCGCCACCTCCGTTTTTCCGTATCCCACATCTCCACACACCAGGCGATCCATGGGCTTGGAAGCCTCCATGTCGCGCTTGACGTCATCGATGGCGCGGAGTTGGTCCGGCGTCTCCTCATACTCGAAGGCGGCTTCGAACTCATGGGTCAACGTGCTGTCCCCCCCGTAGGCCTTCCGGTGGACAACCTCACGGTTTGCATACAGCTCGACCAACTCTTGAGCCATTTCCTCAATGCTTTTCTTCACGCGGGCCGTCGTGCGCGCCCAGCTATTTCCGCCCAGCCGGTCCAGCCGAGGGGCGTGTCCCTCGGCCCCTCGGTACCGTTGTACGTGATTCAGCCGGTCCAGCGGCACGTAGAGTGAGTCGCCGGCGGCGAACTCGAGAATCAGGTAGTCGCTTTCGAAGCCTTGGATCGACAGCCGACGGAGACCCTGGTATCGCCCGATGCCGTGCTGGACGTGCACGACAATGTCACCCGCATTCAGATCCTCCAACGAGGAGAGGAAGGTGGCGGTCTTGCTCTTCGGAGGCGGCCTGTGGCGCATCCCCTTTGCAAACAATTCCTCCTCGGTGATGATTGCCAGTCGCGCTTCTGGTGATACGAAGCCGGCCAAGAGGTCGCCTTGAACCAGGAAGAAGGGCGATTTCCCCAAGGAAGCACTGCCCCACTGCAGCGGCTCCCACTTGGTGGCGGGGAGGTTGTGCTCGGCGAAGAGGGCCAGGAGCCGGTCCACCTGCCCCCGGTTGCGGGCCACAATGACCACCGGACCCTCTCCTCGAAGACGATCGAGCATCGCCAGTGTCTCGCTAAACGGTGTGCCACGCAGGGCCAGGCCGATGCTCGTCGGTGACCGGGCTGGAAACGTCATCGCGTGATGCCAGGAACCATCGAGGGATGCCACTGGTGTGGTTGCCAGGCAAGGCCAAGATTCCACACCCTGTTCGATCGCGCGCCAGGAGAGATACAGGCGATCGGGTTTCGGGTAAGGCTGCTCCTTCGCTTCGGCTTCATGTCTCGCGTAGGCTGTTTCGACCTCCTCGCGAAATTCGTCTGCCTTCTTGGCCAGGGCGGCTGGCTCGTTGAACACCGCAATTGGCGGATCGGAGAAATATGTGAGGAGTGTCTCCATGGCGGGATAAATCTCGGGGCCTCGCCACTCAGCATCGGCGGGTAAGCCCGTTAGACCTTCAGGCCCTCGCTCCGGATAGATGAGTTCGCGGGCCGGCAGCAGCCATGCGTGGTCGCGCGTGCCGGTTGATTTCTGTGTGGCTGTTTCGAAGAGACGCACTGACTCGACGGTGTCGCCCAAGAACTCGATTCGCAACGGGTCCGCGTAAGCGGTGGAATAAATATCCACAATCCCACCCCGCACGCTGAACTCACCAGGGATCTCCACCACTGAGGTTCGGCGGTACCCAAGCCGCAACAGACGCGACACGAGGGGCTCGCGCTCCAGCGTGTCGCCCGGTCGGAGACGCAGACAGGCGTCGCAGAAGACTGAGCGGGGGAGCAAGCGATGGATCAGCGCGGGCGCGGAGGTCACAAGCACGGTCCGGGAACGCTCCGTAAGCCGATGAAGCGTCCGCATCCGTTGCGCGATCAGTTCGACGTGTGGAGGTGTGCTTTCATACGGTAGAGTCTCCCATTCGGGGAACAAGGCGAGTGTCTCGAGGGAGAGTCCGAGGAGGCTGTGAAAGAAGAGCAGATCACCATGCAACCGTTCTGCGTCCTCATCGGAGGCCGTGATGATCAGCCACGATCGTTTCTCAAGCGCGCGCGCGAGCAAGGTGAGCGCGAAGGCGGTGGTCGAGCCGAGGAGCCCGGTCATGCTCGGCCGGCGCTCGGGTTGGCGCAGTTCGTCCACGACAGGTCGCAGGATCTGCTCCCAGAAATGAGGTTGAGCCAGAGACACGAACGGTCCTTATGCTTTGAGGCCTTGGATCTGTTTCACGAGGCTGGTTGTTGACACGCCGGGCACCAGGGGGATCGTCCGGACGATCCCTCCGCGCGCCTCGACGGTGTCTCGGCCGATGATCTGGTCCGGGGCCCAATCCCCACCTTTCACGAGGACATCAGGCTGGAGCTCGTCGATCAGGCACCCCGGGTCAGGTTCCTCGAAGAGCACGACGTAGTCCACGCAGGCGAGCGCCGCCAGAACCTCAGCCCGCTGGGCTTCCGGCACGATGGGCCGTGTGTTCCCCTTGCTCAACGTGCGTGCAGAGGCGTCTGTGTTGACGCCGACCACGAGCACGTCACCCAGCTCATGGGCTGCCTGGAGATACCGCGTGTGCCCAACATGCATCAGATCGAAGCAGCCGTTGGTAAACACAATACGCGTGCGCTGCGCGCGCAGAGCGTTGAGTATCCCCACGAGATCGGCCCGCGATTTGATCTTGTTGGTCATGCCGAGATCTTCCAATGAGCTGCTCCAGTAATCATAGTCTTGGGTCGCTTGTGAATCAACGTTCCTGTGCATCCCGACCTCGCTGGGGAAGCTCCGATACGCATGCTTGTCGTGCCGCATCGAAATTTATTACACTGAGCACATGAGCGACGTAACGGTGTTGGTGCTGGTTCTGGTCATTGGCCTTCCAATTTTCGCGATCGTGCGCTACTGGTATCGTCGCCGTCAGGCGGCAAAGCTCGCGGATGACCTGCTCAAGGATGTACTCAAGGGCAAGGATGCATTTCGGCGCTAAGGAAAGGATTGAGTGTGACAGGACTCGCTGCTCCCGCGCCTCTCGGAGCGACCCTCCCGGACTCTGCCGGGCGGAACCTTCGGAAATTCCCTCGAAGACTCGGTCAGTTTCCGCTTTCCTTCCCGGCAGAGTCTCGGGGAGGCGCACGACGCGACGGCTAGGAGCGTCACGTTTGTGCACGCTCCTCCGGCGAAGTCCGCTTTGAGCCCTGCCGCACCCTCAGAGGAAGGCAACAGTAAAAAGGCAAAGGGCAAAAGTGGTGCTCATACCCTTTTACCTTTTTACTTTTAGCTTGCCCCGAGCATGCGCCGGGGCCGCTTGCCGGTAGCCTCTCGCTGCCGCAATTGCGAATCGGAGAGGAACAGGAGAAGCAACATATGGTTGATTTAGGGGACGACAAGAGCAGCAAAGCGTATAGTCTGTATACTTCTCTCCGGCGGTACTTTGAGCCGCTGCGTGAACACTGGGACAAGCTGACTCCCAATGAGCAGGCGGTAGTGATCCAGGAAGTCGAAGCCTTCCTCAACTCGGTCCGCCCTCCTCAAGGCTAGTACGGAGGCGGCGCATCTGGAGTTCCCTTTCCACTGGCTCGATACGGGCTGACGAAAGCGATCGTCTCACCCTGTCCTTACTCCAGGCTCCTCCTGGACACGCGAGCTCAATCCAGCCAGCAGTGAGGCAAGACAGCCCTTCTGGTTGGAATTCCCCCGCCCGCGCACGGAAGGAACCCGCACGACCCTGCTGACTGGTCAGCTCCCTCGAAACGAGCCCGATGCAGGAACGCTCCCCGAGTCCCCGCCCAATCCCCACGCCGGCTTTTGGTGGTCTCGGCGCGCTCGGCAGTAGCCACACCATTGCCAGCGTCGCTTGACCCGGGGGAGCCCCCAAGTTGGCATGAAACTTGACAAGGTCTTGCTCACCCCAGGTAGGCGGGGTGTCGTCCGATGTGCGCGAAAGACAAGAAGTCCATTGTGCGGCTAGACGGCTGTGCTACATTTGTTCAAGAGAGGCTCTCGAGGGCCTTTCCATCCTCCTCCTCCGCTGTCCATTCTCCTGCAAGGAGCGGTGTCATGACAGATCTCCCACAGCACGGACTTCTCAAGGGGAAACGGCGCGGGCGGTACTACGTCCACACCATCCAGAAGACATATGCAGTGTATATCGGGGCATTGCTGTTCATTTATTCGGTTGCGCTCTTTGGTCTGGCGTTCGTGGCCCCCTATGTCATGCCCGCAATAAAACTGATATCGTCCGGTCCGCTCGAAGAACGTGAAATCGCCGCCACGCAGTTTCTGGTCCTCGGGCAAACCATCTGGCCTGCCACCGTAGTCCTCATCCTAGCATGTGCCTCCTTATAGCATTCACCTAACCCTCGTCTCGCCGGGCCCCTGTATCGCCTCGAGCAGACCGCCAAAGAGTTGGTGGGGGGGGGAATCTGTCCCTGCGGATCCGGCTCCGCAAGGGAGATCAACTGTAAGAGCTGGCGGAGGTGGCCAACGAGGCCTTGGAGAATCTGGAGCAAGCGTTCAGGGAGATTCGCGCTTGCGAGGCCAGTAGCCGCGGGGCACTCCGCCAGGTCGTGGACGAGATGCGCGTCCAGCCGGCTGCGAATCACGGACGGCTGCAGACATTGGAAAAGGCCCTCAAGGAGGGGGAGCAGATTGATGCAGTGCTCCAGCGCTTCCGATTCTCCGATCCTCGTTGACGTCCCACGGGCGTGGTATGAGAAGGACCCCCCGCATGAGCGACTAAACTGGATTGCCCCTTGGCGAGCCGGTCAGGGCGAATGCCGTCCTGGGAATGCTCAGCGCGCTCGTCCTCCCCACCTATTTGAATCTCACGAAAAAACAGCGGAGATGGTCGAGGCCCGGAAGGCCTTGCGCGAGGTGGCAAACCTTGAGGACAATTTTTACCTCGCGACCGGTGTCTATTGACCCATGCGAGGAGGTATCTCGCCGCTCAGCCATCAGCGCACCGTTTTGGAAAGGGCTTCTTCACTCTTCCGGTATCTCGCCCAAGCGCATCACGCGTGCTCCGTGCTTCTCGATGACCGTGTCCATCGCGGCCACAGCCTTCGTCGTGCGCTGTTCAAACAGGCTCTCCGTCGCAGGGACCAATTCGGAAAGCGAGAGGCCGACGAGCCGGTACAGGTTTCTGGGAATCACGAGACCGCGGAGGGCGGCACGGATTTCGCGCCACATCGACGGGTCGTAGTTAAGCGGGGTGTGGAAGTGGCGCTGTCGGGTCGTGACCTTGAACTGAGCATCTTTCAGCTTCACCGTGAACGTCCCCGCCGCGAGGCCCTGGGCTCGCAGCTCGTGAGCCAGTTCGCTGAGGAAACCGTGCACTGTGCGCTCGAGGAAGCGTAGGTCATCCGTGTCCCGTTCGAAGGTGGTCTCGTGCCCGCTGCTTTTGGGGTCGCGGTCCGGAACCACCGGATCACTATCCAGCCCGCACGCGAGTGCCTGCAGAGCGGAAAGGCGTGTACCCCAGCGGCGTCTGAGCATTGGCTCGAAGCGCGCTTCGGAGAGGTCGCCGATCCGGCGGATGCCCAAGAGGTCCAATTCCGTCGCAGTCTTGGGCCCGATACCGGGCAGCGCTCGGACCGGCTGTGGAGCCAGAAATGCTGCCTCCGTTCCCGGCAGGATGACAGCGAGCCCATCCGGTTTGTGGCAGTCGGCCGCCACCTTGGCCACCGTCTTGCCGGTCGCTATGGCAAGGGTACAGCGGAGCCCCGTGGCCTCGAAGATGGCATCCTTGACCGCTTGACCGAGCTGTGCCGGATCCGGGTGCAGGGACTGGAGATCGGTTGCGTCGGCATAAAACTCGTCAATGCTTGTCCACTCGGTTGCGTCGAAGAAGCGATCGGTGACCTCCCGCATGCGGTTGTGCAGTCGCTGATACAGCGGGCGGTCCGGAGGAACCAGAACGAGGTCAGGGCAGAGGCGAAACGCCTGTGCCGTGGGCATGGCAGCGGTTACGCCATATCGCCGTGCGGGATAACTGGCCGCAGTGATGATGCCGCGGGGCGGTGGGGTGCCGACCGCCACCAGCTTACCGGCCAGAGTCGGACTCGCGACGATCGCAGCAGTCGCATACATCGCGTCCACATCGGCGAACACAATCTGGCGAGGCCATCGATCCATCGTTGGAACCCATCAGGGAATCGCAAACCGAAGTTCCAACTGCACGGGTCGCTGCGTGACGACGAATGAGGTCCAAGGCTTGCGCTGTTGACCCTTTGATGTTCGACTCGCGACGGCTGCCGGTTCGACTGCCTTGAGTGGTCCACTGCAGGCGCCGCAGCGGTGCCGTCGAGGCCTAATGGTCCGCCGCTGTCGGTGGTAGAGGCTACCACACCGCAGGCACTGCCACGCATATTTGGCCAGGGCTTCGACCTCAGCATCGAGTGTGTGGCGAATCGTGATAGCCAAGCCATCCCGGTTCATCAATTCCATCTTGCGGCGGAAATCGGGCCCGTGATCCGGGCACCGCTTAAGCACATCGAACTGCCATTGGTGAATCATTTCGTGCGCCAATGTGCCAATGATCTCTTGCTCGGATTGATGTTGGAGGAGGGGTACCGAAAGTCTGATGCGGCGTCGTCCGTGTCTCGTTTCCGGACGGATGGCGACGTGTGCCCTCGGCCCGATCAGGCTGACGAACATGCCGGCGGACGAGGTGAGCCGCTGGCTCCACGTAATCGCAACGGAAGGGAGGGCGTTGCGAAAGTAGCGAGCGTTCAATTCACTCCAGTAGCTTCGCAACCGCTCGCTCGTGTAGGAAGGTGGTTCACCCGCTAAGTGCCCTAAATGCCGCACCATGTCGATATGAGAACAGATAGTCTGGCGCGAGTGCAACTCAACAGCCCAGCTCTTCGATCACCGCGGCAGCGAGCAACG
>JACZQN010000071.1 GCA_022545705.1 Nitrospirota bacterium | reverse complement strand
CGCTCGACCTCCACCCCGATCATCCAGAGGCACTTCACCTCCTAGGCCTCCTTGCCTACCGTGTCGGCCAGCTCGACAAGGCGGAAGCCCTCTTGTGTAGGGCGATCCGACAGGACGCAAAGAACCCCCTGTACCACTTTAACCTCGGCGTTGTCCTTCAGAAGGACGGTCGAACCGAAGAGGCGGCGGAGTCTTATCGGAAGGCGTTGAGCTTGAACCCGAACTATGTCGAGGCCCAGAACAATCTCGGCAACGCTCTCCGCGACGTAGGGCAGGTCCAGGAAGCCATCGACGCGTACCGAAGAGCGCTGGCTCTCAACCCACACTATGTGGAGGCCCACAATAATTTGGGTGTCGCGTTCAAGGAGCACGGCGACCTGGACCGTTCCCTGGCTTCCTACGAGGACGCGCTTCGTCTGAATCCGAACCATGCCGAGGCTCACTGTAATAAAGGCATCGCTTGCCAGGAGCAGGGCCGGATCGAGGAGGCCATGACGGCCTTCCAGAGCGCCTTGCACGTCAGACCGGACTATGCCAAGGCACAGCATGGTCTGGGTCTTGCCTATCAATGGCAACAACGGTTCGATCTCGCGTTCGCCGCGTTACGAACCTCGGCCGACCTGCAACATAATCGCGACCGGCCTACTCCCATTGCCCGGGTGTATCGCTCCCGTATCAAACACGATGCCGAACAGATTCAGTATCTCTTCGACCGTGATCTCTTGGCCCCGGAGCATGCGCCTTATCTAGCCGCCCTCAAAAGCCTGAATCACCGTCTGGCTCAGGAGTCAGAGAGCGCAAAACAACTTTCCTTGGACAACCAAGCGCGCGTAGCCATCGCACCGTCATTCAACCGGATCCTCCATTACGGAGACAGCCCGGCCCTGGCGCACGGCGCACTCAACCCCGAGCTTCATGTGGAAGAAATCGAAGGACGGTACCTTGGGAGAAAACCCGAGATCATGTTCGTGGATCATCTGTTACGCGAAGAAGCCCTGCAGTCGCTAACCCGGTTTTGCCTCGAATCCACGATTTGGAAACGCGATTACGAGAATGGGTACATCGGGGCCTTTCTCGGTGAGGGGTTTTGCTCTCCACTGATCTTACAAATCGCTGACGAGCTGCGTCTGCGATTTCCACGGATCTTCAGAGACCATCGATTGAAGCAGGCTTGGGCATTTAAATACGACAGTGCGCTGACGGGCCTCAACATCCATGCAGACGCGGCAGCGGTCAATGTGAACTTCTGGATCACGGCGGACGAAGCCAACCTGGATCCGGGGAGCGGCGGCCTCGCGGTGTGGGATAAGGAGGCACCAAAAGAGTGGAACTTTAAAGTTTACAATGACGGACGGAACAGAGGGAAGATCCTTGAGTTCCTCAAGGATCACAATGCCAAGCCCGTGACGATTCCATACCGGGAAAATCGCGCGGTCATTTTTAATTCCGACTTGTTCCATGAGACCGATCGATTTCGATTCAAGGATGAGTATGAGAGCCGGCGCGTGAATGTGACCCTGCTGTATGGCAATAGATTGCATGAGGCTTGATGCCTTGATATCTTTTCGACGAGGTCTGGTCTCAGCCTGACGGGGTAGGGACGAAGGTGGCCGTGCACCCCCTCCACAGACCCTAAGGTACGCCGCCGGCCCCTTGTAACCCCTGCTCTGACTCTGCTTGGGGCCATGCATGGACACGGTCCTGGCGTGAGTGCCTGCTACGGGGGTGCCACTTCGCAGAGGGCTTTTTCACAAAAGACGCCAGCCGTCGAGCGGTCAGTTGACACAGTGTCTTTGAGGCAGCTAGAAGTAGTCTCGCGATTAACACCAGGGGCTTCGCCTTGGGGACAGAAGGACCATGTTGACGACGACCGCGTTTCATGAGAAGGACCTGCAGGATCACATTGCGGAGTTTCTTGGGAGTCTGTAATTTGCAGGGGTAGGAGGGAATGGTGATCCCACAGAGAAACAGGTGCCCCAACTACAATCACAGCCGTCGCAACGTTCCGGTACGTGGCTGCCCCATGTGTGGCGAGGTGGTGAATGCGGGTATCCCTATCAGAAAGTGTAGCGAGGAGGAACATGCAAGGAAGCGACGGGCAAGGGATAAGTACTGTGTGGATTGTGGCACACAGCTTATCCAGGGAATATGACGGTCCGGCAGCCCGAGGCCGGGGAGCGGCGTACGGATCAACGGTGGGGGCGCAGGCTCTGAGCAAGACACGCTCCATAGATCATGAAGCAGGCGCTCCCACGCATCGTCAGAAGCCTCGCATCACTCACCCCTCGACCTTGAGATCAAATTGCTTGGGAGACGGGGCGCCCTTGTTCGGATGAAATGGGACATTCCACCTAGTGAGCACGGTCTCCTGCCTCGAATCAACAGGGACCCAGAGACTATCCGCACGATCCCCGCCCTGGAGCGGATTGTCTCTGGTGGACCGTGCGAGGAGCCGAGAGTAGACCCTGATGGGGGAACGATCGAGTGAGAGGGGCGGTGTGAGCGGGGAGCAGGAGAGGGACATGGCGGCCAAGGCGAACCCTGATACGCGATTTCACTATTCCTATCAGCCCCACCGATGGCACCCCCACAACACGATCATACGCATGGTCGGGTCTTCTAAGCGGGTTCTTGACGTGGGATGTGCCTCTGGGTACCTCGCAAAGCAGTTCAAGGCGAATGATTGCTCTGTGATTGGAGTTGAGATCAACCCGGAAGAGGCAGAGAAGGCCAGAGCTTACTGCGATACGGTTCTGACGGCCGATGCGAAAACGGTTCCAGGCTCAGCCTTCAGCGATGGATCTTTCGATGTCATCGTCTACGCCGATGTGCTCGAACACATGGAGCACCCAGATCGTGTTCTTCGTACACAGCAACGGTGGCTCTCCTCGAACGGCTACGCGATCGTGTCCTTGCCGAACATAGCCTTCTTGGGCATCAGACTTCAATTGCTCCTTGGGCGGTTCAACTACCGTGACTTCGGTATCCTCGATAGAACCCACCTCCGGTTCTACACCCTCGCAACGGCGAAGGAGCTTCTGCATGGGGCTCAGTATTCAGTCAAAGGGTTCGAACCCGTGGGGTGGCCGTCCACAATTATGCCATCCTGGTTATATCCTACCGTCTGGGCCTCGGGCTTCGTCTTTCAAGCGATTCAAGACAATCGAACCTAAGGAATGGATAGCTGGAAAGGGAGGAGGATAACCTCGGGGGAAGAGGGAGCCAGCGTAGCAGCAAGCGCGCCCGCAGACTGCCGATTCCATATGGAACACATGGAGATCGGCATGGGCGCGACCAAGGCATTTCCGCGGCGGTCTGTCGGCCTTCCGGGCCTTTTCGATCGCCGAGAGCCTTTTGGGTTTTCCATTGAAGGCTGATTTTCGCGAACTTGTGTCCCACGAGACGATGGGGGAAGATGAGGTGGTGACATTGGTTATGACCGATGGCGCGAGTTCTCAGGATCTGTATAGTTCTCGGCTCCACTATTATCTCAAGGGGCCGGTGCTAGTTAGCGACGTCTACCAGAAGAGCTGTGAGCGATTCAACATTTCCTGGGCAAATCCCATGGCCTGGCGCACCCTTATCTGGGATTTTCAGTTCATCCGCTCTCTCCATCGATGTGAGGACGTTGTTCACCTCCCCAACCAGCACCTGGCTCGCTTCGGCCACTTCTTGAGCCGCCCGTTCATCGTCACCGCTCATGACCTCATCCGGTTCCTGGACATGAGAAGCGACAGCTTCTACATTCACCGCCCCAACAAGCGAGACAGGGTATACCTCCAACTGGACTTCAATGGCCTGCGGAAAGCCGCCCGGATCATTGCCCCCACCCAACACACTAAGCGAGACCTCATGAAGCATTTAGCCATTCCCGAGGACAAGATCGTGGTGATTCCTCATGGGGTGGATAGCAAGGTCTTTCGGCCCTTAAGGGAGGGAGCGCGAGCCTGTCCCCACCCTTACGTTCTCTTTGTCGGTTCCGAGCATCCTCGCAAGAACCTGAGGCTGCTCCTCGAGGCTTTCTATGGCTTGAAACAAAAGAGCCGGTTTCGCGGCCTCAAACTAGTCAAGGTCGGAAGCCCTGGGGGAGGGGCCCGCGACTTCCGAGCCGACACCCTGAGGATGATCCGGGAGCTCAACCTGGAAGCCGATGTCATTATCAAGGACTTCATCGACCAAGACGAGCTGGTGCGCTTTTACAGCCAGGCGGAGGTGTTTGCGTTTCCCTCTCTCTACGAAGGCTTTGGCTGGCCGCCTGTGGAGGCCATGGCCTGCGGCTGCCCCCTGGTGGCCTCCAGCGCCACCAGTGTTCCCGAGGTGGTGGGAAGGGGGGGCCTCATGAGGGATCCCCAGGATGTGGACGGATGGGTCGATGCCCTTGCGCAGATCCTTACCGACCGCCATCTGAGAGAAGAATTGATCTCAAGGGGGATGGAGAGGGTGAAAGACCTCTCCTGGGAAAGAACCGCCCATCTCACCCTCGAGGTCTATCATGAGGTGGAACACAAACTCTAAATGCGAAGGGGAGTTTGGAGAAATTTGGGAAATGTCGTATTACATATTCCTCCCTGCATGATACTTTAAGTTCACCTCTTCGGTCTTCACTTCATTCCCGAGGTGCCGATACCAAAGGAAGTAAAGTCCAACAGACAAAACCGCTAAGACAAGTACCAACCCTCTGAACGTCTCCCACTGGCGCAAGATAAGCATCATCCACATGAGGAACAACGCAAGCTGCCAAGGCACTGCCATCAAGACTGCTAGCACGTCTCGCCGATTCTCGCGGCCGATTCGCTCTAAATCAGTGGGGGATAATTTTTTACGGACCGGCCCCCACCATCCGAATGGCCGAGTTCTTCGATAAAATTCAACCAAAACATGCTCCTCAGGAGGTCTGGCCATATACGTGCCGAGAAGAAGACCAACAAGGGCCAGTACGGCCACGAAACAGAAGGAGACATATTCAGGCCAACCTGGAAATAGCCATCGCTGGACGAGCGCAGACAGCATGCCGACCCCAGCGCCGACCCCAAACCCAGCGCCGGTCATGCGCCACCAGTACCACCTCACGAGCATGGGAATGAGCATACCAACCGCAATCCCCATTGTGATCCATCCCCAGATATCGTTGATATGCTTGACGGTCAGGCTCAACACCAATCCTGTTCCTGCGATCACAACGGTGACCCAACGGCTCTGCCGCACCAGTTGTTTTTCAGTGGCACGAGGATTGAGGTAGGCTTGGTAAATATCCTTCACCCAATACGCGGCTCCAGCATTCACCGTCGAATCAAATGTCGACATTGCTGCCGCCATCAGGGCAGCGACGATCAGGCCTTTCATGCCGATTGGAATCATGTGCCCGACGACGACCGGTAACACATGTTCTGGATCAGCAATCGCTCCATGGGTTTGGCCGTATACAATCCCCATCATGGCAACGGAGACGATAAACGGCCAGCGAAATGAGAGAAGAATGATCCACAGGAGCGAGAGCTTTCCGGCTTCGCGGTCACTTCTCGCAGCAAAGTACCGCTGAGCCATGTATCCGCCTGCGCCGCTATAACCTTCAATCATCGTCCTGACAAAATAAAACAGGATGGCAATCCCCAATAAATTGTAAATGGCGTAGCCTGAATCGGGGTCGAAATCCACCTTCCATGGAGGGACCACCTGAGTCCACGCGTCTCGGGTCGTCTGCACGGCCTGGAATGTTCCGTCCTTCATGGGAATAGACACCGAAAACACCTCCGGGAGTGCATAGTCGGTCATCGCCAAATAACACACGTACGCCATCGCGACAAAGATCAGCACACCCTGAAACATGTCCGTGAAGATCACCCCATAGAACCCGCTCGAAACCGTGTAGATCGTTGCAAGTAGAATCATCAAGAACGCCGCCCAAAAGGTCGCGGGTAAGCCCCAAAAGGGTGGAATTCCGAGGAACTCGGAAAAAAACTTCCCGACACCCGTTGAAAAATACGTGACCATCGCGATCGTCAGCAGAATCGAACCAATGGCGGCCGTCAATCGTGCCACATCCCCTTGCCAACCCGCTCCAAATCGCAAGTGCATCCATTCAGCCAGAGTCATCACCTGAGATCGACGGTACCACTTGCCCATGAAAATCATGAACATGGCCATCACCAGCACGACTCCGCCTCGAATCTCGATAAAAAAGCCGCTTACGCCCAGTGCAAAGATGAGCGCGGTATTAATCATGGTTCCGGTTACATCCAGATTTGAGGCCATTCCGGAAGATCCCAGCATCCACCACGGCATGGACCGATTGCCCAGGAAGTACGAATCGATCCCTCCCGAAGCTTTTCGGTGCATCATCACACCCACAACCATCATGACACCCAAGTACAGGACAACTATGGCATAATCGATCAATTGCATGATCCCTCCAACTGAAGAGCTCGCCTCAGAGTATGGAGTGTTGATGCGCCACCGGAATCATGGTAGGTAGAACGCACCAGTTGCCTCTCTGTTCGACTGACAGTTCGCATCGTTCAACGACGGTCTGGAGGTCTTGCCGGTGCCGGTCGACCGTTCCATCAAGGCTGTTATCTGGGACTGCGGTGGTGTGCTCGTGCGGACTGAGGACCCCAGCGGTCGGCGCAAGTGGGAGCAGAAGCTTGGGCTTTCCCCTTTTGATATCGACCGAGTCGTGCTGGAAGGCAAACCCTGGGTTCAGGCACAGTGTGGCGAGATATCGGAGGAAGAGTACTGGAATGCAGTCCGTCTCCATCTCGATCTCGACGAGAAAGCCATCCGGGACTTACGCCGTGATTTCTACATGGGGGACCGTGTCAATCCGGTCGTGCTCGATCTCGTCACGCGCTTCCGCCCACATTATAAGCAAGCCGTCCTGAGCAACGCCGCGCCATCCCTGCTTGAGACACTGCGCGAGCGTTTCCATATTGCCCACCTGTTTGACGTCATCGTCACCTCCGCTTCGATCGGGGTGATGAAGCCCGACCCGCGGGCCTATCGCGCTGCTCTCGACGCCCTCAACCTACGGGCTGAGCAAACGATCTTCATCGATGACCTCCACGAGAACATTCAGGGAGCGAAGCAGCTCGGCATGCACGTGATCCATTTCGACTCAGGAAACGAGCAGCTTCAACCCCGGCTGTTGGCCCTGCTCAGCAGGGGCGAACTTTGACCGCACATCCGCTTGACCAAATCAGCCATGCGACGACGTCACCTGAGTCTCCAGGCGGCCAAAGACCCGCTGATAGACCGCGAACGTGGCCTCAGCAGTTTTGTCCCAGGAAAAGTCTTGCGCTCGGAGCAGTCCCTGAGCCCGTAGGCGCGCTCGCTGAGTCGGGTCGAGGATCACACAGCGCATGGCTTCGGCAAGTGCTGGCGTGTCGTGGGGATTAACCAGCAACGCCGCGGATCCTGCGATCTCCGGCATTGAAGAGACGTTGGAGGTGATCACCGGGCAGCCACACGCCATCGCCTCCACAATGGGTAAACCAAACCCCTCGTACAACGAAGGAAACACGAGGGCAAGCGCATTCGAGTAGAGGACAGCCAGTTCCTGATCGGAGACGTACTCTACGAATTGAATGTCGCGCTCGATCCCGAGACGCCCTGCTTCATCCAGCGTGGCCTTCCGGAACGCGTCTGACCGTCCGGCAGGCCCTACCTTCAGCAAGGTCAACGAGTTAAAGGGATGTCCTTGTTGCTTGACGAGAGCAAAAGCGCGAAGCAACGTCCCGAGATTCTTCCGAGGCCTTTCGGAGCCGACATACAGAAGATATGGTGAACGGGACCTGGAGCTATCTTGATTCGGGCAGGGGTTGAACACCTCGTGATCGACCCCATGAAGGATGACCGTGATTTCTTCTTCCGGCACATCAAGATGGCACATGAGGTCCCTCTTTGTTGCCTCCGATCCGCAGATCACATGTGCGGCTTTTCGGATTCCTGCCCTGTCGAGCGCCAGCCCCATGGCGCTGATCCAGCCTTCTTTTGCGAACGGAAACGCGAGTCGCACGAGATCGTGGACAGTCACAATGCTCGGACAGCTCAGCCATGGAACCCAGCGTCCAAAATGCTGGTTTGGCAGGTGCACGGGCTGCTTGAGGAACGCGAACTGCTTCGCAAGCCAGATAGTTTGCTGGATCGATTTGTATCTGCCCGTTGAAATTGTGGAAACGGGCAGCCTCTTCGCCAATTCCTGAGCGTAGCGGTCAATGCCAGAGGCTTCCGTAGACACGACCAGGGTCACCGGGATGTGAGCAGATCCCAAACGGCGCATCGCTATTTGTGGAGACCCCTTACACGCCAACCCTGTGCCTGACAGCGCATGTGAATGCCCTGTTTGATCTTTCGAGACATCATGATTCCAATCGACCATGTCCGGTGCCTATTGAAAGAGCTTGTCGTATCGAACACCATGCGGTCTTCATGGGAGTTGCCTGAGATAAAGAATCAGGTGTCTATTCTCTTAGATACCCCTTAGTTAGATACCCCGCAACCCCAGACCGGCGTTTGACGCCAGAGAGGCCGTGCATCTCAGACAAGATCTGGGATGCCGCTGCACGAGGCGGCACCAGCCGAATGGCTAGCGCCGGTGGAGTCCCTGCGAAAGGCGGTCTATGGGCCCATTGAAATTTGTGGGCAATACTTGTACCATAAGGGTCCTTCCAGGGATAGCCTGCCGGCCGTCAGAAATCGGGCTCACTCACAGGCGAACAACGGTCTGGGAGAGAAGGTTGAAGAGCGTGCAAACCTATGTTACGTATTTATACTATACCATGGACAGGCAACCGACATGCTGGCAAGAACCTCTGCGCCACGTTCATGAGTTGTCTCAAGTTGAGTGGCACTCGCAATTGTCCAGTGCGCGGCCTTTTAAACATGCTTCTTTGTTAAACGAAAGGACGGACAAAAATGAAGAAAATCATCATCGCTCTGGTTGGAGTTGGGAATTGCGCAAGCGCCTTGATTCAGGGGCTTCATTACTATCGGGATAAGAACAGCGAAGATGCGGTCGGCCTGATGCATTGGGAGATCGGTGGGTACCGACCTGGTGACATCAAAGTCGGCGCAGCGTTCGATGTCGACCGGCGGAAGGTCGGCAAGGATGTGGCCCAAGCGATCTTTGAACAACCAAACTGCACCACGGTATTTTGCCGCGACATCCCAAGCACGGGAGTCACAGTGCAGATGGGACGGATCTTGGATGGATACTCCGAGCACATGCGGGACTATGACGAGAACCGCACCATCGTCCTCGCCGACGCCGTAGAGCCAGAGCAGTCGGAGGTGGTTCGGATCTTGAGAGAATCGGGGACGGAGGTTCTGTTGAATTACCTCCCAGTGGGTTCTGAGCAGGCCACCCGTTTTTACGCGGAGTGCGCCCTAGAAGCTGGGGTCGCTTTCATCAATTGCATCCCTGTGTTCATTGCCAGCGATCCAGCCTGGGCCAAGCGTTTCTACCAGAAGACCCTTCCCCTTATTGGCGATGACATTAAGTCCCAGCTTGGGGCGACCATCACCCACCGGATGCTCACCGATCTCTTCAAGAAGCGCGGCGTCAAGCTGGAACGCACCTACCAGCTCAACACCGGAGGGAATACCGATTTTCTCAACATGCTCAATCGGAGCCGTCTCGCCTCGAAGAAGCAGTCTAAAACGGAAGCTGTTCAATCGGTCGCGGCTCAGAGGTTGGATGACGAGAACATTCACATAGGGCCTAGTGATTACGTGCCTTGGCAGAAGGACAATAAGTTATGTTTCATCCGCATGGAAGGCAGGCTATTCGGCGACGTGCCCATGAATCTTGAACTGCGTCTCTCTGTGGAGGATTCCCCGAACTCCACAGGTGTCGTCATCGACGCCATCCGCTGTTGCATGCTCGCATTGGACCGGAACGAAGGCGGTGTCCTGTACCAGCCTGCAGCCTATTTCATGAAGCACCCTCCAGAGCAATACCCCGATGACCAGGCGCACAACATGACCGAGGCATTCATTGATGGAAGCTGGAAAGAAAAGCTGAATAAAGTGCCTGATCATCGTCCACGAGTGGCTCCGTCGCACCTGTACAGCAGACAGAGAACTTGAGGGCCACAGGATTCGGCGAGCGCTACGGCTGCTCACCCTGTCACGTTGTGATCTCAACGGAGCGAGCAGCCATCGGCAAAAGCCTCTGCTGCCCCATAGCCTGCGCCACTGCGGAGGAGAGCTGTGCGGTGTGGGGCGAAACCCCATTGGACTGGCTCGTGTTGGCCTGGGCGCGAACTCTTCACGAGTAGGCCGGAAGGTACCTTGCACGAGACTTCCCGAGAACCTGCAGCCGGCCCCCCTGCAGGCTGCTTTAAATTATACGAGCCCTGATTGATCTTCAGCGCCTGGCGCCAGCATAGGCTTCCTCGCTGGTGGGTAGAGCGATAGATTACGCTCTTTTCCCATTTTTTAAGGCCCTTCGCGTAATCGTGTGGGTAAATTTTGGGCATTTTAGATCTCCGGCAGCATGCAGGTCAGAATTTTTAGGCGGAGGTACTCCTCATCCCGCAGTCCGTACGCCCGTCTTTGGAGCACGCGGATCTTGTTGTTGAGGCCCTCGACAAACCCCAAGGCCACTTTGTTCTGGGGTTTGCAGTAGGACGCCATGCCATCCCAATGCCGCTCGATCAGCTGCGCAAACTCTTCAGAGGGTTTCAGTCGTTGCCACTTGAGGGATGCTTTCCAACTGTCGAAGAATCGTCTTGCCCAGCCCTCCTTCTCGTAGTCCCAGAGCTGGCCGAAGGACTCCTTGAGGAGGTACGCCGTGTTCAATCGTTTGTTCGCGGCCAACAGCTTGTGCAATGCGTTCCGCCCATCGAGCGTGAGATGGGCACGGCGAGACAGCGACGTGTACTTCTGCCCCGTGATGTACGCGCGATCCTTGCCGGTCAGCCGGGCATATTCGCGCTTGCGGACTGTGTCGAGGGCCTCGCCCAGATGGCGCATGACATGGAACGTGTCGAACAAGATTGCGGCAGTCGGGGCGTGGTCGGGCTTGAGCGTGGAGGTGCGGAAGGCTTTCCACATATCCATGACCGCCAGACAAATCTTCCGGCTCTTCCTCGGCCCCAACCAGCGGTAGAACGCATCCATGCTCGCTTCAGAGCGGTCCGTGCCCCAGAACCAGATGGGCCGCCGCCGCACCAAGTCACTCACCACAATCCGGTAGGTGTGGCCCTTTTTGATCGAGACCTCGTCGAGCCCAATGACCTGTAGGCCGGGCGTCCCCACGCGTGTGAGCTGGGCCCGCATGTACTGCTGCTCGAGGTCCTTGACCGTGTGCCAGTCCAGATGCAGCTCGCGGGCCACGGCCCGCATTGGCGAGCTCGCACAGCGCCGCCCCACAGAGAAGGCGAAGAGTGTCGTGTACAACGGGTTGTCGGCCAGCCGGGCCAGCTGCTCCCGCTTCACCTTCCGGCAGCTCCGACAGCGCACACGCCGAATAGGCACCTCCAAGTAGACCCGGGTATCGCCACAGGACAGGTCCCGAATCCAGCGGATCTTGTGGTCGTACAACGCCTGATGCACGTGGCCGCAGGTGCCGCAGGCCGTTTTTTTTCCGCCGCTGGAGCTAGAGGACACGGACCTTTGGATCACCAAAGACACACCGGACGGTGGCCCGGGGACGACATCCAGGGAACCGATACGTATCAGC
>JACZQN010000139.1 GCA_022545705.1 Nitrospirota bacterium | reverse complement strand
GATCCGCGAAGTCCAAAGCAAACTTCGATTTCGAGTATCGGATGATTACCGCGGACGGTCGCACCGTCTGGATCCATGACATCGTGAATGTCGAGTCCGAAGCCGGCGAGCCCAAGACACTTCACGGCTTCATGATTGACATCACTGAACGCAAGCACGCGCAGGAGGAGCTTCGCCAAAATCGCGATGACATGCGAGTCCTTGCCAGACGACTGATCTCAGCGCATGAAGATGAACGGCGGCGAATAGCACGGGAGCTACACGATGACTTGTCGCAGCGGCTTGCATCCGTAGCAATCGATTCCTCGATGCTTGAGAGCGAAATCCGACCGGTCACCGAGTCAGGTGCCGACAAGCTGGCCAAACTCTCTGATCGGATCCGAAGAATCTCGACGGATGTTCATCAGGTATCCCGCCAGTTGCATCCTTCCATCCTCGAGGAGTTGGGGCTGGTCAAAGCAATGCAGGCTGAATGCGACACGGTTCAAAGACGATCGGGAATCGCTTTGCGCTTTGACGGGCCGTCCGAGTACAGCTCAGTCGCCAAAAGTACCGAGCTTGCACTGTACCGGATCATGCAGGAATGCTTACGCAATATCGAGAAGCACTCGAGAGCCGTTTCCGCGCGCGTCGGATTGAGTGTGAGTGAAACTGAGATTTCTTTGACCGTAACCGATACAGGAACTGGATTCGACCCAACCCAGCAGCGAGAGGAACCGGGGCTGGGGATGGCAAGCCTCAAGGAACGGGCGGGACTTCTCGGCGGCACCATCTCCATACAGAGCGAGATTGGCCGCGGCACAACGGTGACTGCTCACCTCCCGGCGAAGACGAGAGAGTCGTGAAACGACCACGAATCATTCTTGCTGATGATCACAGGATGTTCGCGGAGGGACTCAAGCGCCTCCTCGAGCCGGACTATGAAATCGTCGCGATGGTAGACGATGGCAAGGAATTGGTGGCGACTGTCGCGGAGATTCCTGCGGATCTCATCCTCGTGGACATCTCAATGCCTGGCCTCAACGGAATCGAAGCGGCAAGGCAGATCATTGAGTCCAACAGGGACGCCAAGATCATCCTCTTGACCATGCATGATGAGGTGACGTACGTAACGACTGCTTTGGATGCGGGGGTTCGTGGCTATGTCCTGAAACAGGCGGCGCCTTCGGAGTTGCTCGCCGCGATCAAAGAGGTGTTGAAGGGATCCGTCTATGTGTCGCCATCTCTTGCCAGCCAGGTGCTGTACTCTCGGCGCAAGGGTGACTCGAACCAGCCACCAACAATTCGACTACAACCGCGGCAGCGCGAGATTCTCCGTCTTCTTGCCGAGGGGAAGACCGCCAAGGAGATCGCCGCGCATCTTCATCTCACACGCAAGACGATTGAGTACCACAAGTCCCGGATTATGCTGCAGCTGAACGTGCAAACCAGCGCCCAGCTCATCCACTACGCGGTCAAGCACGGCATTTCCTCCGTCTGATCCGCGCGATCCACTAGGAAAAATCCCCTACAAATCCTAGGAATTTCCCCAGTGACAAAGCCTGCTTCCTGAGGTCAAATTGGCTGGGTTCGCTCCAGTAGACAGCCGCCTCATGGCTCGCCGGATCTTCCATCGGGCGTCGGGCAGCGCTGATGACATGAGCTCGCGGGCCAGAGAACTTGATCTCGTTTTCATGATGAGTCAGCCAAGACACAAGGAGTATCGCACCATGTACAGGAATCGACGTGGATGGAAGGTCGTGGCCGTTGTCGTTGTGGGGCTGGCGGGTGTGAGCATCCCGGCGGCGACAGCGCAGGAGGTCGTTGGCGGCGCCCTTGGCGGCGCAGTCAGGGGCGCCCTCCTCGCCAAGCTTGCCGGCGGCGACAGCAAGAAGGGCGCTGCCTATGGCGCTGCGGCGGGCGCGCTTCGGGCAGGCCAGCAGAAACAGCAGCGCGCGCAACAGCAGGCATACCAACAGCAGCTCGAAGCCGAGCGTGCCCGAGCTACGGAGCTGGAGATGCGCGAGCGCGAGCGGCAGGCCGAAGAGCGCGCCCGGGTCAAATACGAGGCAAAGCTCCAACGTCAAGAGCCCGTGGATTTCCGCGAACCCGACCAGCGCCAGCAGATCGCGGGCTTCTACGGCGCGCCTCAGCAGCTGGTGCACATCGATATGTACGAACAACCGGAGGCATGGGATAACCGCGCCCGGCAGGACATTCAGATGATCGAGCAGCGTTATGGCCCCGAGGCTGCCGTGTCATTGCGGCAACGCATCATGCAACTGCAAAAGATGCGCGACGACGTGCTCAAGGGCCAAAGGTAACCAACTGATGGTCGAGGATCAGAGAAGATTACACCTACAGAGGATCACAAAGATGAACTGGAGATGCAGCATCGTACTGGCCGGGGTTGTGGTGTCGACGAGCCCAGGCTGGGCGCACGAAATCACCTACACCGACCACTTTGAGCCACAGTTCACCATCTGGCTCCCGGATGAGTGGAAGGTGACTCTGGAGAAAGAGAGGATCACCGCGTTCTCGGACGATGGGATGCTGTGGCTGGTCGTAGTGGACATGAAGAGTGTCAGCTCCATGGATGACGCTGCCGCCCGGATCAGGGCTCGGGTTGACGAGGCCTTAACAGCGGTGCAGTACCAAGAGCCCATCAATGTAGAGCTCCAGGGGATGCCCGCCCGGTTGGTCGAGGGCCAGGGGAAGCTGAAGGGCAAGGACGTGGTGTTCTTCGTCATGGGCTTCCAGCACGCCGAAGATCGTGTGGGGATGTTGGGTGTGATCGGTGATCCCGCCGTTCGCACGCTCTACAAGACGACGATCATCGATATTGCCACGTCCATCAGACCCGCCGCCTCGTTTTACGCCGGGCAAGAGACGCCGGCCAGGGAGAACCCTCCGCCACCAAACGCCCCCCCCGGAAACCCCAGTTCCAGTCGCTTGCAACTGAGGGGAATCGACGGTGACGGGCCGAGTCCTGCCCCAGGACGGCCGGCCTGGAGACACTGTCGGACCGCTTGTGCGGGGTGGGGACAGATTGACATCGCAGGACCCGTCGTCGTAGGTTGGGTTGGTGAGCGGTTCGCACCTGTCATATCGGCGCTGCCCTCGGTGACAGCGCGGCGAACCGTCGTATCTGCTTATGTATCGCCCGGTACAGCCGGCGAGGCACGGCGACCTCGGCCAGCTGGAACGTGGCGGACAAGCAGATTGGCTTCAATGTCGCGAGACGGGCGTGTACTGGTGCAAAACGGCCCGGCGGTGGAGCCGGGCGAAGGTCAAATGGGAAATGTCGGCTAAACTCCACGGCTCTTCACACGACCCCCCTGTCCGTACCTGGA
>JACZQN010000009.1 GCA_022545705.1 Nitrospirota bacterium | reverse complement strand
TGGCCTATCGGCGTTATGGCTATCGTCTGGCTGAGATCGCTGCGTATTTGGGTGTGCATTATGCGACGGTTAGCCGGCACCTCGCCCGCAGCGAGCGGCAGCATGTATGATTGCAAGACCTGACCCTCCACTGTGACAAGACCTGACCCTCCACTGTGACCCTTCACTGATTCTCGCGGGCGCCATTCGGCGATCATGTTGAAGAAGCTGTTAATCCACCTAGGCCGTTTTTCCCCACTCGAGTACCACCGCGTCGCGTTCGCCCATGGTCATGGCGGCGTACTTCCGAAACATTCCCGTCCCTCTCCTTCTTCGCCATGTGAGGAAGTTCAGGAAATGCTCCTTGCAGAGGGAGCCGGTCCCCGCCGGCGCGTAAACCCGATTGGTGCAGCCCTGGATGAGACACGATTGTTCGCTCACGGGAAACCCTCGCTACTGATGACACGGGAAATTTCAGCCAAACTATGCCAGAGTTGACTGCCGCAATGCAACGACCTCACTGCGTACTCTTGTCAAGGAAGCACGGAAGCGCTCGCTTGACGTTGGGTTCCCGGTTGCTGTATCTGACCGATTGTGTTGGGTTTTTCGTGCGCTCAGACTACAGGCTTTGGCAATTCATGCGCTTGCGACACTCTTACTGAGTTGCACACCTTCCTCGAAACCAGGCCTTCCCCGTCCAGCCCTTAGAGGGGCGACCTGTGGTTCCGGTAAGCACGCCTCCCCTTGCAATCTTGCATGATTCCTCGTTATCGTAGCGTCCTCTGCGGCGACCCGCCATGTGTGCCTGGGTGGGTGTGGGACCCTGGGAGTAAGGGGAGACGATCTAGTTAAGGAGAACACGGTATGGCGAATGCGATGACAGCGGAGGAAGTTTACGAGATAGCTCGAGAGGCGGCCGTGCAGGCGACCGGTCCTGATGAAAGGGCCTTGCAGATCGATTACCCGGCGCTCAAGGCGCAGATTCACGCGGCGCTGGGAGTCAGAAAGGTGGTGTGCCTCCACGTTAACAAGTTTCTCCCTGAAGGGTATGAGGACCAGGGTCGGTTCAATCTTATCGTGCTCACCAAGGGCAACGTGCTCTTCGACATGGTGATCGGTGACTCGTATTTCCGCTATGATGTGGTCTCGGTGAGCAGTCTGGACAAGGTGCAGGTCATCGATGCGGTGTGGGAGAACCGAGAGAAGCGACAGGAGGACCCCTTCCTCAGCTTACGGCTCATGCATGCTGAAGAGACTCACCTCCTGCTGGCGCTGAAGGACGATGAGCGGAAAAGCCTTCTCGGGTTCGCCGACGCACTGATCGCGGCACGCAACCCGGAAACGTGACAAAACAGTGATGAGGTCTGAGGACTCAGGACTGAGGCTCGACCCCCAATCCTCAGCACTCAGTCCTGATTCGTCTAGGCTTTGTTATAGAACGGGAGGGCTCGAACTTCGGCCTTGTGCCGCTGCCCATCGATGTCAATGGTGAGAGTGGTCCCCGGTGTGGTGAAGTCGCGCAGGGGAAAACCGAAGGCGACCGAGCAATCCAGCGCAGGTGAATGCGTAGCGCTGCTCACCCATCCCACTTCTCGCTCCCCGCTGAATAGCTTTGCGCCCTTCGGTGGGATCACGGGATCCTGCAGGACCAATCCCACCATGCGGCGGCGTACACTCCCATAGGTGTCCATCCGGGCGACGACCTCCTGGCCCGGGTAGCAGCCCTTCGTGAGGCTGAAGGCGATTCCTTCGAGGTTGGCTTCAGGTGGGACAATCTCTTCGGTTAAGTCAACTCCTACCCTCGGCAGACCCGCCTCAATGCGGAGGGTTTCTCGCGCATCAGTGCCAATCGGCCTCAGGCCCATCGGCGACCCGACCTCCCAGAGGCGTTCCCAGGCTGCTCCCAGACCCTCAGAGGGGATCAGAATCTCAAAGTCTGTGTCCCCGGTCTCCTCTGTCCGGATGAGCATGGTCTGTTGCCCCCCAATTTCTTGGCTCATGAACGTCAACGGGTTGAGGCCGCTGACGTCAGCCGCGAACGCGGCATTCAGGAGGTCGGCCGCCTTCGGGCCGCTGACGAGGAGAAGGCCCCAGGTCTCGGCGCAGTTCTCCAGCTTGGCCTTGGTGCCGTAAAGCAGGAACTTGCGCAGCGCTTGGAATGTGGTGTCACCGATCTCTCCGACATCCTCCAGCATGAGCGAATCGGGTAGGGCATACACCCGGAAATAGGAGAGCATTTTCCCCTTGTGAGTAAGCAGGCTCGAATAGAGCCCGTTCCCCGTTGTCAACGGCAGGATATCGTTGCTGATCACGCTTTGGAGCCACTTGATCCGATCCTCGCCGGTCACTCGCACTCTGCCACGGGGGGATAGGTCCCCAAGACCTACTGCGTTCCGCACGGCCGCGAGTTCCGCAGGAGGATCACCATAGTGTCGTGGCATCTCCCACCCGGCTACCTCGCCGAGCACGGCTCCCAGCTTGATGTGTTGCTCACGCAGACGTGATTGCTTCATGGTGACTGTTATGCAAACAGAAGCTGTCAGTAATCAGCGTTCAGCTTTTGGATGAGGGCTGACTGCTGAGCATGTCCTCCAGTAGATCTCTCATCCGGGATGAGAACTCGTTGCGCGACACGATCTTGTTCACGCCCAGTTCCCTGGCTCGCCTCCACGTCTCGACCTCTTCGTGATTGGCAAAGGCCAGGATGGGTATCGTGTTCAAGCTGGCATCACCCTTCATCTGCTCCAGGGCTTTGAATGCATCAAGCGTTTCGTCATTCATGTTGAGGATCATCGCGGTGGGGTGGAGGCTGGCCGCTTTTGCCGGGACCTCGTCCTGGGTGCGTATGCGCTCGAGGACGTAACCTTTCGGGAGCAGCGCGTCGCGGATTTTGGTGTAGAAGAAGATGTCGCTGACGGCGACCAGCACAGCTTTCTTCTCGTTATCCATGTGTGTTCTCCTTGCCGCTTGCCCCTAACCCAGTTGTGAAATCAGTTAAGCATGCCGAGGACCCGCCCGAGCGCGCGCTTGGCCAGCACATAGTTCGGACTCAGAGTCAACGCTTCCTTGTAGCACTCGATGGCTTTGTCCCACTGCAACTTGCGCTCGTACACGCGGCCAAGGTTCAGGTGGGGGAACGCTGGACTTTCATAGCGTTTGGCCTCCATGGCCTGTTGGAACCAGGGAATGGCGTCGTCGAACTGCCCCTTCTCGATCAAGTAGGCGCCGATATCGTTGTACGGATTGCCGAAGTCGGGGTCCACCTTAATGGCGCGGCGACATTCCTCAATTGCCTCATCC
This sequence comes from Nitrospirota bacterium, assembly GCA_022545705.1. Classification (GTDB taxonomy): domain Bacteria; phylum Nitrospirota; class Nitrospiria; order Nitrospirales; family Nitrospiraceae; genus JACZQN01. Next base: position 31,696 of record JACZQN010000009.1, on the reverse strand, counting down.
AATCGGCCCATAAAGCTGTAAGTCCAGCCCAGGAACGTGTAAGCCTCAGCGGTGGGATAGTGCCCAATCGAACGCTTGTAGAGGTTCTCCGCCTCCTCAAGGTCGCCTTTCATCTGACGCTCATAGGCCTCCTGAAAATAGCGCCAGGCCTCCTTTTTTTCCTCCTCGCGGCCTTCACCCTGGAGTAGAAAATCCTGGAGATCCATGCCCAACTTCACCTTTCTATGCAATCGTCTTCCAACGCGCCCGCCATCAGGTCGTGGCAGGGCTTGACGCGACCTTCGCCGAAGGAGCGGGGTGCACACCGAGGCTTCGGCGAGAAGGCATGCCGGAACTGACCAAGGGACCGCGGTCGGAACGAGCGCGGCCGCGGGAATTCCGGAAGGGTGCGCGACGCGACGGTTAGGAGCGTCAGGTCTGCGCACGCTCGGTGAAGCCCGGAGGGGCCACGCCCAATCCGCTTCACTGTTGCTTCAACTTGTTTTTGATCAACTCAGCGCCGTACCGGCCCGATAGCAGCATCGAGCCGAAAGCCGGCCCCATGCGCGGGGTGCCGAACACCGCCGCGACGGCCAATCCTATCACAAAACAGTTCGGGTACACCTCCCCGGTTTGCTCTATGACCTGCTCCTCAGAACGGGACACCCACATCGCGCCATTGCCGGGCACCCTTTCGTACAGATTGCGACGATGGAGGAGCTCGACCACCACAGCGTCGTGTCCGGTGGCATCCACCACCACCTTGCTCTCCAGCGCGATCGGGTCCACGTGCACCACATCGTGCCCAGCCATCTCCGCCGTCGTGTTGTTGACGACGACACCCTCAAGTTGCCCCTCCTGCCTCAGAATCAGGTCCAGCACGCGCGTGAGGTTCATAGTCCTGGCGCCTGCTTTGTAGGCGGCAGCGATGAGAGCGCCGGTGGCGTGCGGCGGGTCCACGATGTACATGCCCTCGCAGTCTTTCACCTGCTTGCAGGGGACACCAAGTTCTTCCAGGATCTCGTTGGCTGGGGCGCAGATCGTCGCCTTATTCATCAGATAGCCGCCCGACCAGAACCCTCCACCCAACGCGAGCGCTTGCTCGACGATCAGTGTGCGGAAGCCCATGGCCGCAAGATCTCTGGCACAGATCAGCCCGGAGGGACCAGCCCCCACAATGATCACGTCGCTCTCAATCAGTTGGTCGAACTCTTTGTAATATTCCCGCGCAATCTGCCGGGTGATATCGCGTTCGCGCAAGGGCGCCGGTCTTGGTTTGCCCATGTTCGGCTCCTACGTTAAACGTGAACCGTTAATCGCGAGACATTGAAGTGAAAAGGAGTGTGCTTGCGGAATCCTGTCCTCGCGATGGGCGACTAACGTTTAACGAATGACGGTTAGCGATAAATTTCCGCTCCAGCTTTCCGGAATTCTTCAGCCTTCTCCTTCATACCTACTTCAAGGGCGTGATCCTCATCCACGTGCTTCTGGGCGGCGTAGTCGCGCACGTCCTGCGTGATTTTCATCGAGCAGAAATGCGGGCCGCACATGGAGCAGAAATGCGCGACCTTGGCCGCATTGTCGGGCAGCGTCGCGTCATGAAACGCGCGGGCCGTGTCCGGGTCCAAGGAGAGATTGAACTGGTCTGCCCAGCGAAATTCGAACCGGGCCTTGGAGAGCGCGTTGTCCCGAGCCTGGGCGCCCGGGTGTCCCTTGGCAAGATCCGCAGCATGAGCGGCGATCTTGTATGTGATCACACCGATCTTGACGTCCTCCCGGTTTGGCAATCCCAGGTGTTCCTTCGGCGTGACGTAACACAGCATCGCGCAGCCATACCAGCCGATCATTGCGGCGCCAATCCCGGACGTGAGGTGGTCGTATCCCGGGGCGATGTCGGTCGTCAGCGGTCCCAGGGTATAGAACGGTGCCTCGTGGCAGGCCTCCAGCTGCTTCTCCATGTTCACCTGGATCAAGTGCATCGGGACGTGGCCGGGGCCCTCGATCATCACCTGCACCTCGTGCTTCCAGGCGATGCGGGTCAGCTCGCCCAGGGTTTCCAGTTCCGCGAACTGGGCTTCATCGTTCGCGTCGGCGATGGAGCCGGGGCGTAGCCCGTCCCCGAGACTGAAGGAGACGTCATAGGCCTTCATGATCTCACAGATCTCTTCGAAGTGCGTGTACGTGAAATTTTCTTCGTGGTGTGCCAGGCACCATTTCGCATGGATCGCGCCGCCACGGGAGACGATTCCCGTCATCCGCTTGGCAGTCAGGGGCACGTACCGGAGCCGCACGCCGGCGTGGATCGTGAAATAGTCCACTCCCTGTTCAGCCTGTTCGATCAGCGTGTCTCGGTAGATCTCCCACGTCAACTCTTCGGCCTTGCCGTTGACTTTCTCCAGGGCTTGGTAGATCGGGACGGTGCCGATCGGGACCGGGGCATTTCGGAGAATCCATTCGCGAGTCTCGTGGATATTCTTGCCGGTGGAGAGGTCCATGACGGTGTCCGCACCCCACCGCGTCGCCCACATCATTTTTTCGACTTCCTCTTCAATCGAGGACGCCACTGCTGAGTTGCCAATGTTGGCGTTGATTTTCACCAGGAAGTTCCGACCGATGATCATTGGCTCGCTTTCCGGGTGGTTGATATTGGTCGGGATGATTGCCCTCCCTCGCGCGACTTCGTCTCGGACAAACTCCGGTGTGATCCTGGCGGGAATGCGCGCCCCCCAGGCCTGGCCTGGGTGCTGGGCCACGCCACCCCCATGGCTGTCTAGGGATGACGCAGGTTCCAGGATGCGTTCGAGGGATTGGTTCTCACGGATAGCGATGTATTCCATTTCCGGGGTGACCATCCCTTTCCTGGCATAGTGCATTTGGGTGACATGCATGCGGGGCTTCGCCCGAAGCGGTTTGCGGAGATGGCGGAAACGCAGGTCAGCGAGTTTGGGATCGACGGCCCTCAGGCGCCCGTATTCCGAAGACACGTGAGGGAGTTCGTCCACATCGTCTCGATCCAAAATCCACGCGCGCCGAAGCGGGGTCAGGCCCGCTCGGATGTCAATCTTGGCGTTGGGATCTGTGTAAGGCCCTGAGCAGTCATAGACGGTCACGGATGCGTTCGGGGTCGTGGGGCCTCCGTTTGCCGCCTGTGTCGGCGTCAGTGTAATCTCACGCATGGGGACGAGGACCCCCGGCAAGGAACCTTCCACGTACACCTTGCGTGAAGCAGGAAAGGGTGTCGTCGTGAGCAGAGCGGGCGGGTGGGAGTCGCGTGAGCTGCTCATAAAGGAGGTCCTTTCTCAGATTGTTGTGAGCATAAAAAAAGCCGCACCAGGTAGTGGTGCGGCTCAGGTCATCTCGCGTTCCGACTCCTGCTGCCGCTTCCCTACGCTGGTATTATCCAGGTCAGGTTCGGAGGGTCGTCCGGTGAACCGGACTCTCAGCCTTCAGGCTCCCCTAGCTATCCAGACAGATCGTACACCGTGGGTTTTTCGGTTGTCAACCGCCATCCGTGTCCAGTTGTGCAAGGGACCAGGGCCAGCCACTCCGTGGCCAATACTCGGATAGAGACACCTGTGGCGTACGCGTCCGTTGATTGTCGTCAAGAAAGTAGCGTAAAATGGCGTGCATAGCGTGAGGCCCGCGCCGCGTATCCTCCGTCGTCTGAGGCGAACCGGAGCGACGCGGGAGCGAGAAGGAGTGAACGGCTTGGACGCGATTCAGCGATCGGTCACCGACTACCAGACTCTCTCCGCCGAGGAGCTGTACGCGCGCACGGTGGAAGCAAAGCGGGAGCTCGGCGATCGAGTGATGGTGCTGGGACACAATTACCAGCGGGACGAAGTCATCGAGCACGCCGATTTCCAAGGAGATTCGCTCCTGCTCGCCAAGCTTGCGGCGGAGCATGCCGAGCGCCCGTACGTCATCTTCTGCGGGGTCCATTTCATGGCCGAGACCGCCGACATCCTGAGTCGGTCGAACCAGACCGTCATTCTTCCGGACATGGCGGCTGGCTGCTCAATGGCCGACATGGCTGCGATCGAACAGGTGGATGAGTGTTGGGAGGCCCTGGCGCGGATTCTCCCGGTCGAAGAGACCGTCACGCCGGCGGTCTATGTGAACTCAGCGGCGGTCCTGAAAGCGTTCTGTGGCGAGCATGAGGGCATCACCTGTACCTCGTCGAACGCCAGAGCCGTGATGGAGTGGGCCTGGGCTCGCCGCGAGAAGATTTTGTTCTTTCCCGACGAGCACCTTGGGCGGAACATCGCCAATAAAATGGGTCTTCCCCGGGAGCAGATGGTCGTCTGGGATCCCTTCCAGCCAAATGGCGGCAACAGTGTGGAGGCGATCCGGAAGGCGCGGCTGCTCTTGTGGAAGGGGCACTGTAGCGTCCACCAGATGTTCCAGCCAGCACACGTGGACTATTTCCGGAAGCAGTACCCAGACGTGAAGATCATCGTGCACCCTGAGTGCCATGAGGAGGTTGTGAGCCGGGCTGACCTCGTTGGCTCCACGGAATTCATCATTCGAACGGTAGCCGCGGCTCCGCCCGGGACCATGTGGGCCGTGGGAACCGAGCTGAATCTGGTCAACCGGCTGAAGCGCAAACAGCCTGACAAGCGGGTATTTTTCCTGTCCTCGACGGTCTGTCAATGCGCGACCATGTTCCGCATTGACGCCCCCCATCTCTGCTGGGCCATGGAAAACCTGGCCGAGGGACACGTGGTCAACCACATCCTCGTGCCAGATGATGAGAAAGTCTGGGCGAAGCTCGCACTCGACCGCATGATGGCGGTGAGCTAGCGGCTGGCGTCCAGTTGCAAACACGTTCCGCATGGCTCAGCGCCGGTCCGTGCATCCCGGCCACACCAATCCCTCTCCATGGATTATAAAGCAACGCTCAACCTGCCCCGGACGGACTTCCCGATGAAAGCCAATCTGCCGCAGCGGGAGCCGGAATTGCTCGCATGGTGGGAACGCGAGCGGCTCTACGAGCGCATCCAGCAGGCGGGCAATGGACGGCCTCTCTATCTCCTGCACGATGGCCCTCCGTATGCAAACGGCCGCATTCACATCGGCCACGCCCTGAACAAGATCCTAAAGGACATCATCATCAAGTCCAAGACGATGGCCGGATGCCGGGTCCCGTTTGTCCCCGGCTGGGATTGTCATGGGCTGCCGATCGAGCACCAGGTCCTCAAGGAGTTGGGCGAGAAAAAGAAGAACCTCAACAAGCTCGCGATCCGCAAACTCTGTCGGGATTACGCCGAGAAGTATGTCCGAATCCAGCGGGATGAGTTCCGTCGTTTGGGTGTCCTCGGGGACTGGGAGCATCCTTATCTCACGATGGATCCCGCGTATGAGGCGACGATCCTTCGTGAGTTTGGCAAGTTTGTCGCCAGGGGGGGTGTCTATAGAGGCTTGAAGCCGGTGCTCTGGTGTACCGTTGACCAGACCGCGTTGGCCGAAGCCGAGGTGGAGTATGAAAACCACACGTCGCCCTCTATTTACGTCAAGTTTCCGGTGGCCGGCAAGTTGCCGAACGGGTTCGACCTTGCACACAAGGAGCAACGTCCGATCTCCGTGGTGATCTGGACGACCACACCGTGGACATTGCCCGCGAACCAAGCCCTGTGCCTCCATCCGGACATTGACTATGCTTTCGTGGAGGTCAAGGGCGAGATCTTCGTGATCGCGCACAAGCTGGTCGAGGCGGTGGCCAAAGCCTGCCGATGGTCTGAGTATGTCGTGCTGGGTGTGAAAAAGGGGCGTGACGGGTTTGAAGGGCTGGACTGCCGCCGTCCATTCTCGGAACGACCTTCTCCGGTCACGCTCGGGGAGTTCGTGACACTGGAGCAGGGAACCGGGTGCGTCCATATCGCGCCGGGCCATGGGCACGACGACTACCTCTTGGCGCAGAAATATCAGTCGCCTCAGTACGAGGGCCTCATCTCGCAGCCGCTCGAAATGTTCGTGCCGGTGGATGATGCGGGGCGCTTCACAGATTCTTTCAGGGAGTTCGCCGGGCAGCATGTCTTCAAGGCCAATCCGGGCCTCATTGACAAGTTAAACGAGAAGGGGTTGCTGCTGAGTCACAGTACGACGACGCACTCCTATCCCCACTGTTGGCGCTGCAAGAACCCCGTGATCTTTCGGGCGACAGAACAATGGTTTGTCTCGATGGAGACCAACCAGTTGCGTGCCCAAGCGCTGAACGAAATCGATCGCGTCCGGTGGATTCCTCCGTGGGGACGCGAACGAATCTACGGCATGATCGCGAACCGCCCGGATTGGTGTCTTTCCCGCCAACGGGTGTGGGGGACGCCGATTCCCGCCTTTACCTGCACGGCGTGCCGCCACGTCGTGAACGATCCCGGCGTGATCGAGTATCTCGTGGAGTTGGTCGCCAAGGAGGGCGCCGACGCGTGGTTCCAGAAACCGGCGGTGGACCTGATGCCGAAGGGAACGACTTGTCCGAAGTGCGGCGGGCAGGCCTTTGAACAAGAGCGCGACATTCTCGACGTGTGGTTTGAATCAGGCGTGAGCCACGCGGCGGTCCTCAAGCGATGGGGCGAGAAACGGAAGGAACCGTGGTGGCCGGCTGACCTCTATCTCGAGGGGTCGGACCAACATCGGGGGTGGTTCCACAGCGCGTTGCTTTCGGCGGTCACGACGGACGGGCAGGCACCCTACCGCTCCGTGCTCACGCATGGCTTTGTGGTGGACGGAGCGGGCAAAAAGATGTCCAAGTCGGCGGGCAATGTGGTCACGCCCCAGGAGGTCATCAAGCAGTCCGGCGCAGACATCCTGAGGCTGTGGGTCGCCGCCCAGGACTACCGCGAGGACCTGCGAATCTCGCCGGAAATCCTGAACCAACTTGTGGAAGCGTATCGCAAGATCAGGAACACGTGTCGCTTTCTGCTGAGCAATCTCTATGACTTCGATCCATCCGTTCATCGGATTCCCTATGCGCAACTGCCAGAATTGGACCGTTGGGCACTCCTTCAACTAGCAAAGCTGGCCCGACGCGTCAGACAGGCATACGAGGAGTTCGAGTTTCATGCGATTTTTCACGAGCTGAACAATTTCTGCTCGGTGGATATGAGTGCGGTGTACCTGGACATCTTAAAAGACCGGCTGTATACGTTTCATAGGGACTCCCCACCGCGGCGTGGATCTCAGACCGTGCTGCTGGAGATACTGGTGACGCTCACGAAGTTGATGGCGCCGATCCTGAGCTTTACTGCCGATGAGATCTGGCGGATGTTGCCAGAAAGCGTGCGCGAGCATCCGAATGTGCCGAGCGTCCATCTGGCATCGTTTCCAGAGCCGGATCCGAGGTGGTCAGATACGGCTCTCATGGAACGTTGGGAGCGAATGCTTTCTGTCCGAACCGTAGTGCAATCAGCGCTGGAGATGAGGCGTCGTGAAAAACTCATTGGTTCGTCTCTGGAGGCCCGTGTTCTTCTGCAGGCGACACACCCGATCCATGATTTGCTCACGACCCTCGATTTGGCCAGCTTCTTCATTGTTTCCCAGGTTGAATTACATCCCGTTGAACAGATCCCGACGGAAGGGATGTTGGTGAGTTCGCCTGGAGCAGGATGTGCGGTTCAGGATGTCGTCAAGGCTGCCGGCTTGAAGTGCGAACGGTGCTGGAACTATCGCGAGTCGGTGGGGGGCAATGCGGAGCACCCGGCGTTGTGCGATCGCTGTGTGGAGGCGATCCGCTGATGCGACCGGCGGCGCGCTATATCAGCCTGGCTGTCGTGGGCGTGGGGATCACGACCTTGGACCAAGCCACCAAGGCGTACATCATGCAGACCATGCGTTTGCATGAGTCCATTTCGGTGCTTCAGGATTTCTTCAGCCTCACGTACATCAGAAACCCAGGGGCAGCCTTTGGCCTGCTGGCCTCCAGCAGTCATGAGTTCCGCCTGCTCTTCTTTGGGGTCACCTCGATCTTAGCGCTTCTGCTCCTTGGGATGATCTTTTTGCGTCTTCGCGAGGATGACTGGGTCGGGCAGTTGAGCGTGGCCGGGATTCTTGGTGGGGCGATCGGCAACTTACTGGATCGCGTGCGTCTGGGGGAGGTGATCGATTTTCTGGACTTCTCGATCAAAGGCTACCACTGGCCTGCCTTCAATGTGGCCGATGCAGCCATCAGCGTCGGAGTCTTTGTCCTCATTCTCCATCTCGCGTTCGAGAAACGAGAAACCAACGTCGCCATCCAGCAGGAACGATCGTAGGTGCGACGTATGTCTTGTTGCGAGCACCCCATCCGTCCTCACCCAACCCGCATGATTCATGAACGCTTCTACTGCAATCGCCCATTCGCTGCTGCGACCAGCCTGCATGCGGCTGCCGCGGCGTGCAGGCGGGCGGACTCGCCGCTCGCTCGGTCAACGTACTGACCACCCGTTGCAAAGCGGAGCAACGGGTGGAACGCGACGAACCGGCATAAATAATGCGGGCTAAAGGCAAAAGTGAAAAGGCAAAAGGCAAAAGTGGCAACCAGAATGTCTCACGTTTGATTTTGCTATTTGCCCTGGTTCCGATCGAGCGCGATCCGCGTTCTGGTAGAAGTAGGAGAACCGTGACCGGGATTACTGAAACACGAACAGGACCGCGACTCCGAGCAGGATGCGGTAGTAGGCGAAGATGTGCAATGTGTGTCGTTTGACGAAGGCTAAGAACACCGCGATGACCGCCCAAGCGACCAGAAAGGCCACGAGCATTCCCAGCGCCAGAGCGAGGAAATCCTCGCTTGTCAGAAGGTCTGTGGATTGAAGTGTCTTGTACACCGTCGCGGCAATCATCGTGGGCAGGGCTAGGAAGAACGAGTATTCGGTGGCCAGCCTGCGGTCCATACCCGCCAACAGTCCGCCGATAATCGTTGCACCGGAACGCGACACGCCAGGGATGAGGGCGGCGCATTGCGCAAGCCCGACCCAAAGCGCGGTTGGGATCCTGATTTGATCTAGTTGGCTGAAGCGAACGCGATCCGCCAAGGACTCGACTCCCAAGATGATAAGGCCCCCGATGATGAGCGATGCCGCGACCGTCTGTGGAGTAAACAGATAGGTTTCGATCCAGCTACGAGTGAGGAGCCCCACAACAGCGGCAGGTAAGAACGCTGAGGCGAGCCCGATGAAGAACCACAGGTTCCGGTGTTCGCTGGCTGATCGGTGTAGAGCCGCTCGCCATCCCTCTCGGGTCGCTCCAGGGCCGCCCGGGCGGCGGTCGCGCGTCATGGCTCGGAACGCAGCGAGTTCCTGGAAAGAATGGGACAGGAACAGGGCCAACTTTTGTCGCTCATAGGCGATGACTGCCAGGATTGCACCGAGTTGGATGGAAATCTCCACACTCGTTGCCACAGCTCCTGTAAAGCCGAGCAAGTGCCCAACGATGATAAGATGTCCAGTCGAGGAGATTGGCAGAAATTCGGTGAGGCCCTCCACGATCCCCAACAGGAGGGCAAGCTCGGCTCCCCACTTGTCCATAGGCAGCACTACGGTGTTTCTTGAGAGTGAGGGAAGCCGGTCGCTGCGTTGATCCGTCGTGCGGCAGGCGGCATGATCACAGACTCTCGTTGCTGAGTCAAGGCTACGCATGGTGAGGAATAGTCGCCCGGGCGTTCCCGAGTCGCACTGGCCGAGTGTGTAAATCGTTGGACCTGTTGACAAAATGCAGTTGATGAACTACACATGATTAAAAAAGAGGAGAAGGGGCGCTTGACCTCTACGGACACGTGAACAGATACAGGGAGGGCTGAATGAGGAGGGATGTGACAATCGGCGTGATCCTGATAGCCGCGGTGGTATCCGGCGGATGTGTCGTTTCGAAAGGCCTATACGATAAATCCGTTATGGAGGCGGAAGACGCGAAAGCCAATTTGGAGCGGGTGCAGACGCAGAAGAACGCGTTGAAGCAGGAAGTAAAAGGCCTCTGGAACCAGAACGAGGAGTTAGCTGTCGATGTGGAGTTGGCGAAGGCGGAATTGCAGCGGATTAAAGACAGCCGTGACAAGGAACGAGCGACTACGGAGGGGAGACTCAAGGAATTGGTCGAGCGGACGAAGGGTCTGTCAACGCATTATCGGACTCTGTACAAGGCGCACGAGAGGCTGAAAAAGCGGAACAAGGCTCTCAACAAAATGGTGGCCCGCTACAAGAAGGAGCTGAAGAAACAGCCCCAGCCCGTGGCTCCGGCGCGACCACCCGCAGCGATCACTCCACCAACGGCTCCTCAGCCTCCCGCTAGGCCCAAGGTGGGGTCGGCAGGACAAACTTCACAGCCTGGTCTGGCGCCGATCAATGTGAATAAGGCGTCGGCAAACGATATGGTGCTGTTCTTAGGCTTGACGAAAGAAGTAGCTGATAAAGTGGTCAAGAATCGGCCCTACCGGATTAAGGGGGAGCTGGTGGCGAAGAACGTCGTTCCCAAGGTGACGTTCGACGCGATTAGGGACCGGATTAGCGTTGCGCAGTAGCCTGACGCCGGTCAGGTCGTCCGCCTGCGTAGAAGCGAGTACTTGAAGACAGGCCGTCCGCCCACGGGTGGGACGGCCTGTTGTGTGTGTGAGTCTGGGAGCAGACCTCCAGGATTCCGGTCCCTGTTAGTCGTCCATCCTTTGGCTCTCGCCTTGATGTGCCCAGAGCTGGGCGCCTGCTTCTTCCGCTTCATCGGAGAGGCCCACAGCAATAGGCGGTGTGTAGGACTTCCCGTCTGGGTCTTGAATCAGCGTGACCACCGGCTGATAAAGTTTGCCGGGGGTCATGGAAGTCACAATCCCGCGCTCACCGTTGTTCACCATGATCAGGCTATAGAGCGGATGCACCCCGACTAACCGGACGAGGCGCGAGACCGTAGTCAAGTCCGGCCGTTTACTCGGACATCCTTATCAAGCTGGCTGAGGGCCTCCTGCGAAGGCAGTGGGGGTACCCCAAGCTGTCCTGTAAGGAGCTCGTCCTACCGATCGACGACCATCACGATTCGACTGGCCTCAGCAGTTCTATTCCGGCGGATGGTCTTTGGATACCCCGAATGGTCGGGTGTGACGTGGTGCTCGTCAACGGTGCGCCTTCTCGAGTTTCGGTGGGAGAGCAGGCGTTGCAGATTTCTCGGCAGGAGGTGGGAGTTATGGGGGAGATTCTGGAGCCGGTTTGAGAGGTGGCGGTTCGGGACCGGGAGCCGGTTCAGGATCGGGTTGAGGCAGGGCAAGGAGGGAGACTCAGCCTCGTGAGGGAGCGGTGCGCTTCGTACGGGGTAGTATGGAAGCCTGGTGTGTCGCTGAAGGGCAGAGTGAGACCTCGATGTAGGGATGCTTGACGCCGAGAACCTTGTGAAGGTGGATTTCAACCACGCGATTATCGTTGATTCCTAGTGCCTCGCAGAGAGCGTCTTGCGTGATTTTCAGGCCGCTGTCCACATCGCGACGCAGCGGCGACCTGAAGTGAAAATGAATCGATAAGGCGAGATAGTGGGCATGCAACGAACGAAGCAGGGCCTCTCGCTGAGGCAACCGTGCCAGGAGGACCAAGATCTGTTGAGCCACGAAGGCTTTGTACCGTCGCCCCACCGCTGACAGCACGCGACGGCCGTTCACCGTGGCGTATTGGTGGTTGATGCTCGGCGGTACCGGCAAGCTGATGACGAGGCGCTCGGATGAACTCAAAGCAGGAGCGACGGGTGGCCACGTCGAGGCGATAGGTACATAACCTGGCCGCGCGGGGCGGCCGCGACGGAGGTAATTTCGGAGCGCCTCACCCGCTGGACTGCCCACGTGGGCTCGAGCGGGATCTTGCGCACCATCAGGAGGCCGGTACGATGTGAGGCGAAGAGGAACGACTTGCTCTCGCGGGCGGCCTATCCGGGATGGGCGTGGCACCTTCTCGGGTTAGAGCAGATTGAGGATCTTGCTGAGGTTTTGTTCGTACTTGTCTTCAGCCTGGCCCAAGTATCGCCGCCACTCGGCGGGATTCCATACTTCCATGTGGTTGTAGAGGCCGACCAGGATGATCTCCTGCTCCTCGTCTACGGGGACCAGCTTCCGGAGGCGCCCAGGGATCAGGATCCGTCCCGCCCGATCCACGTCAGAGGTGCCTGCCTCAGACACCACGAAATGCATGAACAGTCGGCTCTGTTCCTCGTCGAGTTTGGTCTTCGTGCGTTCGAGGACCTTCTCCCATTCCGCCATCGGATAGACCCAGAGAGATTGTTCAGCCCCCTTGAGAAAAATCACGCTGTTCCCGGCGGCTTCCAGTCGTTCCCGCATAGGACTGGGGACAATAAACCGGCCTTTCTCATCGAGTTTGCACAGATACTCACCAGCAAACATGTGAGGGCCTCCTGATTACGCTCGCCGCCGACGGACCCTGGGACGCTGACGGAGCCACTGCACGAGATCCGAGCGTACGAAACGCCACTCCTTTCCCAATTTGAACGCCGGCAATCGCTGGTTCTGAATGTACCGGTACAATGTCCGAGGAGCAATCTTGAGATAGCGGCATGTCTCGGCTACGGTGAGCAGTTCGTCCTTGACTGATTGCGGCATGATCAGTCACGTCTGGCCGGTCCAAGCGTGATAGGGGAAGCTACGTGGCTATCCTAGGATGAGGCTCGCACGTTGTCAAGCGAATATTGTTGCCAATAGATGTCAGTCTAGGTCAGTGCCGTCCGATTCTCCGCCTTCGGCCCCGGCTTCGTCCAGCGCCTCCTCAAAGTCCTCACCGACATCCTCGCCCATTTCCCGACCCATCTTTTTCATCCATCGCGCCATGCTCTGGGGGTCATTTTCATCGAGGTTGCCGAAGTTGCTGGGGTCGGCGAGTGATTCAAGGCGGGCGTCTTCGGACTTTGGAGCCGCGAACCGTGACATGAGGCGCTCGAGGCGAAGGCTGCGGCAATGTTTGCAGGCTGGGGTCGGCGTGGAGCTGAGGCTCAGGCTGAGCACGCTACTCCGTTTCCCACAGTCTGCGCAGCGATATTCGTAAATCGGCATGAGGGTTCAGTACTTGTTCGTCAAACGGTTCTCGCTAACGTGACGACATAGACATCGCCCGAGCCCGCCTTACGGAGCGCCTTCGCGCATTCGTTCACTGTCGTCCCTGTGGTCAACACGTCGTCCACAAGCAACACCCGTTTGCTGGCGACCTCACCGGGTCTTCGCACAGCAAAGGCTCCACGGAGGTTTTTGAGCCGAGCTGCGCGGGGCAGCTCGCTTTGGAGTTTTGTCGCCCGAACGCGGACGAGGTTATCGTGTGAGATCGGCAGATGCAAGCGGCGGTTCAATCGATCCGCCAGCAACAGCGACTGGTTAAATTCGCGCTCCCTCAACCGAGCCGGGTGCAGGGGAACCGGGATCAGCACATCAATGGCCGGGACATCATGCCACGAACTTGACCAGAGCTCCCCCAGCGCATCTGCGAGCACCACCTTCCGCCGGTACTTGAACAGCCGAATGGCTTCTTGCAATGGCGGCTCGTACGCGTAGGATGACCAGGCTTGTGTGTAGGACGGGCGGCGCCTCCGGCACACAGCGCACAGATGCGAGGGACTGTGCTTCAACGTCATCGGGGAGGCGAACTGACGACCGCATCTGGGGCAGGCGGGACCGCGAAGCAGCCGAATGCTTGCCCAACAGGACTGGCAGAAAAAGGGGATCGGATCGTCCGATAGGCTCTTCCCGCAGCCCGCACAGTTGACCGGTAAGATGACATGCAAGAATCGCCGAATGCCAGAGACCAGGGGAAACATGGGTCCTTTTGGGATAGGCTCTGGTGCCCGTTGACCAGAACCGACTTCGGGACAACCCGCGTTGTCTTGTAAGGTAATCGCCGCAAGGGTGTCAAGATCATGAAGCATCGGTTGTGAGCTTGCAAGGGGGTATGGTATACGAGATTCGCGCGGCTCCGACAAGCGTGGCGGGCTGGGTATGCCAGGGTGTCTCATGGGAATGTGATCGCCCTGGGGGCGCCATCGTCACCAGGCTGTCAGGTGAGCACCGCGCGGGATGCTCAGGGTGGCTCGGCGTGGTCAGGCTCGATCATGTTTCCAAATCCTACGATCGGGGGGGTGCCGTGGTCACGGCCCTCCGGGATGTCAGCCTCAGTGTGTCGCAGGGTGAGTTTTGTGCCTTGATGGGGCCGAGTGGATGCGGGAAGAGTACGCTCCTTCATCTCGTCGCCGGTCTGGATGCGCCGACCTCAGGGGAAATAATTCTCGGCGGTCGGTCTGCAAAGAATTTTACGGATACGGACTGGACGACGATCAGAAGGGAGTTGATCGGAATGGTCTTTCAGTCCTTTCATCTCATCCCCAGTCTCACGGCTGAAGAAAATGTGGCATTGCCGCTGCTTTTGAAAGGTGAAGGGGGCTCACCGGTGCGTGATCGCGTTGCGGAGCATCTGGATGTGGTCGGGATGCAGGCTCGAGCGAAACATCGGCCGGGCGAATTATCGGGAGGCGAGCAGCAACGCGTGGCCATTGCCCGAGCGCTGGTCCACCGTCCCCAGGTGATCCTCGCAGACGAGCCAACCGGGAATCTGGATTCGACGAGGGGAAGCGAGATTATCGCTCTCTTGAGGTCTTTGCCGAAACGATTCGGGCAGGCCATTATCCTGGTGACACACAGTCCCGACGCCGCGCGACAGGCTGACACGGTTCACATGATGCGCGATGGCCAGTTGGATGCTCGGGCCACCTGAGGAGCCACCCTATGGATTTCACCACGAGCATTGCAGGCGTCCGTTTCCCGAGCTGCTTCATGAATGCAGCGGGGGCGCGGTGCGTGACCCGCGAAGAGCTTGAAACGCTGGGCCGGTCACAGGCCGGAGCGATCGTCACAAAGTCCATGACGCTCGAGCCGCGCCAGGGGAATCCCGAACCCCGGTACTATGCCTTTACGAACGGGTCCATCAATTCAATGGGGTTGCCCAACCTGGGATACCGCGCCTATGCCGCGCTCATTCCTGAGCTCCGCAGATTCGGCAAACCCATCGTGGCCAGCGTCGCGGGGTTCGGTGAAGAGGATTTCGTCACGATCGCGACAGCGATCAACGCCAGCAAGCCAGATCTCATCGAGGTCAACTTATCCTGCCCCAACATTCCCGGCGAGCCGCAGATCGGGTACGATGCGGATGTTACGGAGCGTCTCTTGAAGCGTGTTCGCAAAGTCGTGACGACGCCGATGGGCGTGAAGCTGCCTCCCTATTTCGATCCAGCCCACCAGGACAAGATGGCGCAGATTCTTGATCGAGTCGGTGTGGAGTTTCTCTCCGTGATCAATTCGGTTGGGAATGGCCTGGTCGTGGACCTCGAGAAGGAATCTGTGGTGATCAAGCCCAAGGGAGGGTTTGGGGGCCTCGGAGGCCCACTGATTAAACCGATGGCACTCGCCAACGTGCGCGCGTTCTGGAAGTTATTCGGAGGCCGGGTGCCCATCATCGGGACGGGCGGCATCGCCTCGGGGGGTGATGCCTTTGAGCACCTGCTGTGTGGAGCCTCAGCCGTTCAGGTCGGGACCGCGTTCGTGGAAGAGGGAACCGGCGTGTTCGAGCGGCTGGAATCCGAGTTGGCCGTGGTGCTTGGAAAGAAGGGGTACGACTCGGCCTCAGCCTGCGTGGGGAAGCTCAAAGAGCTCTGAGAGCAGCTATCTCGTCAAGAAACTCTTCGGCAAGAGACGCAGGAGAAGAGCCTGACGCAGCAGTTGGGCCACGTTGCGCACCTTTAAGCGGCGCATCAAGTTAAACCGGTGCACCTCGACGGTCCGAACGCTGATTTTCAGGTTGTGCGCAATTTCGCGGTTCGTCAGTCCCTGGGCGACCAGACGAAGAATTTCCTTTTGCCGCGGGGTCACCGTGCGGCTGACGGCGTTTCCCCCTCCGGGCCGCCCTCCCCGTCCTTTCTTGTGGCTTTTACGTCGCTTGGCCATCAATCACCCGCGTTAGTACATTCACTCTAGCAGACTTCCCCCTGGTCTGTAAATATGTATCCGCAAGAACCATTACGCAGAACCCTGATATTCGCGTGAACGATGCTGAGAGCATTGGCGTTGCTCAGCCGCGGTCACCTCGCAGAACGGCCCGTCCGAACGGCTATGACCATCGTTGGCGTGGCCCTTGGTGTCTCAGTCTCGGTCGCGATGCGGACGGCCAATCTGGACGTACTGCGGTCCTTCGAGGAGGCGGTTCTGACAGTCGCTGGAAGGGCGACCTTGGAGGTCTCTGGCGGTGAACTCGGGTTGGACGAGTTGGTGATCGCCGACCTCCTTGCTCATCCTGACGTCCTTTCCGCAGCGCCGATCCTGGAAGTAGGAGCTGTGGTCGCCACAGGGCCCCATCGCGGCAAAGCGTTACGCGTGATGGGGCTGGATCTGCTGGAGGCCGCTGACCTCCAAGCACTCCGGATTCGAGTGGGGGATGAGCCCCGGGCCTCCCTCGACCAGCTGTTGTCACGGACCGCTCTCTTCCTCGGGCAACGGCTGGCCGCCGAATGGAACTTGGCAGAGGGGAGTCCCCTCGAGCTCCTGGTGGGAACGCGAGTGTACCGAGTCGTCGTCGCGGGCGTGATTGACTCCAACGCCGGGGTTTCCTCCGTGTGGGACACCCTGGCAGTCATGGACATTGCGGCTGCGCAGGCTCTGTTCGGTGCCGTCGGTCGCTTGGACCGAATTGACATCGTGAGCGATCCGGCTCGTCCCGTTGACGAAGTCGCTCAAGAATTGACACGGGCACTCCCGCCGTGGCTGACCGTCCGTCGTCCCGCTCACCGGAACGCGCAAGTCGAGCGGATGGTCAGGGCCTTTCAACTCAACCTCACGACGTTGAGCGCGGTCGGCCTCCTGGTCGGGCTGCTCCTGGTGTACAACACAGTTTCCTATGCCGTGGTGCAGCGCCGTCGAGAAATCGGCATGTGCCGGGCTCTCGGCATGTCGCGCGGTGGCTTGGCCGCGTTGTTTATGGGTGAGGCGACCTTCATGGGTCTCATCGGCGGCGTGGTCGGGAGCGCGTTCGGGTTTGTGTTGGCCAACAGCCTTGTCTCCCTCCTGGGTCGGACGGTCTCCGATCTCTATGTCACCGTGCCCATGGCAGCGGTCGGCATCGGTGACCTCCCACTGAGGATTGCTCTGGAGGGGGTGGGGCTGGGCGTGGCGGTGTCCATCATGGGAGGGCTCGCCCCAAGCCTCGCGGCAAGCCGAACTGCCCCCGCGCGTGCCCTCGCGCCCGGCGAGTATGAGGTCATCCAGACGGTTCGCGCCGGCCCGCTCGCGTGGGTCGGGTGTGCGGGGTTGGGGTTGGCGGGGGCCCTCGCGTTACCCGGGCCTGTGGGTGGGATCCCGCTGTTTGGGTATGCCTCGGCGCTGTGTTTGCTGCTGAGCCTAGCCTGCCTGGCACCGCTCATGGTGCGAGGGGCTGGCCCGATGGTCCGTGTAGCCTGGCGAGCAGACAAGAGGCCCGGTGGAGTCGGAGCCCTGAGCCGCATTGCCGCGGACCAGGTCGCGCGGGCGCCGGGCCGGAACGCCGTCACGATCTCCGCGCTGTTGGTCGGGGTCGCGATCATGGTCGGGGTGGGAATCATGATTCAAAGCTTCCGGCTCACGGTTGAAGAGTGGATCAACCAAACCATCATGGCCGACCTGGTCATCACTCCGCGCTCTTGGCCGGTGGGAGATCAGCGCGGCACGCTGGCCAACCGGATTCCTCTGTCCTGGGCAGATGCGGTTGCCGCGATCCCCGGGGTTGCGGCGGTGGATACGTACCGGCAGCTCACCATCGAAGTCCAGGGCCAACCAGTGTCGCTGGTGGCGCGAGACTTGCGGGTCCATGCCACATGGAGCCGGTACCTCTTCACGGCCGGCGATTCGGAAACCACACTCAACCGGACCGTGGACGAACAAGGGGTCATCGTCTCCGAGGTGCTGGCCAGAACCCTGGGCGTCAGTCCGGGATCCTCGCTCGTCTTGATGACGCCATCGGGCGAGGCATCCTTCCCGGTGTTGGGTGTCTTCTATGACTATGCGACCGATGGCGGCAAGGTGGTGATGGATGGGGCCTTGTACCGAGCGCGATGGGATGATGACACGATGACCGTGATTCCCGTCTATCTATCGCCCGGGGCGGATGCGGGCGCCGTGCGGCGTCGTGTCGAGGACACGGTAGGGCCTGAAGAGCACCTTGCCCTGATCAGCAATGCTGAGATCAAGGCGGAAGTGCTGGCCATTTTCGATCGGACTTTTACCGTCACCTATGCCCTCGAGGTGATCGCTGTAGTCATCGCCTTGCTGGGCATCATCAACACGATGTTGACCTCGGTGCTCGAACGTCAGCGGGAGCTGGCAACGCTGCGGGCGGTCGGGGCGAGCGCCAGGCAGATCAGACGGCTCGTGCTGTGGGAGGCGGGGTATCTCGGTGTGCTCGGCGCGCTGCTTGGGGTACTGGGGGGGATCCTGCTCTCGATCCTGCTGGTCGAAGTCATTAACAAACAATCGTTTGGCTGGACCATTCAGTGGACGCTGCCCATCACGCTGCTCGTTGAGGCGGTCGTGCTTGCGGTGACGGT
The DNA here is from genome assembly GCA_022545705.1 of Nitrospirota bacterium. Classification (GTDB taxonomy): domain Bacteria; phylum Nitrospirota; class Nitrospiria; order Nitrospirales; family Nitrospiraceae; genus JACZQN01. The sequence continues at coordinate 13,156 of JACZQN010000009.1, read as the reverse complement.
CGCGCTTGCCGCAGGGTATTTCCCGGCGCGCTGGGCTGCCCACCAGCCGGTCGCTGAGGGGCTGCGCTATGAATAGGTCCCTGGCGCTGTCCCGGCGGTGACCCCGGGTGATGCGGCCGCAGGGTGTTGGTAGTCCACTTCGATCTCGAACCCGAGGTCGGAGATCATCTTCCAGGCCTCAGGCGCGGGCTGGCCAGGCGTGGTCAAATACCCGCCCACGAAGAGGGAATCGGCTGCGTAGAGAGCCAGTGGCTGGAGAGTCCGGAGGTTAAACTCACGTCCACCCGCGACTCGAATTTCGGTGTGCGGGTGAAGAAATCGGAACAGACAGAGCACCTTGAGGCAGCGCTGCGGCGTGAGCTGCCGGCAGTGCTCCAATGGAGTGCCGGAGACCGGATGAAGCATGTTGACAGGGATCGAGTCGGGCTTCACGCCTCGGAGCGCGAGTGCGAGGTCAATAATATCGTCGTCGCTTTCTCCCATACCGACAACGCCCCCGGAGCAGATCTCCAGGCCAGCCGCTCTGGCGTGTCGGATCGTGGTCAACCGGTCCTGGAACGTGTGAGTCGTGCAGATGATGGGGTGATACGCCTCACTGGTGTTCAGGTTGTGATTGATGCGATTGACCCCTGCCTCCTTGAGGGTTCTGGCCTGGCCTTCGCTCAACAAGCCGAGTGAGCAACATACTTGGATAGGGATCTCCTGTTTGATTGCCTTCACCGCCTCCGCGATTTCGGCGATTTCTCGGTCGAGTGGGCTGCGCCCGCTGATGACCACACAGTACCGCTGAGCCTTGGCCGAGGCGGCTCGCCGAGCGCCTTCGAGCATCTGGTGCTTGGGCAGGAGTCCGTACCGCTCGATATCCGCGGTGGAGACGGCGGATTGGGAGCAGTAGTGGCAATCTTCCTGGCAGGCGCCGCTCTTGGCATTCAAGAGCATCTGCAATCTGACCTTCCGACCGAAGTACCGCTCCCGCACCTTGAACGCCGCATCCAGCAGTTCGAGGATGTGTTCATCGGACGTCCTGAGAACAGCGTGACACTCCGCGCGTGTCAGCTCCTCATCGCGAAGGGCTTTGTCTGCGAATGCCAGGAAAATAGTCATGGGGCTCCCTCGTTGTGAGAATCGTTAAGTACAGAACATGGTGGCGCGTTCGGCTGGCTCCGTTCATACGTGAGAGATTCCGTCACACAGTCTCAAACGGCGAGGCGAGCCCGTGGTAGGGGATCGAACGGGCCTCCAGCTCGCCATCGTTCTGGGGAGGTGGCGAGCTGGATCCATCGACCCAGGGGAGGGCCACGTAGGTGTTCCAGAGGCCGCATTGGGGGCAGCGGCCCGCCCACTCCCTTGACTCCTGTTGGCAGTGCGTGCAGCCATAGGGCACGACCACGCGCTTCTTATACCCGAGCGCCTTTTTCAGCTCCTCCACGGCGAGGTCCATCTGTTGCTTGCGGAGGTACAGGTTGGCCATGATTTTGTGAAAGTCGGTCGTGTGCTCCTGGGTTCCCTCCAGGTTGGAAAGCAGGTCAAACGCTTCGTCAACCATCTCAAGCCGGTAGTACAGCTTTCCAAGATAGAATTTCAGCACAGGGTTGAGCGGATCCTGCCGGATCGCTTCCTGGTACACGCGAAGAATCTCGCCTGGTTCACCCATCTCCAGATACAACTCCTCGAGGCGGTGAAGGATGATGATATTACGGGTCTTCGCGTACACCTTTTCGAGGATGCCCACCGCATTCTTTGTCTTCCCCTCCCTGACGAGGAGCTCGCCGAGGCCGATATAGGCCGGCAAGAACTGCTTGTTCCGTTTCATCGCGCCGCGGAAATAGTGGCGGGCCTTGTCCGAGTGTCCCCGTTCCAGCATTTGCCGCCCGACTTCATAGGTGAGCCCGACCAACGTGCTGTTTTCAGTCCGCTGATCGGGCTCCGAGAGGTTCGCCTTCAAGAGACGGTGCTGGACTTCAAGCGCGTCGCTCCATTTTTCCAACCTCGTGTACAGGTCTCGCTTCCCCGTCAACGCGGTCAGGTTCGCTGGATCCAGTTTGAGAATGTCCTGCAACGTCTGCAGCGCCTCCTCAAACCGTTTGGCCCCTTCCAGGTCTTTGGCGAGGGCCAGAAGGACTTCAATGTTGTGCTCGGCAATACTGCGCGCTTTGCGGTGTAAGCGGATCGCTTCCGTGAAGTTGTTTTCCGCGCGGTGGATGTTGCCGAGCCACAGCAAGGAATCAGTGTGGTGGGGATCGAGCGCCAGCGCTTTCTGGAACAGCGCGATCGCTTCGGGAATCCGTTTTGACAGATAGGTGTGGGTCCCCTCACGATACAGCGCCTCCACCTTCTCCTCCCGCCGGCGCAGACGAAGGCTCCGCCAGTTCAAGATGAAGAATTTGGCCTCGCGAATACCAACCAACAGCGTGACGAGCAGCGCGCCGGCCGCCATCGAAATCAGGACGAGGGAAGCGGGACTGAGGTCAACCCCGGCGGTCGGACTGAGCCGTAGGGTGATCGATCCGGGGTTCAGCTCATGAAAGTAGCCGTAGAGCACGCTGACGACGATGATCACGAAGACTGTCAGCAATAGGTGAACCATTCGCTATCCGTGTTGACGAGCGCGCGTCGACCGTTTGCGCACGGGGCGTAGCGAAGCAAGCGGGGCAGAGGACATGTCGGCGGGGACTCGGACCCGCCGCGCGTCGCTCCAGAGTTTTTCAAGCGCGTAATGCTGGCGGGTGTCGGTGCGGAAAATATGGGCCACGACGTCGCCGTAGTCGATCAGGATCCATTGCCCTGTCGATGCGCCTTCGGTGCTGAGGGGAAAGACGCGCTTGACGGAAAGGGTGCTGTCGACGTGGGCCGCGATGGCACGGACCTGACGATCAGTTTCTGCGGAACACACGACGAGGTAATCTGTAACGGAGGTCAGCTTGGCGACAGAAAGCACCACGACGTCATCGGCCTTCTTCTCAAGGGACGCCGTGGCAATAGCGAGCGCTCTAGCCTTTGACGCTGGTACGATCGGGACCCTCCTGATACAGCCCAAGCTGCATTATATAAGATTCGACTGGGGCCGGCAACAAAGCTGCCGCGCCGAGGCCAGACTTGAACCGACTTCGGATCTCTGATGCGGAGGCCGGGCAGGGAGGAAGCCCGAGAAAGATGATCATCCTGCCTCCGCGCAGCGGAATGTCAAGCCGGTCTCGATCACGGGAATCCAGGGCCCCCAACGAGTTGGGGGCAATCGTCGGAAGCAGCGGGAAGCCGGCCAGCGAGGCAAACGAATGGCCCTCGCGTGAAACCACGACGAAATGGCACGAGTGGAGTAATTCCGACGCCTGCTTCCAGGTTGGGAACTCGAGAAAGGCATCGAGTCCAACAATAAAAAACAGCTCTGCCTCGGCGCCATACTCCGTGCGGAAGGTTTGCACCGTTTCGAACGAGTATGACTTGGTCGCGCGGCGGACTTCGACGTCAGAGACCGAAAAAGATGGATCATCGGCAATCCCACGCCGCACCATCTCGATTCGATGACGAGCCGGAGCCAGGGTGTCCGATGCCTTGTGTGGGGGATCTCCGGAGGGGATGAAGACGATACGATCGAGGCCCAGACGATCCCGAGTCTGCGCGGCGATGACCAGGTGGCAATTATGGATGGGATTGAAGGTGCCACCAAACAAGCCGATACGCATATCAGGACTCAGGTATGAGGGCTGAGGACTGAGGACCGAGCCTCGGACCGCAGCACTCAGTCCTCAGTCCTGATCGGCCAGCCCTGGGGTTCCATTCTTCAGCCACGGGTTACCAGACATCGTTCATAACACCACTAGGTTGTCCCTGTGAATCGCTTCCTCGTACTCCTGCGGACCCATTGCTTTCTGAATGTCGGCTGTCTTGAGTCCCTTCATCTTGCGGAGCGTGTCCGCGGAGAAATTCACCAACCCCTTCGCCACTTCCTTCCGCTCCTGGTCCACGCAGGCCACAGCATCGCCTGGACCGAAGTCCCCGTCCACCTCCAGGATCCCCGATGGCAGCAGGCTTTTGCCGCGGCGGACCAGCGCCTCCACCGCGCCTCCGTCGAGCACGATCTGGCCTTTGGCCCGCACCGTGAACGCAATCCAATGCTTCCGGCTGGCCATCCGATGGCTGCGAGGCTGGAAGAAAGTGCCTGCCGGCGCGCCGTTGAACACGGCCGGGAGCAACCCGGGCTGCTCTCCGTTGATGATCAGCGTCGCAACCCCGTATTGCGCCACTGTCTTGGCGGCCTGGATCTTGGTGCTCATGCCGCCTGTGCCCTCGAAGGTCCGCGGTGAGCCGGCGAGCCGTTCGATGTCCTTCGTGATCTCCGTGACCAAAGGGATGAGGGTCGCGGAGGCATTCTGGCGGGGGTCTTCGGTAAAGAGACCGTCCACGTCGGACAGAATGACCAGCAAGTCGGCATCCGCCAAATGGGCCACTTGTGCGGCTAAATTATCGTTATCTCCGAACCGGATTTCCTCGACCGCGACGGTGTCGTTTTCATTGATCACGGGGATAATCCCGAATTCGATAAGCGTGGTGAGCGTGTGCCGCGCGTTGAGAAAACGCCGGCGGTCCTCCAGGTCCTGATGGGTGAGGAGAACCTGGGCGACCTGCTCCCCGAGTTGCTCGAATGCCTTCTCGTATGCCCACATGAGGCGGCTTTGCCCGACAGCAGCCGAGGCCTGCTTGACGGGCAGGCTCTTCGGGTAGGCGCTGAGGCCAAGCTTCTGGAGACCGGAGACGATCGCGCCCGATGACACGAGGAGCACTTCGCGTCCGGAGCGCTTGATGCTCGAGAGATCTTCTGCAATTCGCTCGATGCGGTCCGGTCTCAGGCCCGATTCCCGGGAAGCGACCAGGCTGCTTCCCACCTTGATCACGAGGCGGCGGGCTTCTTTTAGGAGGCTGTCGCGCACGGCGCCCTCAGGGAGTCGACCTGTTCACCGACGAAATGGACGAGGGCGTCGAGCCCTTTGCGTGTGACAGCGGAGATGGGGAAGAGTCGCAGGCGGTGTCGCTTGCAATACACCCGCAAGCGCCCAAGTCGCTGTGCGTCACCCTTGATATCCAGCTTGGTCCCGACCACGGCAAAAGGTCGGGATTCCAGGGAAGGGCCATAGGCCATGAGTTCCTTTCGCATGACTTCGAAGCTGACCACGGGATCACCTGACGACCACTCCGAGATATCGACAAGATGGAGAAGAAATGTAGTCCGCTCGATGTGTCGGAGAAACTGCATGCCAAGCCCTTTCCCCTCGTGGGCTCCTTCGATCAGCCCGGGAATATCGGCCACCACGAAGCTACGGGCATCAGACCAGGACACGACCCCCAGCTTGGGAGTGAGGGTTGTGAAAGGATAGTCGGCGATCTTGGGGTGCGCTGAGGAGATGGCCGAGATGAGGGTGGACTTGCCGGCATTGGGAAGACCGACCAGCCCGACATCGGCCAGCAATTTCAGCTCAAGTCGCAGCCACCGTTTCTCGCTCGGCGTCCCGGGCTTGGCCTGAGTCGGGGCCCGGTTGGTCGAAGTGGCGAACCGTGCGTTGCCCCGTCCGCCTCGTCCGCCACGGGCGGCAACGTGCGACTGCCCATCAGCGATAAGATCTGCCACGATTTCTCCCGTCGCATCATCGGCAACCAACGTGCCGACGGGGACATGGATCATGACGTCCTTTCCGGTGCGCCCACGCCGATTCGAGCCTCCGCCCGATTTCCCCGGTTGTGCCTCGTAATGCTGCTGGTAGCGGAGGTCCAGAAGCGTGCTGTAACGGCGCGTAGCGAGCACGATCACGTTCCCCCCGTTCCCCCCGTCCCCGCCGTCCGGGCCTCCACGGGGGACGTACTTCTCTCGTCGAAAGCTGCACACCCCGTCGCCTCCCCGGCCGGCTTTGACGAAGATCCGGACCTCATCCACAAACATCACAAACCCTCACGCTCCCCTAAAATCCCAGAGTGTTCAAAATGGCTTCGCAGTAGAAAAGGAATCGCGAAGTGGCGGTTCCGCTGGTGAGGATTCCAGGGCTGCGGACAGCGGATAGCGAGGTGACAAGTGTCGATGGGTCAGGCGTGTGAGGACGGCGGTCGGCCTCAGGAAATCGGTGGCTTTGGGTACACGCTGACTCTCCGGCGGGCTCTTTCTCCCTCGTATTTCACGATCCCGGCAATGCGGGCGAAGAGCGTGTGATCCCGTCCGAGACCGACGTTGAACCCGGGGTGCAGTTTTGTGCCCCTCTGCCGGACCAGAATGCTGCCGGCCGTCACACGTTCACCACCATACGCCTTGACCCCCAAGTATTGAGGGTTACTGTCTCGACCATTCCGTGATCCCCCCCCGCCTCTGCTGGTTGCCATGTACCGCCCCCCTTGGTGTCCTCAGGCTATGCAGTCTTGATATCAGTGATCTGAAGCTGGGTGAATGCTTGGCGATGACCTTTCGTGCGGCGATAATTTTTGCGGCGCTTCTTTTTGAAGATCGTGATGGACCGCGTGCGCCCCTGTCTGATGATCTTTGCGGTCACGCAAGCCTGTTCGACCCACGGACGACCCACCACGAGCCCGTCCTCGCCTTGGACGAGACGGACCTGCTTCAGTTCCAGGAGGCTGCCGACTTCGCCGGCGACCTTCTCCACGCTCAACGTGTCACCAGGCTCCACCCGATACTGCTTCCCCCCCGTCTCTACAACCGCGTACATATTCGCTTCCCCCTAGCAGAATTTTCTCTTATATCACACAAACTTGCGCAGCGTCAAGGCTGCTGGGCATCTCTGAGCGCACCACGGAACTCGTCAGCGGATTGCGCCCGCAGAGAATGTTGGACAATGAGCGAGCGGCGGCGGAAGCCTAGAGGCGCTTGAACTCGATCTCGTAGTAAAACCCATTCGGGTCGCCTTCGAGGTAGCGAATGGGCGGGGAAGTCCCTGGATCGGGCGGGATGAACGTCCCTGTGTCTCGTCCCCTCTTGAGCTTTGCCGATGACTGGCGAGGATCGCTCAAGGTGTCTTCCTCATCGCGTAAGCCCTCCAGGCCGATCCAGGACAACAGGCGCCACCCATCATGGAGCCTGTGCAGTGGGTTGGGCGTGGCGACAACCGTCACCTTCTTGAGCCCGGGGGTGTTGGGCAAGCGAACCAGGCCTCTTTGGCCCTTGGGAGAGAGGAGCCAAAGCGCGCGTTTTGGCTCAAGAGGGTTCTTCGGTGCCGCGGTATCGTGATTCGGGAAAATCGGAATGACCTTGCCGGTTGAATCGGTGTGCCAGACGTACAGGAACAGCGTGTCATCAGGGTTGACGAAGATCCCTAGTCTTTCCTGCCTGGAGACGAGATCGCCTTCATTCAGGAGCGTGATTCTCTGGCCGCTGTCTGTGACTCGCACCACAGCCAGTTGCAGGGTGATCGGAGAAAAGACGTGGGATTTGAAGGATGGCCAGACAAACACTCCTGTCGCGAAGAGCACGGCCAGCGCGGGTCCGGCGAACGCGATCCAACGCCTTCGTCGTGGAGTGGGGGCATCGGCCTCCGCGATTTCATCGGGAGCTTCCTGCTCGACTGTTTGCGGGCTTGATGGGGCCAACTTGAGGCCCGTTTCAGGTTCATCAAACAACCCCTGGGGGTGGGTGATCCTTCTGGCTTTGGCTGGATCTGACTTGTGCATGCTCGGAGCAGGTGACGGGGTGACATCTAAAAAGTAGCACCGGGTCTGAGAACGGTCAATTTCACACGAAGCTGGCCCCGTGAGGCGCATCCTTGGGAAGCTCGACTGCTTCGGCAGATGTCCTTGAAATTCTTGACGACCCTGTGGGGCGCTGCTATAGTGACTTTACTGCTCTCGATCGGTTTTCACGCTCTTTGCTCACTGGTTCGGGCCGCCGTGGTGGAAGCAAGCGACAAGATCTGGATGGATGGAACATTCGTGAAGTGGGCGGATGCGTCCGTGCACGTGCTGACGCACTCCCTCCATTACGGGTTGGCCGCGTTTGAAGGACTCCGCTGTTATCAAGGCCGGAACGGCTCCGCGATCTTCCGTCTTCCCGAGCACGTGGACCGACTCTTTGATTCCGCCCACATTGCCATGCTGACCATCCCGTATGACAAAAAGCAGGTGGCGGATGCGATCGTGGAGACGGTGCGGGTCAATCGGCTGGAATCATGCTATATCCGGCCGTTGGTCTATATCGCGGATGGCGCGATGGGGCTGTATCCGGGGGAGAATCCAATCCGTCTCGCCATTGCGGCCTGGCGGTGGGGCACCTATCTCGGAGAGGAGGCCTTGACCAGGGGCATCAGGGCCAAGATCTCGTCCTTCACCCGGCATCATGTCAATATCTCGATGACCCGGGCGAAGATCACTGGTTACTATGTGAACTCCATCCTGGCGAAGCGCGAGGTCAAGGCCGACGGCTACGACGAAGCGATTCTCCTGGATCCTGAAGGCTACGTGGCGGAAGGGACGGGGGAAAATGTGTTCATCGTCCAAAAGGGTCGGTTGAACACTCCGCCACTCACGTCGATTTTAGAAGGTATCACCAGGAACTCGATCCTGCAGCTCGCCCGCGAGCGGAACATCCCGGTCGTGGAAGAGCGCTTTACCCGTGATGCGATGTACGTCGCCGATGAAGTGTTCCTCACCGGCACGGCCGCGGAGGTGGCGCCGGTTCGAGAGCTGGATGGCCGGCGGATTGGCAACGGGACGCCCGGTCCCGTGACGCGGGATTTGCAGAAGGCCTTTTTCGACATCGTCCGCGGCGAGGATCCCACCCACGACGCGTGGCTCACCCGCATCTGAGTATCTTCCTGTCCCTGCTCGGCACCAAGCGTTCAACAAAGACACTAATGCCACGCCGGCGACCGTGGTGTCGCGGGTGGCAAACGTCGAGACGAAGATGCTGGATTGGCCGGGAAGACCTGCGTAGTCGCCCACCCATTGCCCATGACCTGCCAAGTTTTGTACCCTTGATCGCGCAACGCTGTGTAAGGTCGGGGTGCGTCCGGGTCAACATTCGAGGCAAGAGGGAATCTCGCGTTCTGATAGTGGTGGGTCAGTCATTCAGAGTGGGTGAAACAGCATGAACTATACGGCCTATAATAACGTACGCATTCCTTCCTTTCTGTATGGAACCGCGTGGAAGAAGGAAGCCACCGCGCAACTGGTTCAATTAGCCGTATCGTCAGGCTTTAAGGCCATTGATACGGCCAATCAGCTCATCCATTACAGTGAGGCCCTTGTGGGTGAGGCCCTGCGTGCACTCGACAACAAAGGGATCAAGCGGGACACGCTGTTTCTGCAAACCAAATTTACATCGGTCGACGGCCAAGACCAGAGAACGCCCTACGATGCCGCTGCAGATATCACCACGCAGGTTCATCAGTCCTTCGAGAGCTCGCTGACCCACCTCCAGACGGAGTACGTGGACTCCTATGTCTTACACGGCCCGTATTCGCGGGTGGGACTGGGAGAGGCGGACTGGGAGGTGTGGGCTGCCATGGAAGGGATCTATAAGACCGGAAGAACCAAAATGATTGGCATCAGCAACGTCAATGCCGGCCAACTCACACAGCTCTGCGCAAAAGCGGACATCAAACCCATGGTGGTGCAGAACCGGTGTTATGCCGTGCTCGCATGGGATAAAGAAGTCAGGGAGATCTGCCAAGCCCACGGCATTATCTATCAGGGCTTTTCGCTGTTAACGGCCAACCGGCAAGTGTTCGGAGATCCGGAAATACGGGGAATCGCAAAGCGCCTAGGGACAGGGCCTCAGCAGGTCATCTTTCGGTTCGCCATGCAGATCGGGATGCTGCCGCTGACAGGCACGACGAGCGAACAACACATGAAAGAGGACTTACAAGTCGAAAGCTTGGAACTCACCCCTGAGGAAACACGGCGTATTGAAATGCTGGCAGTGTGAAGACAACGATTCGCTGCAAATGCGTCGCCACCAAATTCCCTGCTTCTCCTATTCACCAAATCCTTCTTACACTTCGCCTCCCCCGGTTGGACAAACTTCGCAACTGACTTATGAAATTTCTTAGGGTATTCGTCACCATTACGCTACGGATATCGGTGACTTGAGCCTATAGAGTTAAGTCTTTCTTGCGACGCATAGAAGTTCCATTTTGACGACGACTCCGGTGGCACCATCATTGCGTAACTCGGTATATAAAACCTCAAAATTCCTGGATAACAGAGTGCGTAATTCCTCTTCGGATATGGTATATGGAGGGCCTTCTTTCCCGGCATCAAGGTTCAATTCCTGAAAAGCCAGAGTGAGAAACAGTCCGCCCTTTTTCAAACGCTTCGCACATTGGTCAACGAAAGCGGCGTGTTCTGTTTTTGGGCAAGCGCACATCATTGCCCGATCAAAAATAGCATCGAAGGCCTCTAAGTCCTCCTTTGGGCAATTGAAAAAATCGCCAGTTCTTAAAGTCAGACCTGGCAGTTTTTGGTACTGGGATTTCGCTTCTGCGATGGCCCTTTCAACAACGTCTTCTGCGATGACCAAATACCCATCTTTTGCGAGCTGTGCGCCATCGTGGGCTCTCCCACAACCTGGAATCGAGAACTTCGCTCCCTTCGATAGCCCACCCAATTTTTTTGCAAGATCTACTACCATTTGAAGATGAGGGTGAGGCCCTGCTAAATCCCATGGAGTATTTTGGTTCTGCCACCGATCGGCCCAAAAATCTTTGGATGATATTCTTTGTGCATTACGCTTGCTGGAAGGAAAATGCTTTTTTTCTTCCGACGTTTTTCGCATCTAAATACCCCCGTTGACCAACCATGAGAGTCCACCTACTCTTCACGAGGATAGCCCCGAAGACCCCTTGGCGCCAGGGGTCGGCCCGGATCCGCTATATCCAGGCTCACCGCATGCGCGCCGCGAATTATTTTCCCCTGGTCTGCAAGACACTCGAACTCGCAAATAGCTGTGTTCTTCTATACAAATCCATGGATGATAAACGAAAGCGAGAAATCCTGGATACGGTCTACTCGAACTTTTTGCTGGATGGAAAAAATCTAACGCCTGTATACAAACAGCCATTCGACCTGGTGGTCAAAATGGCTTCTTGTTCAAATTGGCTCCCTGTACTGGACGAATTTCGCAACTTCTGTTACGCATCCCCACCAGAGGCTACCTTCACTCTTCCAAATTATCTGGCATCGCAGTTGGGAACGCAAATGGGCTGAGCGGTTGGGAAATGTTTCGACCTCTTCTGGAGGAAAAACCTAACCTTCCCTTTCGTGGGCTGAAACAGCTAAGCCTCTCTTCGCACCCAAGTCCCGGGCCCTCGCCTTAAAAGAGCGATTAGGTCGATTTACGCTCTGGCTTGATTTCGCGACGGTTTCCCCGTTTTTTATTCGAGATCGCGTACTTGGATCGATTCCATCGGTTCGACTGATTCCATAGATTCGATCTATTCCTGCACAGAGGGAGCACAAACAAAGCACAGGCTCAACGACGTACGGCCCTCGCCTTTCCGTGGCGAGGGCCAGCGTCTGGCCAGCCAGATTCCCCCGCCTCACTCTTGCCCATCTAACGCGGCGGTGACACCTCCCGCACGGACTGTACATTCGATACTTGGATAGCAGATGAGCCCCAGGGGTTTCTAGACGCGTTGTTGAAAGACTTCTGAAAGGACTTCTGAAGCACTTTTAAAAGACTTTTTCAGCGTTTTTCTGGAGCTTTAAGGGGTTTTCTGGGGTGTTGCAACAGCCCGCCCCTCAACATCCAATCTTTGACATCTCCCCACCCGGCGCTACACTTCACACATGAGGGAACAGCGCGCCTCCAAAGGCTACCTATCGCACGAGGTTGAAGATGCCAAAATCCACTTGCACGATCTCCTTTTATCGGAATGACCTTCACCAAACCAAATTAAGCCGGGACAGGTGTCCGGTCAAAAACTGTCAGATCGATATTCACCGGCACAAAGCTCCATTTCAACGATATAAAGGACAGATGAGATATGTGCCATTTTGCCCAGAACATGGGATTCGCGTTCATAACAATGGGTTCGTCTACTACAACGGTCCATCGAAAAGCGACTTGGAAACATCCACGAAGCGCAACTTGATGTTCCACAACGACCATTACGTTGAAAATTTCTTGCGCAATGGCAACAAGTTGGAATCCAAGCGCTTATGCTATGAAAACAGCGAAGACGCCCTCTCTTATAATGTGTTTGCTCAATTGCTCTCCAATGGCGATGCGTTAAGGCACTTAGTGAGTTATATAGCCAGGAGAAGGATTGTCGATGACGTGGACTTGTATCTCTGGGGTGGCAAGATTGATCTCAAGAATGGGACGGTTACCAAATATCCACCGCTTGACAGAGTCCGCCAGCATCTGGAGGGCGATATCAAACCTTTTGGGACAGAGCCCGATATCATCCTTGTTGTCCCAAAACAGGTGGTGATCTGTATCGAAGCCAAATTTGGCAGCAAGAACCCTATCGCCGAGGACAAAGAAGCGAGGGAAGGCGAAAAACCCAAACGAATGGATCGGCTTCTCGAGCGATACTGCAGAAGGAATACGCTCATCGACTATCGAACGATCATCGACGGCGAGAAGATGCCCAAACTGTTTTATGAACAATTATTTAGAAATATCATCTTTGCTGCCTCGATGGCCAAGCTCGAAGGGTCGGACGATTGGTATGTGGTGAACTTGAGGAATCAGCATGTCATGAACGTAAAAAGGGGGAAGCCCGAGAGCATGCCAATCCTGCGCAATATTCGTTCGATATTAAAGCCCAGGTATAAGAAACGGTTTCTACATTTAACGTGGGAAGAGATCTTTGAGAAGGTAATTAAAGGCCATGATGGACTAGCGAATTTGACATGGTATTTGAAGAATAAAAGTTTAGCGTGCGGTAGAGCATTTAATGTTTTGTAGAGTGTCTAGGTACCTGCTCCATGTTATGGAGGTCAGGTGATGCCTAGGATGAGAGCAACACACGGCACGCTTCCCCAACCCTTGACACCTCCCCACGGGCGGGCTAGGCTTTCCGTCATCCAACGGGGTTGAACCACGTAGGGGGGATTGATGTGCCGTAAGCGAGGTCATCATGCGAGTGGCAATCATTATCGCCTTCCTCGGAACTGTCTGTCTCGGGTGCGCTCACTACTGGGGTGGTGTTGAGCAGGGAGA